>JAYZMM010000093.1:0-12562 GCA_036153155.1 Planctomycetota bacterium
TGCCGCCGGAGTAATCTGGGATGCCTCTCCCAAAATGCGCTGGAATCTGATGCTACCGAATCCTCGACTGATGTTCTTGGTTTCTGAGAGAGAAGAGAAGCAAAACTGGCTTTATCTGGGTGGTGGTTTTGCGGGAGGAACTTGGGCTTATCAGGATGCTCTCGGGAATGATGACCGTTTAACTTACAGTGAGTGGCGAATTGCGTTCGGCTGGGAACACTCCGAAAAAAAACTACCCGGTATATTTCGACCTCCGGGAACTTCAACCGTTGCCGAACTCGCCTATGTGCTGGGCAGGGAATTTGAATTTGATGCTGCGCGACCGGATCTCTCAGTGGGTGACACGCTCTTGTTGCGAACAGGCATCAATTTTTAGCCTAAAGTGTTCCGTTTTTTTTGATAAAGGCACTGCCCAACCCCCAAGATCATTCATCTTGGGGTACTATGCAGATGCCTTTTAATGCGCAATACTCTTCCGCACAACCGTGTCCTAAAACATTATCTAAGTAATTTTCAGTGCGAGGATAAGATGGCTCAAATCGTCATGATCGTTGGCGACTTTAACGAAGACTTGGAAGTGCGTTTCCCGCAACAGGCTCTTGAAATGTTGGGGCACGAAGTACACACCATCTCGCCGGGTAAGGCTGCCGGTTCAAGTGTGATCACCGCTGTTCATGATCTTGCAGATACATCTCTGCAATCTTATACGGAAGCTCGTGGCCATAACTTTCCAGTGACGCACGATTTCTCATCGCTTGAACCAACTTCCTACGATGCCTTGGTCATTCCCGGGGGACGCGCTCCAGAATACCAACGTTGTGATGCACATGTCTTACAACTGGTGCGTCATTTCTTCGAACAGGAAAAACCTGTGGCATGCACCTGCCACGGTATCCAAATCCTCGCTGCTGCCGGTGTGCTAAAAGGGCGGCGAGTGACTGCAGTTCCCTTCTGTCGCCCAGAAGTGGAAATGGCGAATGGCCAATGGGTTGATCGGGGCCTGGATGGAATTGAGGAAGACGGAAAGTTGGTTACGGCTTCGACCTGGATGAGCAATCCAGGATGGATGCGGGCATTCAGCAGATTACTGCCAGACGCCTCGTGACAGGACAACAGGTCTTTGCGAATTAACGCATTCCCATTCCGAATCCCCAGCCGAATCCCCCTGAAGAATATTCCTCCAGCATCCGCGTCGCCTCTCGCTGCTTTTGCTTATACATCGAACGCGCAAAGGTCTGTTCGCTCTTCAGTCGCTTTTCTTCATCGGCCGCTGCCGTATTCTCACCCTTTTCAATATCGCTCAGTTCTTTCTGATTTTGCTTGATGGCCGCCTCGTCACGGGCAAGCCCGGCATTACGTGCGGCCTGAAATCCACTCTCTCTTCGTTTTGCAGCATCTTGATCATGTTCAAATCGCATTAACCACATTTCCATTTGCGGTGCGGTGAGCAAAGCAAGGTGCTTTTTATATTCTGCCTTTTGCTCCGGCGTATATTTATTGGTAACTCGAAGGTAATCATCGACCCAGGCTCTCGCTTTTTTCATCTCTGGGCTGTTCCAGATCTTGTCTCGTTCCTCACGTTCTTTTGCCGACGCGGTTTGAACGCCCGGTGTTGACGCCTGTTTGGCCGCGGCTTGCACTGGATTGGACGAAGCCGGCGACTGCGATGCCTTTGCTCCGGGAGTCTTTTCGTTCGTCGCATCTGCCGACAACGCGCCGCAAAAGACCGATGAACACCACATCGTGAAAAGGATTAAAATTAGGTTCCTATGCACGTGAGACACGTGAGCAAACCGGTAACTCATCATTGATTTCCTTTTGTATACGTACTTGCGATAAATCATGCCAAAGGATCATTATTGAAAACGCCTCTGCAGCATTACCGTAACCGGCCCTATTATAACAGGAAAGAGTTTTGACGAAGTCTGGTAAAAGGGATAAATCAGATGCAATTTGCGCCGCTTTCGAAGGTCACTGGTTGCGTCCAGATCGAAAACAAACTGCATCGATTTGGCGTCGTGTGAACCGTTTGATCAGTGGAAAGCTAGCGATTATCATGGGAAGATCTTGGGGAATATTTTAATTCGGATAACGCCATCGAAAACTGAATTTCTGCTACTAACACGGGTGAACTGGGACCAACAAATCTGGAATAAGGAATAGAACTATGATGTTTAAGGCTGTGCGACGAAAGTCAGGCACACTTTTGATTGCGGCCTCCGTGGCTTTGCTTGCCACCGTTGCTGTGGTTTCGGGACAAGACAATCCGGATATGGAGGCCGGTGATGCAGATCCCACCCCGGCGCCTCAACCTCTGGTCCTGCATGTACACCACCACTATTACACGAATCAGGGTGGTGAGTATCAATACACACCAGCCTATCGCACCTACCTCGGAGCGGGTGTGTTTGGCAATCAAAATCCAGTGATCCAAAAGTATTCGCAAGCCTTTCCAGTCCACGCTCAGACTGTTGTCGGCGGTCTGGTCGAACCGTGGAAACAGAACTGGGGACACCTCGGATTCACCGCATACCTTGGCCAACAAGGTGACAAAACGGGATTGATTGTTGACAAGGTTACCCCAGACAGCGCGGCTGAAAAGATGGGGCTCATTCCGGGCGATTTCATCCTCACAATTAACGGAAAACCGGCAACCGGCTATCGCCAAGTTGCTGCACTCTTTGAGCAGACTGCGGAAGACCCGAAACATCAGATTTCGCTGCAAATCTGGAATCCCCATACGCGGAGGACCAATAACGTGAATGCAGTCCTAGAAGGGGATAAAAACTGGGTCGCGCCCTAAAAAGGCTATCTTCACACAAATCCTCGTTGCACAATGTTGCACGATAATGCACCGCATTGTGCAGCGAGGGATTCTATTTACAGCGTAATTCTTTGATACGGACCTCTGGATCTCCGGTGATCAATCGCGACTGCCGAGTGTGGCGCACATAATTCCAGAACCATTCAAAAATCACAATCAATTTATTACCGAATCCAATCAAAAACATGGCGTGGACAAAATTCCAAGCCAACCAGCCAATAAAACCTCCTAAGTGTGTTTTCCCGATTGCCGCAATCGCGTTGCCTCTGCCAACCATCGCCATCGACCCTTTGTCGTGATATCGGAACACGGGGCGCGAGACAGATTTTTTGCCTTTTATCTCACCGGCAATAATGCGGGCAACGTAGTCTCCAGCCTGAATAGCACCCTGTGCAACACCTGGAATCGGATCACCTGTTGTCGAGTCGGTTGCGGCAGCAGCGTCACCGATTACAAACACTTCGGGATGGTCCGGCAATGCCATATCGGGGCCCACCATCACACGATTTGCGCGATCTAAAGTCACGCCCAAGGTTTCAGACACCGCCTGCCCCTGTACCCCTGCTGCCCAGAAAATATTTTCGGCTGCAATACGTTCTTCTCCGATAGCAACACCTGCCTCGGTTACTTCCGTAACGAGTGTGTTCAGTCGAATTTCAACGCCAGACTTTTCCAGAACGCGTTGGGCACGCTGCGCGAGGTCTTCCGGCATTCCCGGAACCAGTCTGTCAGCCCCCTGTATCAAAATCACACGAGCACAGCGGGTATCAATATTATGAAAGTCGTTGGGAAGCGTCTTGGATGCCAGTTCCATAATCGCCCCGGCCAACTCCATTCCTGTCGGCCCACCACCGACAATAATAAAGGTCAACTTGGACTGGCGAGCAGCATCATCTTTTTCCCATTCTGCCTCTTCGAAGGCAAGCAGTACACGCCGCCGTATTTCCAGAGCATCATCCACCGATTTTAATCCGGGCGCACACCCGCGATACTCATCGTGCCCAAAATAGGACTGTCTTGCACCGGTTGCCATCACCAGATAGTCATAAGATACTTCTCCGCCGTTGACCGTGATTTTTTTTTCATTCAAGTCAATCGCCGTGACCTCACCAAGCGCCACATCACAATTGCTTTGCTTGTTAAGAATTTTCCGAATCGGAAAGGCAATATTGTTCGGTTCTAATTCCGCGGTGGCTACCTGATAGAGAAGTGGCTGAAACAAATGGTAGTTTCTCCGATCATAGAGGGTCACCTTAGCCATCGTCTTCGCTAGGCCTTGAGCAGCATGCAGACCACCAAATCCGCCGCCGATGATAACCACGCGGGGGGAGGTTCCTTCTGCGATATGGTCGCTTATCATCACTGATTCCTTTCAATTCGGGAGACAGTGGGCGGGAAGATACATTACTTTGCCAATGTGATTTCCTGATATTCGGGAACCCACATCGTGCTTTGAAGCCGCGCGTCAATCTCCTCTTCCGCGATATCGTCGGCCACCCCTTGTCGCACCGCTTCCACTGCAACCGCTTTCGCGATGTGCAGCGAAACTTCACGCATATCTTCCAGGCATGGCAAAAGGGACGCTTGCGGATTTTTCAACGCTGGGGAAACTTCTCGTAACGCCAGTCCCGCCGCCATAAACATCTCATCAAGCACGCGCCGCGCACCGACAGATCGGATCGCTAGTCCCATCGCCGGGAAAATGTAACTATTATTGCACTGGGCGATCGTAAATTCTTTACCGGCATGCGTAACCGGGTCAAAAGGACTGCCAGTCGCCACCAGCGCCTTGCCATCAGTCCAATTCAATAAATTGGCCGGTGTCGCTTCGGCTCGGGAGGTTGGATTAGATAAAGGAAAAATAATGGGGCGATCGACATGAGTCGCCATATCACGAATAACTTCCTCGGTGAACAATCCGGCAACGCCCGTGACCCCGACCAAGACATCGGGCTTTGCATTACGAACTACGTCATCTAGTCCGATCGATTCGGTCGTACCGCAATCCCAACCCGATAGATCTTCTCGTTTCTGCGCTAATTGCTGCAAGGTTTCGTTCAAGCCTTCACGATCATCGCAGAGCAGGCCGTTCTGGTCGATGACAAAACACCTTTGTTTTGCTTCTTGTTCACTAAGCCCCTCTCGAACCATTGTTCGTTGGAGTTGCAGAGTGATTCCCAGCCCGGCCGATCCGGCGCCCAACATTACAATTTTCGCCTGCGACAGTGGTTTCTGTGCCACCTCCAGCGCTGAGAGAATGGTTCCGGTCGCCACAGCGGCCGTACCTTGGATATCGTCATTGAAGGTACACAATTTGTCACGGTAGCGATCCAAAATCGGCGCCGCGTCGGCAGATGCAAAATCTTCCCATTGCAGAAGAACATCAGGAAAACGTTTCATCACTGCCTGAACAAACTGTTCAATAAAGTCGTCATACTCTTTATCGCGAATCCGATTTTTCCGCCAACCAATGTAGGTGGGATCTTTCAGTCTCTCCTCATTGTTGGTTCCTAAGTCAAGCAAAATCGGCAGTGTCTTTTCTGGCGCAATGCCACCACAAAGGGTATAGAGCGATAGCTTTCCGATCGGAATGCCCATACCGCCGGCTCCCTGATCGCCTAGACCCAATATCCGTTCTCCGTCTGTTACCACAATCACCTCAATGTCTCTGTCCACATTCGAAAAAATGTGATCCATATGAGCACGTTCCGGATAAGAGATGAAAACACCGCGAGGGCGACGATAGATATGACTGAATTTCTGGCAGGCCAGCCCCACGATGGGTGTATAGACGATCGGCATCATTTCCGTGATGTGATCCAGCATCAATCGGTAAAAAAGGGTCTCGTTCGTATCCTGTAGATTTCTCAAGTAAACGTGTTTTTCAAGATCCGTCGGCTGACCGGAAAACGCCTCATAACAGCGGGCCACCTGTTCGTCGAGCGTTTCATAATGCGGGGGCAAGAGTCCCTCGAGCAGGAGCAAATGTCGCTCCTGCTCCGAAAAGGCGGTTCCTTTATTCAGTAGTGGAGTATCAATCAGATGTGTCCCGGTAAGGGATGTGGTGGTTGGGGAACCGGATGGGTTGGTCATTTTACGTCTCCTTAACACAAACTCTGACGGCATCGGACAGCAACCGCTGCAGAAAACTAATCGAACACTTTTCCGTGCTGATATCGCTCATCTTGACCTGCTGCCTCGGTTAGTGCTGCAACATTTGTTTTAGTGAAGAATCCGTCAAACGCATGACATCGCTCGACGTACTCTGTGATAAGGATGGAATATGCGGAGTGCTTGGAAAAGATTTGCTTCAAATCGGGGTCATCTTTGCATTCTCCGACGACATGCGCCAAAAATTCGACCCCCTCATTTTTCACGGTGTCCACTACATAATCGACGTTTTTTTCTCCTCCACGATGATCGCCATCCCGAACTTCGTACGCGATATGATGCATCCTTCTTCCGAAATTTCGCACAAAATCTTCGGTCGGCATCGGTTTATTTTCAAACGAATTGACGAAGGAAGGAATGTTATTGGCAGTGAACACCTTTGCTGGCGATTGCTTATCATCCTTCACCGTGCCATTTCTAGTCACATTGGTGGAGGAATTCATATCCACGATATTGTAAGCACCCCAGAAGTAGTAATTCGACATGGTGAGAAATTCACAGATCGCGTCTTCGCGTTCTCCCGCCAGAATACGTGTCGCCATGTGATCGACACCTAACAGCAACTGATCGAGTTTGTGCTGCTTGGAAAATTCTTCAATCGCATCCAACTTGCTCTGCTCCTCGGCAGGAATCTCCAACGGTTCACCTAATTGCAAACCATCGTAGTCAGCGATATTCGTATCGGTGTAACCAACGCGATTAGATGTGTAGTCCGAGGGGAAGGAAAACACGATTTGTGCATCGGTAAAAAATGCGTTTTTTGTTTCATGGTGGTAATTAAAACGGATATTGTGAGACTCAAGAATCGAACGCGTCTCGGTCGCGTCTTTTGTTTCAAAAATCTCACCCACATACCGTGCATTCGCCTTAGCCGCGGAGAGCGGATACAGGCGATTCTTCATGGTGATTTCATCCATGTAGTCTGCTGAAAGTGGCTCAAGCACAATAAACCGCGGATAATCTGGATGTGACTGAAGCACGAAAATGCGGTGCGTTTCGCTCTGATATGCCGCAGCAAAACGATAGGGCCCCATCAAATATAATTCCCTGAGATAAGAAAAAGCATCACCATGCTCCACCTGGACAACCAGGGCCCTCAGGTTTCCCAACAGATCTTCTAATCCAGAACTTTTGCGGCGCTCATAAATCTTGACTTTATAGGTTTCAAAGAATTCCGAATTTTTTTTATCGCCTTTCGGCTGATAGGTGAAGGGATCGACTGCCATCAGAACTCCTTATGCTGTTTGCCAACGGGTGGTCGAACCACCCTACCAGGTTGCCGTTACATCCTTGCGAAAAATGTCGGGTGTCGCATGCTGCCAATGTGAACTGAATCCGGGATCATCCGTGCCATCAAGTAGTTCTCCAGGCTTTAAAAAACGATAGGCTTCATCATAGGTCTTGATGTCGGTGCCTTCTCCTCGCAGACAAATGTGCCAAGGCCCCAGCTCTCTGGGATGATCGAGACCAGCCGCAGCAACGATTTCAGCCAAGGCCGACATGGTATTACGATGAAAATGAAATGCCCGCTTTGCTTTATTGGAGACATTCAGTGCCCAGTAGCGCCGCGGATCCTGGGTAGCGACTCCAACCGGACATCGATTGGTATGGCACGTCTGTGCCTGAATACAACCGACCGACATCATAAAACTGCGGGCCGCATTGCACCAATCGGCACCGATCGCAAGATTCCGCGCGATGGCAAATGCCGAGGCTACCTTCCCGGCTGCCGCAATACGGATACGGTCACGCAGGTTACAACCCACAAGCGCATTGTGAACAAAAATCAGTCCGCCCTTCAGCGGCGTTCCAACAGCATCAGAAAACTCAAGTGGTGCTGCGCCCGTGCCCCCTTCCGCGCCATCAACGGTAATGAAGTCGGGGTAGATTTCCGTTTCAAGCATCGCCTTGCAAACGCCCAAAAACTCCGTTCGATGCCCGACGCACAATTTGAAGCCCACCGGCTTTCCACCGGAAAGTTCGCGAAGACGACCGATAAATTCGCATAGTCCCCGCGGGGTGGAAAATGCCGTATGTCCGGGTGGGGAAATACAATCGCGACCCATGGGAACTTTTCGTGCGGCCGCAATTTCAGGCGTAATTTTGGCAGCCGGGAGTACACCACCATGCCCGGGTTTCGCACCTTGAGAAATTTTAATCTCGATCATCTTCACCTGATCGAGCAGTGCGTGCTCCATAAATAAATCTTCCGAGAACGAGCCATCCTCATTTCGACAGCCGAAATAGCCAGTGCCAATTTGCCAGACTAGGTCACCCCCGTTTTTCCGGTGATAGGAAGTGAGCCCTCCCTCTCCGGTACACTGATAAAAGTTCCCTTTTTTTGCCCCCGCATTCATCGCCAGAATCGCAGTGGGGCTCAGTGCTCCATAGCTCATCGCCGAAATGTTCAGTACTGAACACGAGTATGGATTTTGACACTCTGGACCACCCACCGAAATCCGGAACGCCTCTTCGGATTTTTTGTGCGGGGCCATCGAATGATCGATCCATTCATGATGCCGACCATAAACATCGAGTTCCGTACCAAAAGGGAGCACATCTTCCACATTTTTTGAACGACGGTAAATCAGTGATCGTTGATTCCGGTTGTAAGGATGGCCATCGATATCGCTCTCAATAAAATATTGGTGAATTTCGGGGCGGATCATCTCTTGCAAAAAACGAAGATGAGCTAGGATGGGATAATTCCGTGTGATGGAGTGTCGCACCTGAATCAGGTCCCAGATACCGACTAGCGATAAGAATAGAAAAACACCGGTCAGTAGATGAAAATAAAGCGAGACTCTGGCACCCAACAGACCAAATACCAAGGTCGCCAAGACCACGATGACCAAAGCCAGAAACCGCATAACGCATCCCCTGAAAGTACACCCTTTTGCATGGGGATTATCTAATATGGCTTCGGGGCCGTCAATGAATCACGGTCTAAATAGTTGGGCTTTCGTGAATCCCGCAGCATACATACACGTTAAGCAAAAACCAAAAATGACCCGTTGCACCTGGCGTAAGATGCGCTGATTTCAGACGCTGAGGCAAGCGAATTGACCTTCAAAGCCATGTGCACCATCTGAGCTTTAATCGCGACAACGGAAACTAGAATGCAAACTTTTAACGACGCGCGTGGTGCGGGATAGAAACATGGAAATGGGCAATAAGGCCAATGGCAAACGAACGTGGATACGCCACAGCGTTGCAATTGCGATTGCCATTGGAGCAGCGATTGCAATCGGCGAATATCTCGGACCAGAAGTTCTCCAGTTAAAAGACTGGATTGCCTCACAGGGCCCCAAAGGGCCCCTAATTTTTCTTGTGCTCTTCGTCCTGCTCTCTTCGATCTTCGTCCCTGATACCGTTTTTGCAATCATTGCTGGTGCGCTCTTTGGCATTCTGTCGGGCACGCTGCTGATGTTTTTAGGGGGTGTGCTCGGAGCGGTACTCAACTTCTATCTTGCGCGGACACTCTTCCGGAACCAAGTTCGTTCTTTCCTTACACGACATCCTCGATTTTTGGTTGTAGAGCAGGCAGCAGAACACGAAGGCCTAAGGCTGCTTCTCTTACTAAGACTCATTCCACTGAATCCGGCAACGGTTAGCTATTTACTGGGCACGACCAGCGTGCGGTTTTCTCTTTTTCTTGTTGCATGCATCGGCCTAATTCCGGGATTTTTTGTAGAGGTCTATTTCGGCTATCTGCTCAATCACGTAAGCAGTGCAAAAACGGCAGGTGCGTTTGACTCGGTGCATCTTGCTGTCACCATTATTGGTTTCCTACTTTGTGCTGGTACCCTCGTATACCTGGTCGTAATCGCCCGCCGGGCACTTGCCGAACTCTCACCCCATCCTCAAAACAGTAAGTAGCAACTCGCGCGAATCAAAAGCAACTTCAACATCACCATCATCGCGCAAAAAAGTGGGTGGCAGACTAAACCACCACCCACTCGCGAAAACAAATCAGCTGTGAAACCGAGTCTAATCAACCGACGCCGGGAGTTGGGTTTTCTGATCCGCTATTTTTAGTCTGCACTTTGATCAGCTCAACTTCGAAGACTAGAGGTTGATTTGGGCCGATCTGGTTGCCGGCACCTCGGGGGCCATAGGCGAGGTGCGAGGGGATATAAAGCTCCCATTTGTCACCTTCTTTCATTAATTGCAGCGCCTCGGTCCAACCGGGAATGACACGATTCAGGGGAAACGTAACCGGTTCACCACGCTGGTAGGAACTGTCAAAAATAGTTCCGTCTGGTAGCGTTCCGTGATAGTGAACTGTCACCAGGTCTTCACTGGCGGGCTGTTGACCCGCACCACTTTTGATGATGCGATACTGCAGTCCACTTTCGGTTGAAGAAACATCCGATTTGGATTTATTTTCTTCAAAAAAAGCTTTTTCCTTTTCCAGGGCTGCCTTGGCAGCGTTCTTCTCTGCATCAATCTGCTTTTGAATCAGCTTTGCCTGAAACTTCTCCATCACATCTCGAATCTGATCGATAGACAGTTTCGATTCTTTATTCTGTACCCCCGTTTCGATTCCCTCGTTAAATGCGGCTAAATCGATTTCAATCGCTTGTCCGCGGAGACTCTTTCCAAAGCTAAGGCCAATGCAGTAACTCACGTCTTTAATATTGACCTCGGGGGTTTCGCTTGCCGCCGTTGCGGCAATTCGACCCGCCGGACTTGTGGGAACAACCTTGTTCAGAGGTTTTTCTTCCGCTTCGCTTGCGCGAATACCAAACAGCGCGGTAAGAGCCAAAAGGCTCGCACCAAAATACCAATGCCTCTTCATGATAAATCTCCTTGAAAAAGTGTAGAGTACAATGACTGTTTTATGTGTTTTGTATCGAATGGATTGGAATGATTTCTGCAGCTTCGACCGCCATCCAACCCTGTTGCCCATCGTCGGTGCGGATTTCAATCCAATCGCCTTTTTGCTGCATTACTTTGAAGCGACTTCCTTCGGCAAGCGTCGCGCCTCCCAGCGACGAAAAGGCTGATCCATTCCCTTCGCGAAGCTGCACACTGTCTGCAACGACGATACCTCGACTGGCCGAATCGGTGTTCCAGAAATCAATGCTCAGTGAGATTCCACAAAGCAGACAACATCCGAGTGCAAAGCCCGCCACTTTGCGGCCGAAACGGAAGTCTCTATGAAGCATGGCAGCCAACGTGATCCAGAAAGCAGACCAGAAGAAAATACAAATCCAAACCCGCGCCTCGACCGAAATTGTGTCATTCCATCCCAGAAATGATTCGAAAATCGTGGATTGCTCTAACGTTTTTTCACCGGACAGCAAAAATGCTGCGTGGTCCCGACCCGCCTTTAAATCACCATTGCCGGGCGTATAGATGAGCGCCCGCTCATAATTGGCCAGGGCACGCGCTGCTTGACCCGATTGCAGATAAGCAGAAGCAAGATTGGCATACAATTTCTTATTGTCGATACCTTGATCTACTAGGAGTTGATACTTACTGGCCGACCGCGCAAAGGCCTCTTTCGCGTCGGCCGCATCATCACCTGCAGCCACACCTTCTTGATATGCTTCCGCCGCCTCGTGAAGAACCTGTTCCTGTTGACGGTGCGTTAGTTCGGTCGCCATCACTGGATTGGCATTGATTGCGGAAAAGAAAGCGCACATTATCCATAGGCCAGCGGCAGGCAACCATCGTCTTTTGCCAGTTACTTGAATTTGGCAACGATGCAAATCGTCGAGCTGCTCGCGTGCGTTGGAAATGAGTGCTTGCACATCCACATCCGTGCCACCAGCGTACGCTTGCGAATCGCAACGTGAAAGAAACTGGCTAAGTTCTTGGACTGTGTGTTGGGGCACACTGCCCTGCACAATTTCGATCGCGTCTCTTGATGTCAGCGAGTGCGGGGACTTACCACCCACCGTGGCCACATAACGAAGCAATGCCGTAGAGACTGCTTCTGCACTGGAAGCATGATCCAAATCTCGCCCAGCCCTTTTGTAAGCGGAACGCCGACTTCCATACCATCGATCCATCACGCGAGGACCGAACTGAATCAAAGCAAGCAGGCAAAACAGTACGGGAGCCCAGAGGAACCCCACCAGCAACGTCCAGCTCGAAGCCGGAGCCGTGTGCTCCAGGAGATCCGTACCACGATAATGGTTCAGTGCAATGTGTGCAGACGATTTATTTGATGCTGTTTCTGATTCAATGTTGGACCGTGGTGCCGACGACGCAACGATGCTTGATAAGGCTAGCTGATCTGCAGCTGCAACTTGAATCGGGATTGGATCGCTCCAAACGGTTTCAAATTTTTCAGCCTGCGGATCAAAAAAGCTGAATGGTAGAGCCGGAATTTCAGTAATGCCAGCTCGCCGCGGACGGATGTCGAGACTGAAAACCTTGACATCGTCTTCCACCAGTCCAGCAAGTGATTCATCAGGCACTTTGAATGCTTCTGTGAGTGATGCAATTTCTGCCAGCGGCGGCGCCTGGACTAACTCCATAGGTCCGTCACCGCGGATCCCGATATTCAAAGTTATGGGGTCGCCTGCTTTGACACGCTGTGGTTGGGCTCGCGTA
>JAYZMM010000094.1:0-8383 GCA_036153155.1 Planctomycetota bacterium
CAATAATCCGAGAGTGTTGTATTTCTGGCATGCAAGTTGGATGCGACGGAGATGACGCACGTGGATGGTTCCTTTATGTTTTTTTCCCCGCCGCCTTGTTCCGTCGCTTGGTTCGCGCCTTGGTTCGCGCCAAAGTACAGCGGCAAATCCGCGGCAGCGGATCGTCTGGTCCAGCACCCACATTTCATCGACCCCTTTTTGCGGACGAAAGATAGTGAGTTGTGACAGGTCAACACCCAGAGCCAATGCAGTGTGCGGATAAAATTGGTATTCGGGATCGATCACCGCAATTGCTCGGCCGTCGCGACTGACCGAGCGGGCAAGGCAGAATGCCAAGGCACCACATCCAGAACCCTGATAGATTAGTTCAATCAGTTCATCCGTGGGTAACCCGCATGGAAAGAGCGTCGCAAGTGCTTGCTGTTCTTTTTGTTTTTGCTGTTTTTGCTGTTCCTTTTTGTCCTCGGGTTTGTGTTCGCGATCGTGTACGGCTCCAGACGTTTGAACTATTACCGATACCGAGTCGTTGCGACGGTTGCGGTCGTTGCGGTCGTTGCAGTGGGTCTTTCCCTCCTCGGCCTTTGCAAAAAATAGCGAATCTCCGAGCGTCTTCTGCAACGCCACCAGGGCATCACTTCTTGAGGCCGGTGGCGTGTTTTCCAGCATGTTTTACTCTCGTTTCGTTTTGTCGTTATCTCTTTTACAGCATCTTTTTTCCGATGTTTTTGCTATCTCGGCCACCGGCATCGATATACTGTACAAATGTATCGTATCGGTGTCCAGTGGTAGGTGAGAGAATCCCGAAAGAATTTTGTAAAAATGCGTTCATTGTGTCGGTTTATTCGCCACATATCGGTTCGCATTTCATCTTGATTGCCATCTTGCCTTGAGGAGTGTTTGTCATGCGTCGTGTTATCGTTGTTCTCATTGGATGCACCTTGCTGGGGAGCTGGAGTGGCTGCAGTCGACCCGCGGCGAGCACCTCGGAACCGACACCGCAGCAGCTTGCCGCACAAAAGGCCCAAAAAGCTGCAGAAAATCAATCGGCCGAAGCCGCCGCAAAGATGAAGATCGCTGACCAGCGACATGCCGAAGCTGAAAAGAAACTCGAGCAGGCCAGCAAGCTCTCCCGAGAGACGCAAGAGCGCCTGAAAAAAATAACTGAGGCAGAGGCAGCACAAAAGAAGGCAACCGAAATGGCCCAGGCGACAGAGAAGTCGGCTGCCGCCGCACGGCGCCGCGCGATTGAAGCACAGGCAGCGGCTCGTCAGGCCGAGGCAAAAGCCAATGCCGCCAAAGAAAGTGTGAACAACCAGAGGAAGGCCGCTGAGTCGGCCCTCGAGGCAGCAAAGGTGGCCCGCAACGAGGCAGTGCAGGCCCGCGAGGAAGCAGCCCAGTTTCAGTCCTCTGTTGTTCAGGATGCCGATTCCGCGCGTCGCGAGAGCCAGACTGCGCAGGAGGCCTTGAGCACTGCACGGGAACAGCAAAAACTTGCTGAGAAGGCGCAGCGACTGGCACGGCAGCAGCAACAGGCCGCTATCCAGGCGCAGGCAGCGGCTGCCAAAGAACAGCAGATCGCTATTGCCGCACGCACGCGTGCCCTGGAGGCACAAAAAGCGGAACGAGCCCGTATTGCCGCGGCAGAGACTAAAGAGCGAGAAGCACAGGAAGCGATTCGCAAGGCAACCCAAGCGGCAGACGATGCCCGGCAGGCCGCTGCGCAGTTAACACAGTTGAAAGAATCGGTTGCAGTGACACGTAAAGCCCTTGAGCAATATGAGAAAGTGATCAAGTCGCAACAGGCATCTGCTGAGGCAGCGACCGCTGCAGCGACGCGGGAACAGGGTGCGGCCGCGAAAGCCAATGACGCGCTCGCGAGTGCCCGTAAGGCGTTTGCGAAAGAACAGCAGACGCTTGACGAGTTACGCGGCACACTTGCTAAAAAAATGAAGGCTTTTGATCGTGTGCGAAAAAAGATTGAGGATGGAAAGCGAAAAATCGAAAAGGATCGAGCGGCATTAACGACTGCCGAACAGAAGCTGGAAGATCGTGAAGCATCATTGCAGGCAAAGAAGACGGCTTGGTCTCTGGAGGAAAAGCAGCGGCTTCAAGCCCGAGATGAAAAATTGGCAGAGCTTAAGAAGCTCGATGCCCAGCTTCGTATGGCGAAAAAAACACTGAAAACCGATGCGTCGACAACCGATGCCTCGACAACTAAGAAAGCTAAGCCGCTGACGGAGCAAAAGCAGGGCTCCAGAAAGAAACCCGCCACCTCCAGCGATCAAAGTGAGCAGGCGGGAAGCAAGGCGAAAAGTTAACTGTTGTCGCTTAGCCCGCTGAGGTGGATGCGGACACACCTAGCCAGTGCCTCGGGATTGTAACCCCCTTCAAGGAGACTCACGATCCGCCCATTGCAGTGCACTTCTGCGACATCCCGTACACAGCGAGTCAGCGTATCGAAATCTTCGTCCTGTAGCCCGAGTGATCCGATCGGATCGTCTTGATGGGCGTCAAATCCCGCGCTAAGCAGAATCAGATCTGGTTGATGGTGTGCCGCGATCCGTTCAACTTCTTGTCGGAACCGGTCGCAATAGGTCGTACGGCTTGTCCCCATAGCCAAAGGAATATTGCAGGTCGTTCCCAACCCAGGTCCGGTTCCAGTTTCCTCGGCCCTGCCGGACCCCGGGTAAAAGGGCCAGCGGTGAATCGAGAGAAACGCGACTTGCGAATCACTCCAGAAAATGTCCTGAGTCCCGTTTCCGTGATGCACATCCCAATCGATGATCAGCACCCGGTCGACTCCGGCAGTCGCACGCGCGTGTGCGGCTGCGATGGCCACGTGATTGAGCAGGCAGAATCCCATCGCACCGTCGGTGAGCGCGTGGTGACCCGGTGGGCGTATCAGGCAGAATGCGCGCTGCGCTTCTCCTGCGATGACCCTTGAGACCGCATCACATGCTGCGCCGGACGCATGGCGGGCAACCTCGAAAGATCGGAGCGATAAGATCGTATCTTGCTCAATCTGGCCACCGCCCTGGGCAGCGAATTGTTCGAGATGTTGCAGGTAAGATTGCGAGTGAACGCGTTGCATCGCATCGTGATCGACTTTATCCCAATGGGAGATGCGGAGGATCTGCGATGGCAATGCCGATTCGGCCGACAGTGTGTGTTGTACTGGCCGAATCCGCTGGGCGGATTCGACGTGCCTGCCTGTCTCGTGCTGTAGAAACAGAGGATCGTCGTAAAGTAAGGTGCTGGACATTGCGACTCTCGATCCAGGTGATTCAGAACGTCTTCCTGGCCTCTTGGTTTGGTAAGCCGATTGGTAAGGCGATCGGTAGGGCAGTTGCGGCCTGGTCTTGCCCACTGCGAGTGGGACCTAGCCCTTATCCCATACACCAGGCCTGCCCGAAAGGGATCCAGACTCGGCGATTGCCGCCTTTCGAGGGCTGCAGAACGGGCCGCTCAAACGCCCCGCTTATTGCTCCGGCCTCGACGCGCAACCCGCTTATCACCTTGTAAATTGGTGTCGTCTCGCCCTATAATGATCCGTTTCGGTCGCCCGGGGGGTGGCCCTCGTCTTGATCCTTGGGGAGTCTGCCACGCATGTCTGACTTGATGGAAAGTGATTTAGCACAACTTGTTCTCTCAAATAGCTCCTTCGGTCCGCAGGAAATCGATAAAATTTCCGCAGCCATTGCTGGGGATAGTGGACAATTCAAGGTACTCAAAGAGTCTGTCGCCGATCTGGAACTGCAGCAACCGCGTTCTCCTGCAACTGCCGTGCGCCTGGGCGTCTGTTACTTTTTAATGGGGCGGTATTCCCAGGCCGCAGAAACATTAGGACAGGGTGATGGTGGTGCGCTGACCCAGTTCTACCTCGGCAAATGCCATTTTGCAGACGGAAGATACGCCGAAGCAAAATCAAGTTTTGAATCTGCGGCGACCGCGGGATACGATCCAGATACTTGCACGTTGGCAATCAGTGAGACGGAGCGCTATCTCGGGAATCCAACCGGCGCGCTGGAACGTTTGAATGGTCTATCCGGTGCAGTCGAGCAGACGGCTGATTATCTCTATCAGCGCGGTGCGTGCGTGGCAGCGATTGGTGGAAGTCCTCAAGAAGTTGTGGCCTATTATGAGAGAGCGGTGGAATCAGATCCTGAACATCCAGGCGCACTATTTGGACTTGCGAAAGAGACTGACCGTAACGGGAATGATGAGGATGCAGTCGCGCTCTACGAACGTGCTGCCTTGCGATTTCCCTCGCACGTTGGCACCCTGCTCAATTTGGGTGTGCTTTACGAGGATATGGGAAAGTTTGATCGAGCGATCCGCTGCTATCAACGGATCCTTGAAATTTACCCAGACCACGAACAGGCGCGGCTCTACATGAAGGATGCTCGCGCATCTGGCGATGTGATGTTCGACGACGATGATCACGGCGACCGTGACCGAATGAGTCAGATTCTGGGTATTCCGGTTTCTGATTTCGAACTGTCGGTAAGAAGTCGCAACTGTCTGCAGCGGATGGGAATTGACTCGCTTGGCGATCTGGCACGAACCACCGAGCACGAACTTCTAGCGAGTAAGAATTTTGGTGAGACGAGTCTTGTGGAAATTCGCGAAGTCCTAGCGGCCAAAGGGTTAGAGTTGGGCGCCCTGGCACACGAAAAACCACAGCAAGACGTTCCTTATGAACCGGAATCGCTCTCAGATGACGAGCGGGCGATGCATGATCGTCCCATTCACGATCTAAGCCTTTCGGTGCGATCGCGGAAGTGCATGGTCCGACTGGGCATCAACACGATCGGTGAGTTGTTGCGTCGCACGGGTGACGAGCTTCTGGAGTGCAAAAATTTTGGCGTGACCAGTCTGCGTGAGGTTCGCGAAAAGTTGGGCCCCATGGGGTTGCGATTGCGTGGCGATTGATCGCTCTTTTTCCGGATCGCACAACAGCCGATAGCCTATGCCTGCTCGAGCGTTTTCGTTTCACGTCCAGCATCGCAGCACAGATTCTTTGGCCCGATGCAGTGAGTTCACCACGCCCCATGGGACGGTAGCGCTTCCCACTTTTATGCCCGTGGGCACCCTCGGCACGGTGAAAGGGGTCACGGTGGATCGGGTGCGGGCGTCAGGTGCCGAAGTCGTGTTGGGAAATACCTATCATCTGGCCCTACGGCCGGGTGCTGAGACGGTCCGTAACCTCGGCGGGTTGCATCGATTCATGGGCTGGTCCGGTCCGATCCTTACCGACAGCGGAGGCTATCAGATTTTCAGTCTCGCGCATCGCACGCGGATTACCGAACAAGGTGCGGTGTTTCAATCACATATCGACGGGCGGAAAATCGAATTAACTCCGGAACGGGCCATTGCGATCCAGGAGGATTTAGGCAGCGACATCGCGATGGTCTTGGATCACGTGGTGCCGCTGCCGAGCCAGGCAAGTGAAGTCAGGGTGGCAATGGAACGTTCACTGCGATGGGCAGAGCGGTGCCGAGAGGCGGCTAAGCGGGACGATCAGGCGCTTTTTGGAATCGTCCAGGGAGGGTTGGACGGCGGGTTGCGTGAACAAAGTGCAAAAGGCCTGGTCGCGCTCGATTTTCCCGGATACGCCATTGGTGGCTTGAGCGTAGGAGAGACCCAGGAGGAAATGGTCCGCACCCTCGGGCGTACCGTTCCGCACCTTCCTGAGGACCGGCCTCGCTATCTGATGGGGGTAGGTCGTCCGGAAGACATCTTGAAGGCAATTGGTCAAGGTGTGGACATGTTTGATTGTGTCTTGCCGACGCGGAGTGGTCGGCATGGTGCGGCGTTTACCGCCCGTGGAGTGATTCGCGTCAAAAACGAATGCCACCGCGAAAAAATAGCACCGCTTGAAGAGGGCTGCCCATGCATCGCGTGTCAGCACAGCCTGGGATACCTGCGGCATCTCTTCGCCAGCGGCGAAATGCTCGGACCGATCCTGCTGAGTATCCACAACCTGACCTACTATCAGCGGTTGATGCGAGGTGCGCGTGAGGCGATTCGTGACGACCGCTATCAGGATTATTGCACTTCCTGCGTCCGAGGTTGGCAGACCGCTGCGGAGGAGCAAAACGCATAAAGCACGGTCTGATGGTTGATCCCCACTCGTCCTTTGAGCATCTCTTAAAGGCTGCTCTTGCTGCCGGTTGAGAGGGGATTTATGATGTGCCCTCCGAACGCGTTACGAGGATAATGGTTTCAACGGCCGATCAACGCGATTGAATGGGTCTGCGAGAGGTCGGATCCGTTGCCACGGTCATCTCACCCGGGAAAGAAAAGAAAAGTATGTCGCTGATCGAAGGCTTTGCATCGCTCGTATTTGCTCAGGAGGCACCGGATCCCGAGGCGGGGGGAGGTCTGATACGGTTGGCTCTTCCGGTTCTGGCGATTGGATTCATGTTTTATTTCATGTTGATCCGTCCGGAGCGACAAAAGCAAAATCGTCACAAGCAGATGCTGGAGAACCTCAAGAAAAATGATCGGGTCGTGACGGCCGGTGGGATCAAAGGTGTGGTTTCTTCGGTGAACCGTGATCAGCAGGAAGTGACTCTCACGGTGGATGAATCGACAGGCACAAAAATCCGAGTCAATATTTCATCGATTGCCGGCGGTGAAGAAGATTCAGCCGCTGTTCAAGGCGGACAAAAATAGAGAAGGGCGTTTCAGGTATGTTTTTAGATAGCATTCGCGACGTACTACTGCTGGGTCAGGTTCAAATTGAGGTGGTCCGCGAAAAAATGTGGTACGAACAGTGGTATGGCATCGTTCTTATCCTGTTTTTGATCTTTGCCATTCCG
Source organism: Planctomycetota bacterium (assembly GCA_036153155.1). Taxonomy (GTDB): domain Bacteria; phylum Planctomycetota; class Planctomycetia; order Pirellulales; family UBA7805; genus UBA7805. The sequence continues at coordinate 6,825 of JAYZMM010000094.1, forward strand.
ATCGGTCTCGGCCGAGGCATCGCCAGCATGGTGCGGATGCGGGAGTACGGCTGGAAGATCGCTTTGATTATTTTTTCTGCGTTAACTGCTTCGATTGTGCTCATGTCGCGTGAGCCGAATCTTGGAATTGATCTCGGTGGTGGAACGATTCTGGAATATGAGGTCGATCAACAGAAGAAAGATGAAGTGGTCGGTGCCGGTGGTGGTCTAGGATTGATGGCCAAAATGGTCGACTCGATTCGTCAGCGACTCGATCCGGCAGGTGTCCGGCAGGTTAGTATTCGTGAGTCGGGCCCCGAGCGAATTGAAATCAAAATCCCGCGGGTTTCGCAAGCCGAAGTGGATCTGCTTAAGCGGAAATTGGTCACGGCCGGTAACTTGGAATTCCGGATTTTAGCTGATCAGGAGATGGATGCCTCGCTGGTGCGGCGGTCTGAGGGCGATAGTGAGGCCAACGTTCGTGTGATCAAGGATGAGGATCAGCCAGCACGGAAGAGCGAGCCAATGCATGATCAGGTCGTCGCAATCGCGCGAAATTCAGCGGGCGAAATTGTCACGATGGGCGGCATGGAACGGGCTCGCTGGGTCACCGTTGAACCGGACAAGGCGGCTGCGGTACGTAGTGATCCGGATCTGATCACCCGACTCGGCCCCGACGGCAAGCAGATTCAGCAACTCATTATTCTCGGACGCGAGTTGGCCGAGTGGATGGAAGTCGGTATGCAGGAGTCGAGCGTTGCCGGTCAGCCACCGACACCGCGGATTATGGTTGACCCATTCACTGTGCAGCGGCCTCGCGATGACGGGGGGGTGGATGTGCTGGTCAAGATCGATGATCAGAATGTGACTGGTGGTTATTTGAGTGGCGCAAATGCGGGTGTCAGTGATGGTCGGGTGGCGGTCAATTTTAATTTCAACGTGACTGGCGCAAAAAAATTCGGGCAATTGACCGGAGCGAACGTTCGGTCGAGTGGTCGCAAGCGGAGGTTGGGCATCGTGCTGGACGATGAATTACTTTCCGCCCCGAGTCTCAACAGTGTGATCCGCGACAGCGGGCAAATCACTGGGGATTTTACGCAGGACGATGTCGACTGGCTGGTGGGTGTGCTCAATGCGGGAAGTTTGCCGGCGGCACTGAATAAGATACCGATCAGCGAGCAGCGGGTTGAACCGACGCTTGGACTGGCCACGATCGAGTCTGGTAAGCGGGCCATTGGCATTTCACTGATCGCCATTGCACTTTTTATGCCCCTGTACTATCGATTCAGCGGCCTGGTCGCCTGTTTTGCATTGATTCTCAATCTGGTGCTTGTGCTCGGTGTCATGTTGGCTATTGGAGCAACCTTTACGCTGCCAGGGCTTGCCGGTTTAGTGCTGACCGTCGGTATGGCGGTCGATGCGAACGTGCTGATTTTCGAGCGGATTCGCGAAGAGTTGTTGGGCGGTGCGGCACTTCGGATGGCGATTCGTAATGGCTTTAGTAGGGCAACCCGCACGATCGTAGACGCCAACTTAACCACTTTGATTACCGCGCTGGTGCTCTATGTGATCGGCAAGGA
>JAYZMM010000095.1:0-22065 GCA_036153155.1 Planctomycetota bacterium
CCACGACACGGTTGTGGAATGTGCGGCGGTGGCGATTCCTGAGAAACTCGAAATCAATATCAACCATTTGGAGTTGGGCGGGTCGATTACGGCAGGAGAAATTGAATTGGCTGACGGCGTGAATTTAACCTGCGCCGCCGACACGATTTTCGTTCAGTGCAATGAACCGTTGCCGGAAATGGACGAAGACGCGGAACCGATCATTAGTGATGGTGCGGAACCCGAGGTGATTGGAAGAAAAGCCGCAGACGAAGAGGCGGAAGATGGGTCCTAATCTTGACCTGCTGCCAGGGCAACATGATTGTGCCGCTTAAGGCTGTTTGATGAAACTTGTGGTGGGCCTGGGAAATCCGGGACGCAAATATACAGAAACAAGACACAATATCGGCTGGATGGTTCTGGCCGAATTGAAGCAACGATACGGCAAAACTGTAACCAAGGAGAAATTTCACGGCGAACTGGTCGAAGCAGAAATCTCAGGCGAGCAGGTGCTGTTACTGGCACCTCACACATTCATGAATGAAAGTGGCCGAAGTGTGCTTGCGGCTCGTGACTTTTATAAGTTGCCGGAGGACGCTTTACTTGCCGTGTGCGACGATTTTAGCTTGCCGCTTGGAAAGCTAAGGATTCGCCCGGGAGGAAGTTCGGGTGGACAAAAGGGGCTTGCAGACATTGCAAAGAGATTGGGCAGCGACCGTTTTCCGCGATTGCGAATGGGGATCGGACCGGTACCCGAAAATTGGGATCCTGCAGGATTTGTGCTAGGGAAGTTTGCCAAACAGGAACGTAACGAGGTTGAGGTGCTGGTCACATCAGGGTGCGATGCTATCGCGATGTGGGCCGGGAAGGGAATTGATAAATGCATGAATCAATTCAATGGAGACCTTTCTCCATAAGCATCTCCAGCAACAGGTGGGGCTGAGAACCAAGTACAAGTCAACGGGATTAAATCACAACAACGCGAGGATTATTGTTTTGGCTGAATACATTTACGAAGGGTTGTTCATCCTGAATTCCAACCGCTATGGTCGGGATCCGGAGGGAGTCGCTGGCTCCATCCAGTCATTGATTGAGAAACAAGATGGCACGGTGCTGGTAAGTCGCCTTTGGGAAGAGCGACGCCTGGCCTATCCGATTGATGGGCAACGCAAAGGAACCTATTGGTTGACCTATTTCCGGATGGATGGTGAAAAGATTGCGGACCTTAACCAGCAGGCCAACCGCGATGATAATTTTCTCCGGCACCTGGTAATCCGAATTGACCCTCGAATTTCTGACGCCCTGATCAGCCATGCCCAACAGACCGTGCGGCAAAGTGGGGCCGCCACGGGCGAGCAACCGAATCGCCCGCCCAAGGCGAACACGGAGTTAGAAGATGCATCGGTCGCAACAACCGTGGAGACCGAATAATCGACCGCTTGCCCTGAGGGCTATGACGGGGTATCCTAGATAGGGTACATTTGTTCACTACTGCGTGTCGAAGGAGAAGGCAATGGCAAGTTACAATCGCGTCGTTTTGGTCGGCAATCTAACGCGGGATCCTGAACTCCGTTATATCTCCAGCGGGACTGCGGTCACCGAGATCGGACTAGCGGTCAATGACCGCCGAAAAAATCAATCGGGAGAGTGGGTCGACGAAACCCAATTCATCGATATCACGCTGTGGGCACGTACGGCCGAAGTGGCCAGCGAGTATCTCAGTAAGGGTTCATCCGTGCTGATAGAGGGTCGGCTAAAGCTTGATCGGTGGGAGAAGGACGGACACAAGCACTCGAAACTGCGTGTGGTCGGAGAAAAAATGCAAATGCTTGGCGGACGCACGGGTGGCACACCCACCAGTGGAGGCGGGCCATCATCATCATCGACACCGGCGACAGCATCGGTGACAGATAATGCGCCAGACATTCACTCAGAACCGCCACCCGATGACATCCCCTTTTAGTGGGTGTTAGCAAATCTAAATCGAGCAACACATAACATCACCCAATTTAAACCCCTTATCTTGTAGTAAATCATGGCCAGAGTTCGAGAAAAAAAAAGAGTGCGGAAAGTCAATTTGGCCCGACAGCAACGATTGCCTCACGGTCCCAGAGGAGGCATTGAACTTCTGTTGATTCAGTCCATCGACGGGCTTGGATCGCAGGGCGATGTCGTCGAAGTGAAACCGGGATTTGCGAAGAACTATCTGCTACCGCAAGGACTGGCAACGCTCGCGACCGAACACCACAAACGGATGGTGGAAAAACACCGGGCGCGTTTGCAATCGATCGAGGAGCAACGTCTGGCTGGACTGCGCACGTTGGCGGCAAATCTGTCGGAACAAAGTCTCACGATCGAGGCGAATGCCAACGACGAAGGGCACCTTTACGGCAGCGTGGGCGCTACCGAGATCATCTCCGCCTTGAAACGGATCGAATTCACGGTCACCGAGGATCAGGTCCGACTAGAGGGGCCGCTCAAAGAATTAGGACTTTACACCGTTAAAATCCACCTGGGCCATGACGTGGAAAGTGCGGTGAAAGTATGGATTGTCCCGACCGTGGAAGAAGAAACCTCGACGGCGTAATTCAAAACGTTTTGCCGCGGGCCTCGCCCAAATGAGGGCGGTGGTGTACAAATGTGGCGGGATCGGGACCGTGCAAGTGGGGCCCACTATGAGCTTCACTGCGGTGTGCCAAAGTCCTGGGAGAGCATCACGGTCACGTAAGGTTGTGCCCTCTGCTCGAACAGTTTGTCGTGGTTCTTAGGTGGGCATCGCCGATCGGCGGCCCTGCAGATTGGTCGGAGGTCATAAATAGATGTCAACCATCGACGGACCGAAAAAAACCGGTGGTAAATTTGCCGCAAGCCAGCCACATCTTTTTGATCGTCAACTTCCAACCAGCCTGGAAGCAGAGCGCAACACGCTTGGCAGCATTCTTGTGCTTCCGGAAGTCTGTGATGATGTTTCATTGATTCTTCATCCGGATGATTTTTACGACGGCGCACACCGTACGCTCTACACGCATATCAAACAGATGTACGAGGATGGTGAGCGGATCGATATGACCCTTCTGGTCGAGCGGCTTAAACGTGAGGGGGATTATGAAAATATCGGTGGGGCTGCATTTCTCGCCGAAATCACCCAATCGGTACCGACGGCTGCGAATGTGGTTTACTATGCGAATTTGGTGCGAGATAAAGCGATGCTCCGCGGGCTAATTCACACTGGCACGGAGATTGTTCGTGATGCGTATGAGCAAACTCAACCGAGTCGAGAGATGCTCAACCAGGCCGAAGAACGAATCTTCCGCATCCGTGATCAGCGGGCCCCTTCGGGTGAGGTGGCTGAAATCCACGATGTCTTAATGGAAGCCTTTGAGCAAATTGATGCTCGAGCCAAGGGAGGAGCATCGGGGCTTCCAACGGGTTTCACTGATCTTGATAAGCTGACGGGGGGCCTACACCCGTCTGAGTTGGTGATCATCGCAGCACGGCCGAGTATGGGGAAAACAGCGCTTGCGGCAAATATTGCCGAGTACTCTGCGATTGAGGAAAGTCAGCCGACCCTGTTTGTTAGTCTGGAAATGTCCCGACTGGAACTGGTCCAACGGATGATGTGTTCGCTGGGCGAAATCTCAGGCGAGACTTTCCGCAGCGGTTTCCTTTCCGCAGATGATCACAAGAAGTTAATTGATGTCTCGGCTACACTCGGAAAAAGTCCCTTATTCGTTGATGATACGCCAACGCGAACGGTGACTGAAATCGGTGCTACGGCTCGTCGCCTCAAGCGGCGACAGGGTAGCTTGGGCCTTATTGTGGTCGATTACCTGCAATTGATCCAACCCGACAATTCTTCCGATCCTCGGCAAGAACAGGTTGCCAAAATGGCGCGGCGATTGAAAATCCTCGCTCGCGAGCTCAAGGTACCGATCATCTGTCTTGCGCAGCTCAATCGCCAGGCCGAGATGACGAAGGACAATCGACCGAAACTGAGCCATCTACGTGAATCGGGTGCGATTGAGCAGGATGCCGACGTGGTAATGATGGTGCATCGCGAGGAATACTATCTCACGGCGCAGGAACGCGAGCAGATGCGTGACGGTAGTCATCCGCGTAACTGTCTGGGCGAAGCGGATATCATCATTTCGAAACAGCGAAACGGTCCCACGGGCGAGGTCAAATTACACTGGTTTCAGCAGTTTACACGTTTCAAAAACGCGGAACGTCACGAATACAGTGAGTTTGAATCCTACGGTACTGAAACCGAATTTTAAGCGCGATTCCTCGGCGCACGTGACCGTTTGATAGCAGCACCAGCCTTGAAGCACTTGCATGCGTTCGCTTGATCGGTGCCCCATTTACCACAACTTCTTCCCCGTCTACTTCTCTACCTTCCCCTCGGGAGGGTATTTCGGGAACTCGGCTTGTGACCACCTGAAGGTTTCTGTATTTCTACGCACCCTTGACGGGTTAAACCATTTCAATTTGACAGTGGATAGCGGGTCCCTGTTGGTTTAACAGCGTCTTTCCTTGTATTGACATCAGGGAATTAATTTATGTTGCGAGGTTCTATCGGTCGCTGGCTCTTGGCCTGCGCATGGATTGGTGGATTTTATCCACTACCTTTCGCTCACGCTGCGCAAGGCGATACCGAAACCGATGCGCGAGAATCCATTGCGGCGACTGAACTCTCGCTCGACAACCCACTCGCGCGTTCTCCCGAGGAAGGGGAGATAACGATTGCAACTATTCAGATCACAGGTAACCGGTCGGTCAGTAAAAAGAAAATCCGCGAAAAAATCGATTCTCGGACGGGCGACCCATTAGACAAAATCAAACTACAGCGCGACGTGCGTAACCTGACGAAGCTCAAGGGGCTTTTCGATGTCAAAGTCAAAACACGACCGTCACCCGAACCGAATTCGGTTGTTGTCATCTTTGAAGTGTTTGAATTCCCGAAACTCGAATACATTTACTTCATCGGCAATGACGAAATTTCCGCCCGCGCATTAACGAAAAAATCTGAATTAAAAGTTGGAGATCCTCTGAACATAATGGCGGTCGAGGACGCCCGGCAAAAAGTTCTCTCTTTCTATAACGAAAAGGGATTTAACAAAGTACAAATTGAAATCAAGGAAGGTACCAGTCGCAAGGATCGGGGAGCGATCTTTCTTATCGACGAAGGTCCACAACAGCGAATCTGGTCCGTGAAGTTCGTCGGAAACTCGATCGTCTCCGGAGCCCGACTCAAAACCCAAATTGAATCCACTCCGAGCAGAATTAAATATGCGACGCCCCTGGCTGGGGGTTATGTAGATCGGAGAAAAATTGATGAAGATGTAAACAGGCTGACGTCTTACTATCGTAGTCTTGGATACATGGTAGCCCGCATTGGTCGCTCGATGGAATTTACGGAAGATGACCGATGGCTGAATCTGACATTTGTGATTGATGAGGGACCTCGATTCAAAATTCGAGATGTGCAGTTTGAGGGCAACGAACTGTTCGGCGATGAACAGCTGAAGCCTCTTTTAAATCTGAAGGCCGGAGACTATTTCGACCTATCCAGCATGCAGACCGACGTCGCCGCCTTGATTGATGCTTACGGCGCACTCGGCTTTATTTTGGCTGACATCAAACCTTCTCCCCGTACGCTAGAGAAGTCTCCTGAAATCGATCTTGTCTACGACATTGCTGAAGGAAATCGCTATCGAGTGGGTCGAATAAACGTAAAAATCGAGGGCGATAATCCTCACACCCAGCGGACCGTTGCGCTGAATCGAGTTGATCTTCGCCCAGGAGATATTGTTGATATTCGTAAAATTCGTGATAGCGAGAGAAGATTGCTCGCGAGCGGTCTCTTTCTGAATGACGCCCAAAAAGGCGTTAAACCAAGAATTGTGTTCCGGACCCCTGAAGAAGATGACCCACTGGGTGACTTCACTGGAGAGCAAAGTTTTCGCGGACAGAGTCCCGATCGTGGTATCCCTTCCAGCAGCGGGAGGACCACGGAATGATCCGACGTGATTTCTATTGCTATAGTTTGCTGTGGGTCGCACTGTTGACCGCAAGCGGATGTTGTCGAATTACCGCACAGCGATTGGCAGAGCCGATACCGGTGGCTGCGGGCAAACCTGCCACTGACCAAATGCCAAAGGTGCTGAACGAATCGGTTGTCATTCGAGGACAGCAGCCAACGTACGGTGGCTCGCGGATTTCAGATATTCCAAGTTCGGGGGCCGTTCGGGCAAGTGATCAATCGAATCAAAATCCAAACGGTTATCGACAAGCCGCGACGCAACCCTACCAGGCACCAGCGACACAACCTTACCGACCGCCAGCGACACAACCCTATCGAACGCCAGTAGCACAACCTTATCGACTTCCCACAGCACAAACTGTGCCTGCGAGTCCACCCAACCCACGCTATGGCACAAGACCTGCAACCGCCGTCGGTGCGGGCAGAACCGCCAATGAAACTCCCTGGTACCGAAACAATCAATCGGCTCCCCAATCGACAACTGGACAAACAGCGGCGGTCTCTGCCGGGAATAACCGAAACAACGCCGAGGGTCAGGTTCCCGTCTATCGCACTGCCCAAGGGACCAATGCACCCTTTACACCGCAGGCGAGCCAGACACCGGTAACAACCTATCCTGCAGGTGCCGGATTGGACCAACCAGCCAATGCCTCGGGCGCAACGGCGAATGTTCCGCCCGTGAAACTCGCACAATATACAGGGGCAAAAAATTCGACCCCCTTCCTCCCGAGTTCACCGCTCGTTGCGACCCCATACCCGACGCCGATCGACTTAGACGTGATGCTCGAAGAAGCACAGACTGGGCGAATCATGTTTGGCGTCGGTGTCAACTCAGATTCAGGCTTACTCGGTAATGTCGTTATCGATGAACAGAACTTTGATCTTTTCCGCTGGCCAACCGGATTGGACGACTGGCGGAATGGACAAGCATTCCGCGGAGCCGGTCAGCAGTTTCGGCTCGAAGCACTGCCTGGTACGGAGTTACAGCGATACTCGATGAGTTTCGCCGAACCTTATCTGTTCAATAGTTCGGTGAGCTTCGGACTGAGTGCGTTCTACTATGAGCGTCAGTATATTAACTGGGATGAACGTCGCTGGGGTGCACGCGGAAGCTTGGGTTACATTTTTCCGGAGCAGCCAGATCTTTCGACCACATTTTCGGCTCGCTACGAGGAAATCAATATCCTTGACCCGACGGTCCCTACACCACCCGTGTTGGAAGAAGTCGTGGGAGAAAATCAATTGATTGCGTTTCGTTGGGATGTAATGCATGACACCCGCGACAATGCCTACCTGCCCTCCGAGGGACACCTGATCGAATTGGCATTTGATCAGGCGATCGGCACGTGGCAGTACCCCACCTTTGTGCTCGACGGGCGTCAATACTTCGTGGTGCGACAGCGACCGGATGGATCAGGCCGACACACACTCGGGCTGGCCGGTACGTTCGGCGTGACCGGAAGCGATACGCCAATCTACGACAACTTCTACGCTGGTGGTTTTGCAACCATCCGCGGTTTCTTCTTCCGTGGAGCATCTCCCAAAGTGGGCGATGTGATTGTGGGTGGACATCTCCAGGCTCTCACTAGTGTCGAATATCTATTCCCACTGACGGCCAGCGATAATGTGTTCGGGGCATTTTTCGTTGACGCGGGAACTGTGGAGCGGAATATGTCGATCGATTGGTCGAACGTGAGGGTCTCACCCGGCTTCGAGTTGCGACTCAATGTCCCAGCGCTTGGCCCGGTTCCACTTGCTCTCGGATTTGCTGTGCCGGTGCAACGTGCTCCGACCGACCGAATTCGCAACTTCCACTTCTTCGTGGGCGTCAGTCGCTAGTCTTGTTCGGCGTTTTATGTTCCATCGCGGGCATAGGCCAATGTGCAATCCAACCCATCGGCAATGTAACGCCTGATATCCACCGTGCTTCGGCAGATGCCAGAAACGCTACGGCGGAGGCCACATCCTCGGGCAAGCCAATTCCAAGTGGGTGGCACCGTTGGATTGTATCCCAGTCTTCCGCCGTCACATTCTCAACATAGGGGGCAACCATCGGTGTGCGAACCAATGCCGGGGCAACCCCGACAACTCGCACTTTCTTTTTTGCATACTCCGCGGCCAAGGACTGGGTTAGACTGTTAACGGCCGCCTTGCTCGCGCCGTACGCTGCCAGTCCCACAGCTCCGGCGCATCCTGTTGCCGAGGAAATATTGACGATAACACCCTTCCGATTCTCTAGCTTCGGTAACAGTGCCTGACTCATCCGTAAAACGCCAGCAAAATTGACCTCTATAATTTCGCGCCATTGCTTTTCGTCCATCAAGTGAAACGGGCTGGACCAGTCCACTCCAGCATTGTTCACCAGGACATCAATCTCAATGCTTGAGTCATCCATTGCGTCGCGGACTGCACCTGCGGACGCAGTATCGGCCACATCGCAATTAAAATAATTAACTTTGCACTCAAGTGGCTGCAGTTGTTCAATGAGCGCGGTGGGTTCCTCTAGGCCGAGCAATACTAACGCCGCGCCCTCTTCGGCCATCCGGATGGCAATGGAACCACCAATCCCGTGCAAACTGGGACCCGTGATCGCTACAGTTTTCCCCTCAAAACGTCTGCCTGGAGGAGAGACTTTCTCTGATTGAGAACGATTTGCCATTTAATTGCTCATATCCTTCGACTGCGGAATGATCGATCCATTCTCAGAGACGGGGTGCTGACTGTCAACGACAACCTTTCTGGCGGTACTCTGGGTTCTAGCGGGAGCAATTCTAGGCGCTCAGCGGCCTCAAGCGTCGCAAACCCGAATCACAACTTTCCCAAAGTGTTGTTGACTTTCAAGATGTGCGTAGGCGGCCTGAACGTCATTGAATTCGAAAACTCGATCGATGACCGGTGTCAATTTTCCGGCTTCCACCGCACGTGCAAAACGATCCAATTCTGCGACCGATTCCATATAGATCCCGCGCAAAGAAACTTGACGCATGATGAGTGCAAACACATTCAATGAACTTTCGAGGCCGTCCAGAACGCCAATCACGCCCACCTTTGCCCCGTAATTACACGCCTCGATAGATCTTCCAAGCGAACTGCCACCGGCCAATTCCACAACGACATCAACGCCGTGACCGGATGTGATTTCGCGGACCTGATCAGGCCAGCTTTCGTCGCGATAATCGAGTGTCTCCGCAACGCCAAATGTTTCCTTAAGTCTGCGAGCTTTTTCCGGATTCGACGTGGTTTGAATCACGTGTACCCCGAGCATAGCTGCCAGCTGTGCCGCGAATATTGCTACTCCACCCGTCCCGTGGATCAACGCCCACTGCCCAGGCTTGGCCGCCCCGTGTGTGACCAGAGCAGCCCACGCAGTCAATCCGGCGACCACCAGCGTAGCGGCCTCCTCATGCGATGTATTAAGAGGAGCGGGTACCAAACCAGAGGCGGGATAAATCACCTCTTCCGCCAGAACACCATCGGTTCCCTGCCCCCCTACAAAGGAGCGCGACCAGGTTCGTTGAAGCCTGCCATCAAGCCAAGCAGGCACGGGAGCATTGATCACACGCTGCCCTACCCTCACCGACTCCACCTGATTGCCGACTTCGAGTACGACCCCTGCCATATCGGAAGCCGCAATAATGGGAGGGTTTTGCGGACCTCCATACGCTCCTCGGGCAACCAGCAGATCACGATAATTAAGCGACACTGCATGAACGCCGACACGCACCTGATCCGAATCCAGCGAGATCGAGGCAGGACGTTCCTCCAATCGAAGCTCTGACAGCCCGCTTCCGTTGGTCGTACAGCATCGAATGGTCTTTGTTTCGTTCACTTTTATCCCCACCAGAAAGGCAAACCAAACGAAGGAAATCACCTTCGGATAAGTATGTTAAAAACGGTCCAAAGAAACATTTGGCATCAATTCAAGACAGCCTGGCCGCTTTGCAAGTAACAATGATGGATATCGCATGAATTGCTAGCAAGATACTGCACCGCAAGCCTTCGCTGGTACCCCCCTTTGACCCACGCGCAGCCAGATCAATCAACGTTCAGGCGACATTATCATCTTGACGTCTTCATAATCGGTGAACTACGCTTTGCCGCCACGCTGTGGCAATTGCCCCCTGGAATTCGAGCTATCGTTTTTGTTCACTCAGACACACACCGTGCATATCAGGATGAACCAGTTGTATTCCCGGCATTCTTTCATCGCATTCTGGATGTTTGTCTTCATCGCATGCTTCTCGCTGAAAATCTTTGCCGAAGAGACTTTAAGCCAGGGACGGGTTATTCTACTCAAGAACAGGCAGGTCCTCCGTGGCGAGATTGCACTCTACGGCGATCGCTACTTGATTACCCAGCCTCACAGCGAAATCAGGCTGCAGCGGGATCAAGTTGAACACATTTGTCACGATCTTCAAGAAGCCTATCGCTACTTACAACATCAGATTCGATTTGGGGAAGCGTCTGACCATTTGCAACTCGCCCAATGGTGCGTCGATGAAAATTTATTCCGCGAGGCGCAGTCGCAACTTGAGGAAGGCATATTCAAACGGCCGGACCACCCACGAATTGATTTGATCCGTCGACAACTGGAAATTGCAAACGCGAGAGGGACAACAGACTCGACTGGGGGAACGCCGAATGCTGCGCAATCTGATGCCGAAGAACTCGAAGCGTTATTTGATCAGATGCCATCTCAAGTCGTCGAGACTTTTACGCGAGTGATTCAACCGCTCCTTCTTAACAGTTGCAGCGCTCGCGGTTGCCATGGTTTGGGAGGAGACAATCAATTTCTTCTGCACCGCAGTATGCGCGGTCGGCAGCCTTCACAACGAGTCACACTTCGTAATTTGCAATCCGTATTGCGTTGGATTGATCAGGAGAATGTACACAAAAGTCCATTGCTTCACTTCGCGGAAACACCGCACTTCACCGCACCGCAGCGGGATGCCAAAAGGGGAACGTGGGCGCCCGATTCGTTGACCGCACGGCGACTTGCAGCTTGGGTGCGGCACTTTTCAAAACACGACATTAGGGGTCAGCCGCCGTCGCCGCTCGCCCTCTCCACCACGGCCGAGCCAGAACGCAATGCGGATACCGTTGAGTCTGAAACGTTGTTTAACTGGGCAGAGGGCAGCAAGAGACCTGATCTCGACACGAGCCATCCCTATGCTGAATCTCACGCGGCTACCACATTTCGTCCCCGAGACCCTTTCGATCCGGCCATTTTTAACCGCCGTCATCATCCACACCGATCCCCACCGCCTCACGAAAAATGAGGGCGACCGAATCTCTCGGTAATGCACCTGGTGGCCACCTGAGCGGTGGCTCCGTACAATATCTCGGTCTTTCCCGCCAATGGACCGGGAAACTGAGATATGTCATTATGGCGGATCCATTTTACGTGTAAGCATAGCCAGGTCTGCGTGGCCAACACCCTTGGATGGCTCGATTCAAGGGCGGAGCAACGCATTTAAACTATTGAATCAACTAAATCAACAATCAAGGTGCGATGAACAGTAGAATTTTTATTGCGATGCTTAGCCTTTGCGCAGTAGTCCTCTCCGGATGTGGTAGCGAAACACCGGATGCTTCCCAGCAATCGGAGACACCGACCGATGAAGTGGCTTCTGAGACACCGAAGACCGAAACGGAGTCGCTCGAAGAGTTGATCAACCCGGAGCCGATCCTGGCCCTAAGCCAAGTAGGAAACATCAACAATACGCCGCAATTTATCCGCTCACAGAAAGTTGAACAATCATTTAAAAATGGCCGCCCACATCGCGAACTGACAATCCATTTTTATCGCAACGGTCCCAATCGTTTCCATGGTCCTTTTAAAGAGTGGTACCCGAATGGCAAGCTCTGGAAAGAAGGTCTATACGAAGAAAATAACCGGGTCGGCGATTGGAAATGGTACGCTGAGAATGGCCAACTGGTGAAGCAGGCGTTTTATGATTCCGACGGCCTGGCAGACGGTGAGTGGATCTACTTCCACGATGATGGAACGAAACGAAGAATCGAGAATTTCCGAGCCGGAAAAAGACATGGCAAGACGGAGCACTTTAGCGACGATGGGTCACAACTCTTGGAATTATTCTCCTTTCAAGATGATCGTCTCGATGGTGAGGTAACACGGTGGTTCCCTCTTACAGAAGGCCAGACGGAGCCACAAAAACAGAATCACTCGACGTTTGTCGCCGGTAAACGGAACGGTGTGGCAACCGAATGGTACGAGGATGGCCAAATCCAGAGTGAAGTGGAGTTCAAGAATGGAAATCGGCACGGCCGAACCCGTCGCTGGGACAAGGATGGCAATCTCGAGCTAGACCTTCTTTTTGAAGAGGGCGAACCGGTAGATCCGAGTGCGACAAATAGTGCACAGGATGAACTAAACCAATCGACAATCAACGATAGCGATAGCACACAGACATCGCCCACCAGCGGAAGCGAAAAATCTGACTCGACAAAGTCAAACCCTTAACTGGCAGCTTAAGTAGTCTTTGGCACAGCGCCACCACCCGAAAGAATTCATGGAAAATCCTCCTCCTCAGCGGCAACCCACCCCACCTCCGTCGCGGCCAATGCCCACCGCAACAACGGTTGTGTTTTTATGCGTTGCTGCGCTTGCGGTCATCACGTTCTTCACAATGCAGGGGCCGAAACGCAAGGAAATCCCGTACAACGACTTCTGGACACAACTTCAGGCGGGCAATATAGCGGAGGTCGAAATCGAAAATCAGCGGGTCATCGGAAAATTCAAGAAAGCCGAAAAGGGTGACAAGACTGATTTTTTTGCAACTGTGCTGACTCCATTTGCAAGCGAAGATCTGGACAAAGAATTGCGGAAGCAAGGCGTGATTATTCGTTCGGTGGCGCCGCAAGACAGCACGTTTTTATTGATGTTTGTCTATCTGTTCGTCACCATTCTGCTCTTTGTTGTTGTCTGGGTGATGTTCCGCAGAGCTCGCGATCAATTCATGGGTGGGGGTGGACTCCTATCGGGTTTTACAAAGAGCAATGCCCAGAAATATGACAGTGATAAACAGGCGGTGACATTCAAGGACGTGGCAGGCCTGGAAGGAGTCAAACAGGACCTGCAAGAGGTGATCGAATTTCTTGAGAATCCGGACAAATTTCAGCGACTGGGAGGTCGTGTTCCGAAAGGGGTGCTGCTGAATGGCCCACCCGGAACCGGTAAAACGCTGCTCGCACGGGCGGTTGCCGGAGAAGCAGGGGTCCCTTTCTTCTCCATCAACGGTTCTGAATTCATTCAGATGTTTGTGGGAGTCGGTGCAAGCCGCGTACGCGATCTATTTAAAACCGCGAAGGAAGCCTCGCCCGCGATCTTATTCATTGATGAAATCGATGCCGTCGGTCGCCATCGTGGCGCAGGCCTCGGTGGCGGACATGATGAGCGCGAACAGACCCTGAATCAGATACTGAGTGAAATGGACGGTTTCGAGCCGAATGAGTCAGTAATCGTCATGGCGGCGACCAACCGACCGGATGTACTTGATCCGGCACTGTTACGACCGGGCCGCTTTGATCGCCACGTCACGGTCGATCGACCAACGCAAAAAGGGCGTGTTGAAATTTTTGGTGTCCATGTCCGAGATGTTCCGCTCGCAGATGATGTTGACTTGGAAAAACTCGCGGCAGGTTCGATTGGGTTGACCGGGGCTGACATACGCAATCTGGTGAACGAAGCGGCACTATGGGCAACTCGGCACGACAAAGACCAGGTTGAGATGTCCGACTTTGAGCACGCGCGTGACAAAATTCTGATGGGAGCAAAACGAGAAGAAGTGCTCTCGGAAAAAGAAAAAGAAATGACAGCCTACCATGAAGCAGGCCATGCTCTTCTCGCATGGTTATTGCCGGGTTGTGATCGACTGCATAAAGTTACGATCGTTCCCCGCGGACGGGCACTCGGGGTGACACAATTGTTGCCCGAAGAGGATCGGCTCAACATATCTGAAACAGATCTCGCAGCCCGATTGATTTTCATTCTCGGTGGACGAGCAGCCGAAAAAATGATCTATGATCAATACAGTGCCGGTGCGGAAAACGATCTCTCACAGGCGACGAACCTGGCGAGAAAAATGGTGGCACATTGGGGGATGAGCAAACGCCTCGGTCCGGTCGCTTATCATCTCAGTGAGGAACACCCGTTTTTGGGCAAAGAAATTCATGAGCAACGGCAATTCAGCGAACACACCGCCCAGTTGATCGATGAAGAGGTGGCGAACTTACTTCACCATTCTGCGGATCGAGCGACCTCGATTCTTACCGAAAATCGGGACAAGTTAGTTGCGATCGCCGAAGCGCTTGTCGAGCGTGAAATTTTGGATGAGAGTGAAATTACAGAATTGATCGGTCCACCCGCAGCGGACGACGCAGATGCGATCCCACGGAAAACAGACGATTCGCTTCCCTCAACGCCCTCCGTTTAGATCAAGTTGCAGGAAATTTTAATAATGTTAGGACATTATGTTTTTTTCAATCTACATGTTGCCTCACCAGACGCGGTCGAGGCACTGATTGCCTCCGGAAAGACATTGCTTGCCCCGCTAGATGGTATCGTATTTTTCGGCATGGGCTCTCGAACCGGAGACTTAATCCGGCCGGTGAACGACACCCAGTTTGACGTTGGACTGCAGATTGTGTTTACGGATCGGGAAGCACATGATCGCTACCAGGAACTGCCGAACCACCAGAAGTTCATCGAGCAGAATCGAGAAAACTGGTCCCAGATTCGAGTGTTCGACATTGATCTTCCGGAACCGCCTCCGTCCTCGCCAAACACGTAGGGCCCTTGGGTCTAACTCGCGGTCGAAAATTTGTCGAGCAATTTAGAAAATCACGGCCGTCATCAGATCGTCACCGGGTGGCGGTTGTTGAAAATTATCGGCCCGTTGATGTTGCTGGCAATCGAAGTCGGCATCTTAACGCCGCTCGTTGAATTTTCTACCGGCTGGATGGCACTGCTTGCCAATCCGAAACTATTTAATGTGTTTTTCCTAGGGACCGTTCTCTTTATCGTGCTGAGCATTCCCGATTTGATGGGATCATTACGTCCGCAAAAAATTAAAACCGGTCTTGGTTGGTTTGCGGCAAACCTAATTTTTTACTATGCGCTATTCTATTTCACCCTGATGCTAGCAAGTCGTTTTAAAAACGGCGAAATTTTCTGGTATCATTCCGCGGCCTGGCTGATTCTCGTACTACTGGTTGGCATTTCAGCGATCCTGATATCTTTACCTGCAAAATCGCTTGTACTCTGGTCGCAGCGATCGTGGCATAAGTCAGCTGGCGCATTGATCATTGCAATCAATTTTGTAATTTTAATGCCCGATATTCAAAGATCGTGGAACCAAGTACATCCGGTGACGATCGCACTTTCGGCTGAAATGCTTGAGGCATGCGGTCGGATTCCGGAAACGGGCATGGCAAGTCAACACAATCCCGTGCTGGCAATCCAAGGTCAAGGATCGCAATTGATCATCACCCGTTTTTGTGCAGAAATGGAGTCGCTTGGAAACTTTATTTTTCTCGCAAACGTGCGTTATTTTTGCTAACAGCCGAGAGTGCGGTTCGCACCCAGGCGGGTGGGTGTGCTTTGCGGCTTGCTGCTGCTCTACGTACTAAATGCGATCCGGCTTGCAATCCTGGTAGAGATTGCCGGTAGTTGGAGTAACCCGCAACTAGCAGTTAGCCTGGCCCATTCCCGTCTCTCGGGACTGCTCTTTTTGGGCATCTCCCTCCTCTTATTATTGGTGAGCCGAGGTTGGTGGTGCCCACCACTGGCACAGAAGAATCAGACTTGATAGATCGCCTCGAGGATGACACGCTGCCTGCGGCACGTGCAACTTATTTGTTTTCGCCTTGAGTGGTCTATTCTTTTTTCTTCGCCGTCTCACCGGCAAGTCTGGACTTCAACTGCTCGGCATCTCGGCGAAAAACAAACAAACCGTCGGTCGCAAGCGATGTCTCAAGTAGCGGCATCACTTTGTCGGCACTCACTTCGTCCGCCAGGACGTAGGCAAAGATATAATTCGTATTGGGATCTTGCGTCGAGTGCTGTGCCGCCTGCAATGTAGCGAGCGCTTTTTCATTTTTTCCTGCACGCTTGTAGGCGTAACACTGCGCGACCAAAGAAGGTAAATCGGTGCCTGTATCGGCCATCGTGATTGCTTCCTCGATGCCCTCCGGCGAGCCATCCGCGGCCAAGGCATACATCAGATGCTGCCGGGTACTCCGCTTCAAATCCTCAGAGACGCCGCCACTGGGATCATCAAGATCTACGTTTTTAAAATATTGAATCGCTTTATCAAAGTCATGATCGTAGTGATAAAGCCGACCGGCAAGCAGATTAGCCTGCGGGTCATTCTTTGATAATTTCAGTGCCTGCTCTGCACTTTTTTTTGCCGCGGCAAATTGACTCAAGTTCCAATGAAACCGCGCCAGCATTAACTGGGTGTCCAGATCCTCCGATTGTCTCCGCGATGCTCTATCAAGCCACATACGACCTGTCTGCATATCTCCGGCTTCCATCCAAAATTGCGCCATCAGCATGGATGGTGATAGAATGGAGTTATCCAATTGCTTCGCATATTCCAGTTGGCCGAAAGCTTCCCGTCCTTTATTGGTGCGGAATAGTGATCGGGCAAATCGCACACGAGCGCCACTATTCTGTGGATCCAGGTTGACCCATTCTCTAAGGTATGCAGCCGCTGTCGGCCAATCATCGAATCGCGTGGCTATGGTCGCGAGCCCTGCATAAAGTCGAAGCTGCAAACGCTTGAGCCGCATCGAATCACCATCATAAGACTCAAGCAACTCGCGGGCTTTATCAAAAGCGAGCGAAGCATCAGTATTACGATTTTCCTGAAATGCCAAATTGCCTAAGAGCAGAAATGATTCTGGATCTTCCGGATATTTTCGGGCCGCCGTATCGAGTGCATTGATCGCCATCTCAACCTGATTTTTTTCAATGTACAAATCGGCGAGCAGGAGTTCTGCCGGTGGAAGTTCGGGATATTTCTGTGTAGCTTCTTCAAAATCTTTTAGCGCTGCAGCCACATCGCGTGCGTTAAATTTTTCGATCCCATTAAATACTTCCGGATACTTTTTCGCCCAGTCGGCTGCACTGACGGCCATCTTTCCAGATTGCCCCTGGCCCTCCTCCCCCAGTTGTGCAAATCCTTGCTCATGGGCACCGCTCAAAGCGGCATACAACGTTATGGCTGACACTATGTGCCGCAGAAATATTCGTTTACTGCAATGCATCGCGTTCTCCCACCTGACGCTCAAGAATCTTTGCTTATCTCTTTAATATCGGCATTCTGGCATGGCAGTGTCAACACATTTCCCAGCCGAAAATTGGCATCAATCATCATAACAGGCCTGAAAGGTATCATTAAGCGCGCCATCGTTTACCCAGATAGAAGCATCCTCTTTTGCCCTCTGCGAAATGTCGTTAGAAAGAGTCCTCTGGACCGCTGGTCCCAGATGCTGTCCCGTATGCTCTTGAGAATTTGTGGTGGAAACTCAATTCCTTTTTGTGACCTGTCAGGTTGGTAGCGAATCGATTCTCAAACAGAATCTTTCCGAAGAGGGTCTGCGATTTTCTTTTTCACGACCTGGATTTCTGACCTTCAAACTCCCCCGGCCATACTCGCTTGATGAGCCGTATTCATTGCATAACCCGTTTGCCCGCAGTTATGGACTATGTCTCGGGAAGATCGCTGCAGAAACGGAGATCTCGGGAGCAGCCCGCGTATGGGAGCATTTATCGGGCGTTACGTTCAACCAACTCCATGTTTGGCCCCGCGATCGCGCTCCTGCAGGTCAACGGAACTTCCATCCGGGACTCAACGATTACTCAAGGGCCGCCGAACAGGCACTCCTGCAAAAGGTCCCTCCGGGCCAATTGATTCGTTCAAGTTTAGAAGGCGAAACCAGCCAAAATATCGGACGTCGCAACGACCAAGTCCTGGATTGTATTCTTGTCGACCCCGGAGAGTGGTGGATCGGCGCACACCGCGTGGATCGTTGGGTCCAAAGGTGGCCGGGAGGATTCTGGACCGCGGGGGAGCCGGTTGAGATGGTCTCTCGAGCCTTCCTCAAAATGTCAGAGGCCCTGGAGTGGGTCTGTTGGCCTCTCAAAGCGGGACAGCGTTGCGTTGAACTCGGATGTGCTCCAGGTGGTGCAAGTCAAGCGCTGTTGAGCCACGGGTTGCGCGTAGTCGGCATCGACCCAGCAACGGTAGATCCAAAGATTCTTGCACACCCCGATTTTCAACATCTCCGCAAGCGGAGCGGTGATGTACGGGTCCGGGATTTTCAGGAGTTTCAGTGGCTGACGGCCGACATGAATATCGCTCCCAATGATACGTTGTCTGAAGTGGAGCGGATCGTAAGTCATCAAGGGAATCGGATTCGCGGGCTGATCCTTACGCTAAAGTTAAATGATTGGAATTTAGCGGAGCAGGTCCCCGCCTATCTTGAGCGGATACGTGGATGGGGATATCCGCGCGTTCGGGCCAGGCAACTCAGCCACAATCGTCAGGAAATTTGTCTTGCCGGCCTGCGACCACAGCAAAAAACCAGACGTCGAAAACCTGTTTTCCGCTCTAATGTAAAACGTCGGTGATAGCTCCCTATCCTGTCGCACTTTCACCCGTAAAAGACGCTTTCGCTGCACGCCTCGATAGCGATGCCTGCGGATTCGCACCGCAACGGATCCTGGCGAAAAGAGCGCAGCAAAGCTAAGCCAAAGAGAAATTTCAGTCCTTCTCTCCCCCCAGAACAATTCGTGTTGACTGCCTACCAGGGGCTTGGTATGTATCCGCCGCTCTTGATCTTTTGTGGTTGGATTGTCTTCTTTTGCGGGAAGAGAGATAGCGCGTGTTCCCACTTAAACAGGTCCTTCATTTTGCGCTGATTGCCGCAGTCGCTTTGATCGAAGTCGACGCGACTGTCGCGCAAATCTCGCCGCCGACGGTTCAATTTCCCTCGGGAACAACCAACCCGTCTGCTCCCCCGGCACCCAGTGTCACGCCAGCTCCTCCACCTGTCGGCGCGCCGAAGCTGCCCTCGACACCCCCGTCGCCCGCGGTTACCGCACCCCCGACTTTACAGGCACCACCGACCAACCCGAACTTTGATCCCTACGCAGATCCCACACTCCCCTCGCAACCCTTCAATCCCTCTGCTCCACCGCTTGGCACTGCCCCGCCGGGCACAGCCCAACAGCCGCTGTTCAATGAGGCCACCTTTGGACAGTGGCCACGTTTCCTGCAGCAGCTGCGGTTTCGACAGATGTATATGAATCGCGGTGGACAAAGCGGACTGGGTTGGACCGAAACTGAAATGAGCGGCACGTTTCTTTTGCCACTCTCCTTTATGCCGGAAAACGCACCGTTGCTTGTGACTCCTGGCTTTAATTTTAATTGGTTGAATGGTCCCAACAGCGCTGTTGCCGGACCCGGCGCGCAGGCACCGCCGCGACTCTATGCGGGTTACCTTGATTTCGGCTGGAACCCCCAGTTGACGCATGGCTTGAGTGCCGATGTCGGATTTCGCGCGGGCATTTACTCCGATTTCAAATCCATTACCTGGCAGAGTTGGCGTTGGCAAGGTCGCGGATTCGGTGTTTGGCAAACCAATGATAAATTCCAGTGGCGGGCCGGGCTGATTTATCTTGATCGTCTGACGGTTAAACTTCTGCCCGCCGGCGGTCTGGTCTATACGCCGGGCGGTCCTGACGGAAAGATGAAATTTGATATTCTCTTTCCTAACCCGAAATTTTCTTATCGCCTCGACTCTTTTCGTAACGCAGACCTTCGCTGGTATCTGGCCGGTGAATACGGTGGCGGCACCTGGAGTCAAAAATTTCCAAGCAATATTCCGCAGATTCCCGCGCAAGCACGAAATACGACCGGCCGAATCGAATACAACGACATCCGCCTGATCAGTGGCATTGAGTGGGCCGGTTACTACGGGCTCAAAGGTTTTGCCGAGTCTGCCTGGGTCTGGAACCGACAATTGCGGTATGACCCCAATTACGTCCTTTACGATCCACCATCCACGTGGATGATTCGTGGCGGTTTGACCTACTGAACACGCAGGGGCCGAACTTAAGCCTGCTGCATCGCCCGTTGGACCGCCGTGCCCATGTCAGCTGGGCTTTCGGCCACAACAATTCCGGCACTCTCCAGGGCCGCAACTTTCTCCGTCGCCGTGCCCTTGCCTCCCGAGATGATCGCCCCGGCATGACCCATTCGTTTTCCCGGGGGTGCGGTGCGACCCGCAATAAAGGCTGCCACCGGTTTATCGATTTGCTCGGCCACAACGGCAGCCGCCTCCTCTTCAGCGGTGCCGCCGATCTCACCCATCATCAGAATTGCCTCGGTTTCATCATCCTGCTGGAACATTCTTAACAGGTCCACAAAACTGGTCCCCACGATTGGGTCTCCACCCAGGCCCACGCAGGTTGATTGACCTAACCCCAGGTTGGACAACTGCCAGACTGCCTCATAGGTGAGTGTTCCGCTGCGACTGATCACTCCGACCTTGCCTTTGCGATGAATGTAACCAGGCATAATTCCAATCTTACATTCGTCCGGCGTGATTACACCGGGGCAGTTCGGGCCAATCAGAACAGCATCACTGGCTCTTACTTTTTCATAAACGCGAACCATATCGAGAACTGGTACGCCTTCGGTGATTGCCACGATCACACCGATGCCGGCATCAAGTGCCTCCAGGATTGCATCGGCCGTAAAGGGCGCGGGCACAAATATCATTGTCGCGTTGACACCGGTTTGCTCAACTGCGTCGGCGACCGTATCGAACACCGGAACGCCGGCTACTTCCTGTCCACCCTTGCCTGGCGTGCAGCCAGCGACCACTTGCGTTCCATAATCTAAACAACCACGTGTATGGAATTCGCCTGCCTGCCCCGTAATTCCCTGACACAATAACCGCGTTTCTTTGCCAACCAAGATACTCATGAGGTTTTATCGCTTTCGTTTTAATCAGCGTTGCCGCTTTAACCTGCTGCGGCCACCACTTTTTTTGCTGCGTCTGTTAAGTCGTTGGCGGTAATGATATCGACACCGCTCTCCTCCAGGATTTTGCGTCCCTCATTCACCTCGGTTCCCTCGAGTCGAACCACCAGCGGGACATTGAAGCCGACACTCTGATATGCTTCGAGCAGCGCTGAGGCAATTGTTGTGCATCGCATGATCCCGCCGAAAATATTTACGAGGACGGCGCGAACGTTGTCATCGGAGAGCAAAATCTCAAACGCTTCGGTGACCTGCTCGACATTCGCCCCACCACCGACATCCAGGAAATTTGCCGGTTCACCACCGTGCAACTTAATCAAATCCATCGTGCTCATCGCCAGTCCAGCCCCGTTGACCAGGCAACCAATGTTTCCATCCAACTTGACGAAACTGAGCCCCGCCTTGTCAGCACGAACCTCAGTAGGCTCTTCTTCAGCCAGGTCGCGAAACTCTTGAAGATCTTTGTGTCGAAAGAGTGCATTATCATCAAAGCTCATCTTCGCATCGAGTGCTACCAGTTCACCCGCTTCGGTAACCACGAGCGGATTGATTTCCACGAGCGAGCAATCTTGCTCGACGAAGAGCCGGCAAAGACGTTGCATGAATTGCACTGCACTCCGCATGGATGTGGCCGGCAATTCCAGAGCGGCTGCCAGTTTGCGGGCCTGATAGGCATCAAGGCCAGCATCTCGGTCAAATGCCTCTTTAAAAATAAGTTCCGGAGTTTCTTCAGCAACTTTTTCAATCTCCATACCGCCTGCGCTGGAAACCATCAGAACGGGCGATGCTAAACCACGGTCAACTACAATTCCCAAATATAATTCGCGGGCAATCGCACACCCCGCCTCCACTAGCACTTGGCGTACTTGCTGCCCTGCTTCGCCTGTTTGCAGTGTGACCAAATGCGAGCCGAGCAATCGGTCAGCAACCCCCACTGCCTCTTCCGCACTGCGGACCAACTGCACC
>JAYZMM010000096.1:0-7005 GCA_036153155.1 Planctomycetota bacterium
TTCGCCTTCATGTAGGCATCGGAGCCCTCGATCACTCCTGTGGACGCCATTTTTTCTAACGCATCATCCAGCAATTGCATGCCTTCCCGTTTACCTGCTTGAATGACTGATGTAATGCGTTCAATCTTTCCCTCGCGAATAATGCTTGCCACGGCGTGGTTTCCTGTGAGAATCTCTGTGGCGGCAACGCGGCCCTTGCCTCCTTTTTTTCTCAGCAGCTGCTGCGCTACAATTCCAGCCAACGATTCGGCAAGTACGGTTCGGACCTGCGGCTGTTGTGACACCGGAAAGATGTCGATAATCCGGTCGATGGTCTTCGCCGCACTATTGGTATGAAGCGTACCGAAGACGAGGGTACCCATGGCGGCTGCGGAGAGCGCAAGCGCCATCGTTTCCAGATCTCGGAGTTCGCCCACAAGCACGACATCCGCATCCTGCCGCGTGACTGCTCGCAAACCGGCTTTGAAGGAACTGGTGTGCGTGCCCACCTCACGATGACTGATGATCGACTTTTTGTTCGGATGCACAAACTCCACAGGGTCCTCAATCGTGATAATCCGGCGGCTGCTATCAGTGTTAATATGGTCAATCATCGCGGCTAAAGTTGTCGTTTTACCGCTACCAGTCGGTCCGGTCGCCAGTACCAAACCCGCCCGAAGGTCCGCAAGCGATCTCAGCACCGGCGGCATATCGAGTTGATCCAGTGTGAGAATATCCGAGGGGATCACCCGCATCACTGCCCCGTAACCGGTTCGCTGAAAATAATAATTACAGCGGAATCGCGCGCAGTCTTCGATCTCATAGGCGAAGTCGAGATCCCAGTGCGACTCATAGGTCGAGGCCTGCTCATCACTTAAAATCGCGAATAAAATTTTCCTAAGCTCATCTGAACCGAGCGTGCGATCCTCATATCCTGCAATGGGTGTAACGTGCCCATGTAGCACATACTTCGGTGGTTGCCCGACTACGAGATGCACGTCACTGGCGCCATGCTCAACCATCGCACGCAAGAATTGATCGATCTCTGCCATAAGGTCTTAACCCAACTCTTTCTGGACGTACTCTTCTTCAGTGGCACGTGTGAAAGCTTCTTGCTTTGAAATCTTTCCAGCACGCACCAAGTCAATCAATGAGTCATCAAGAAGCTGCATGCCCTGTTTACGTCCCGTCTGCATCATTCCCCGCAGTTGGAAGGTTCGATCTTCACGAATCATATTGCCGATCGCAGAGGTGTTGACGAGTATTTCAAGTGCCAACTCCAAAGAGTCGCCCGCAGGATTGGGAACTAATTGCTGTGAGACGATACCTCGCAGCGATTCGCTCAACATCGCACGGATCTGCCCTTGCTCCTCAGGCGGAAAAACATCGAGTACCCGCCCGATAGTCCGGATGGCGTCGGGCGTATGCAACGTTGCGAGCACCAAGTGTCCGGTCTCCGCAGCACTGATCGCCAAAGATGTAGTTTCCAGATCGCGCATTTCACCGACGACGATAATATCGGGAGCTTCTCGCAAGGCGGCCCGCAAAGCATTTCCAAACGTCTTCGTATGGGTTCCGACCTCCCGCTGATTGATATGACACTTTTTATTCTGGTGAACATATTCAATCGGATCCTCAATCAGAATCATATGCTCATTGCGGGTTTCATTTAGAAGATCGACCATCGCGGCAAGCGTGGTTGTCTTACCCGAACCCTTGGGACCGGTAATCAATACGATCCCCACGGCATATTCCGTGAAACGTTTGACTTGGTCGGGCAAACCGAGTTGCTCGAAACTCGGCACCTGAGTGTCGATGAGTCGAAAAACTCCATCCATTCCCGACTGTTCACGAAGAAAATTAGTGCGGAAGCGACCTAATGCATCACCTCCGTCATAACAAAAATCCAAGTCGTTGGTTTCCAGGAATTCCTTGCGACGGTCGGCATCCACCATGGCCAGCAGGCCCCCTTCGGTGACCTCAGGCGTGAGCGGTGGACGATCCAGTGGCTTGAGCGATCCCGCCTGACGGACCATCGGCACGAGGCCAGCCGTAATGTGAACATCAGACGCCTTCAAGCGACGCGCTTCGAGCAAGATATCATGAATCAGTTCCTTAGCCTTCGAATCGGTCGCTACCGGATCACTGTCTTGCGGGGCGCCTATCGATTCGGTACTCACCGTAGCTTCCGTCTGAGCCACGTCGGTATCACGCTCCAGAACTGGCAAATCCTCAACTTCTGATTCGGCCGCTGACAGGTCGGATTCGTCTCCGAGGTCGACTTTCAGCGGTGGGGGATCATCGGTATCAGCCGGCGGCACGTGCTCAGTCACAGCCTGCATCGTTTCCTCAGAATCAACATGACCCTCGGCTTCGGAAGGCAACGGGATTTGCTCTGTAGCCGTCGTGACAGCTTCTTCCACATCGTCTTCCTCAAGGGCCTCTTCGACCAGAGCGTCAATTGCATCGGCACTACTGGGCGTCGGCGGCGAACTTGATTTTTCCGTCGATACCGCTGCAGCATCGGAAGCAGGAATTAGTTTCTGCAGTTGCTTTCGGTAAAGGGCCAGCAACTGTAAACCTTTTTTCTCTACGATTTTCTCCGTTTGAATGAGCCGACGGATGATATCTTCGGGGTCGGAAAATTCCTTAAGCAATTGTTCGACTTCCGCCGCATCCAAAAGCTTGTTGTGCAGCACAATCTTTGCAAATATTTGTTGCTGTTTATTTGCCATGGAACGCGCCGTCTCTCTGCCTATCAAGTCGGGATTAATTCACGGAAGACTTTTTGTGATGAAAAATATCGCTCCAGACTGTCTCGGATGGCCTGGGGCAGATGTCACATAAGCTGCCATTATAACAGGCCGCCAGCACCGAGGGTGAACTTGACTCCACTTAACCGTGATTGGAATTTTCGTTCGGGACTGATACTTGTAGCTTGGTCTCTAATCGAGTCAATCGATTTTCGATTGCCTGTAATTTATCAATAATTAGCGCGTGAACATAAACTGCATCCATCCCGACGGGACTTTCAATCGATGCGATCTGTTCGATGATTTCTTTAAGCTCTTCTTTGGGTCGCATACAGCACCTCGTTGATTTTTCCCGCTTAATCCAGGAGGGGAAGCGTTCTTTTTTCGGTCGCACTTTGAACCGCAGTGTCCACAATCTGCTGTCCGATTCTCGAAATATCAACGGCAAGTGGGCCCTCGAGGGGTCGATCTTTCTCCAAGCAGTCAAGCATGTACTGGACTGGATTTTGAAAGGGAGCCGCAAGTTGGTCGACCGGGAGAACTTCACCTTGTCGGACTGCTTCGGACTGCACATAAATCGTTGTTTCATAATCGTAACTGCTGATCGTCCCCTCGCTGCCCACAATCACAAAACCGCATTTGGGTTGCGGTTGATGCGTCCAAGGATCGGTATACGTTCCCCAACGAGTTTCAAATTTAGAGAGCCCTGTTTCGTAAGTGGCGACGACAATACTGTGTTCGTCCACCTCCAGGCCCTCCGGTGAGTCCACGGTTGCCGTCACCTCGATCGGCTTTCTGCCATTAAGAAACCATGTCCCAAGAGTAGTTCCATAACCCAGGTAATCGAGCAACGAGCCGCCGCCTTGATCCCGTTTGTAAAACCAGCTGTGCGGTTTCTCGCGTTGAACATCCTCCGCTGTTTTCTCCACCTTATCGGCAGCATGCCACAACGGACCGCGATTGCCATCATAAAAGTGGACCTCGACCACATCCCCGATTTTACCCTCATCGATCAGCCGCCGTGCGGTTCGGTGCGGAGGGTACCAGGCAAGCGGCCAATTGATCGCAAGTTGCTTTCCCGGCCTCATTGCAGCCACCATGCGATCTGCTTCCGCCAGCGTCGCTGCAAACGGTTTTTCCATCAGAATATGGGTATCAAAAGGTGCTACTTTTTCCGTCCATTCGGCGTGACGGGCGGTCGCCGGACAAAGCAATACCAGGTCCGGTTCTGTGTCTTCCAGGCAGGCATTGAAATCGGTATACAGACGATCCGAAGAAATTGAAAAATTGGTGGCAGCTTCATCCATCCGCTCAGGGTGCTCGTCGCAAAGACTGACAATTTCTACGTCAGGATGTTCGTGAGCAAACCGCAAATTGTCTCCCATATGAAAATGGTCAAAATTCACTCCCGCAATTTTCCACTTTGCCATCTCCAATGTCCTTTCCTGAAAGCGATGCCGCAATGATGCAATTTCTGAACCGCCAGTTTCGTTCACAGATAGCAGTTTTGTGCGTTGGCGCGAAGGACCGCAAAGCCGGTTGCCATTAACCTACCCATGTGTTTAGGATGGAGCGGGAGATATTTTCATGATCCGCACTCGCTGCCCGCATTGCCAAGAACCGGTCAAGGCACCCGATTCGCTCGCGGGAAAAAAAGGACGCTGCCCTGAATGTGGTGGTGTGATTCCTCTCCCAATCGGCAAATCAGAGATAGAATCAGCAGCATCTATCCAGCACTCGGCCAACGCGCAGGCTGGATTGGCCCTCGCGGTGCCAGAATCGCTGCGACGAAACTGCCATTACTTGATTTGCAGCAGCCGAGAAATCGTCGCCCGTTGGGATGATGATGGCAAGGGCTGGATGATCCGAATCAAAGACGGTTTTGTAAAGGCGACGCAAAATCCCAAGCAAATCCCCTCCATGGGGAATTATGTTTTCATTGAGATTGAAATTACAAAAAAAGATGCCGGGCAGCAGTTGACCGGTGTTCACGGATTTTCTCTACCCGGTGATTTTGTACTGAATAAACTGACGAAGAAAAATGAGAATACTATTCTGGAGGGCGTTGAAGGTACGGCGGAATTGAACGATCGACAGCGCGCCTTGGTCCGGCAGCGTGTTAACGCAAAATATTTGCCGAATATCTGGGATGATGCTGTCGATTTTTGAGGGGCGGCGAGCATCACGCACGCAGCGACGCTCCGTACGCTTTGTGGCAGGCAGTGCCAATCTGCTGACTGACTTGCTCCGCCTCTTCCCCCGTGAGCGTCCCGTCCGCCTTTCGCAGCACCACTTTGAGAACTAGACTTTTGCGTCCCTCGCCAAGCCGTTCTTTGTCGCGATAGGTCTCTAAGTGTTCGATCGATTCCAAATGTTCGCCGGCAGCCTGCTGCACGGTCGCTGCAAAGTCGGACCAGCGTACTTTTTCTTCCACTTCAAAATTGAAATCACGGTGTACGGTCGGATAGGGTGACAAGGGTTGCGCGGACGGAACAAGCAGGGCAAGATTCACCAAACGGGAAAAACAGAGTTCGGCGACGAATACAGGTGTTCGCAAACCGCAGGTTTTACGGGCGTCATCGGAAACCTCACCGATATATCCCAATCGCTCCCCTTTGAGCTGTAGCTCCGCAGCGTGGCCCGACCGAAAAAATGGATCCGCACAGTCGCTCAGATCGAGTGACGAGCCGATACCAAGTTTCACAAGCAATGCCTCGACCACGCCCTTTAATTCAAAAAAACCTCTGCCGCTGCAGAGACCCAATAGCTTGCGTTCCGTGTGCCACGCTTCGGATTCCAAGTTCGGAGTCGCAAGATAGACGGACGCGAGTTCAAAAATTTCAATAGCTTCGACACCCACATTTTCATTCGTCCGCCGAACGTTAAGCAAACTCGGAATCAGACTAGTCCGCAATTGATTTGCCCCTCGCAGCATGGGAACTTTGCTCTGAAGGGGCGCTTGTGCGGACCAGGGCGACATCCGCGAAGCCAGTTGCGCATCGACCGCACTGGGGGTGATCACCTCATCAAATCCGGCCGATGTGAGAGTGTGGTGAACCCGCTCCGTAACGCGATCTAGGCGGGACCGTGAAGATGCACAGATCGGAACTTGGCGATCCTCCGGAATCTTATCATAACCATCGATGCGGGCGACTTCTTCGATGAGATCGACTTCCCGCGAAAGATCTTGCCTCCAGGAGGGAGGAACGACCGTCAACGTTCCTGCATTTTTATTCTCGACGTTATTTCCAAGCGCAATCAGGATTCGCTCCACTTGCGCTGGCGAAATCACAATGCCGAGAATTCGCTCGATTTCCGAAAGCCGCAATGGGATCGGTGCCATTGATTCCATTCGTGTCCCGAGGTCGATGGTTCCTTCGGCCAATTCGCCCCCGGCCACCTGAAGAATCAGTTCACAGCATCTTCGACTCGCCCAATCAACACCTTTCGGATCCGGGCCGCGTTCGAAGCGATACGACGAATCGCTAAAAAGTGCAAGCTTGCGGGCTGCCGAGCGGATCGAGAGGGGTGCAAACATCGCACTCTCAATGAATAGATCGGTTGTTTCGCTTGAGACTTCCGTCTCAGCCCCCCCCATAATGCCACCCAAGGCAATCGGCTGTTTTTGATCTGCGATCACGCACATATCCGAGTCGAGCGTATAAGTCTTATGATTGATCGCTATCAGTTGCTCGCCCTCTACGGCCCGTCGGACTACAATTTTGCGTCCCGCGACGTGGTTAAGATCGAAGGCATGGAGCGGTTGCCCTGACTCCAGAAGAACATAATTGGTGATGTCCACCACATTATTGACCGGTTCCCAACGCGTACCCTGCTTGTACTCATAAATAGTTCGCAAACGATCAACGAGCCATTCGGGACTCGGACCCACTTTGACACCGCGAATCACTCGCCCAGTATATCGAGGGCAAAGGTCAGCAGCTTCTAGCTCGACGCTGACCTCTTCGGCACCGATCGTTGGGCCGGTCACAGGTTCGGCAATCGGGACTGTGAGCGGTAAGTCGTAAAGGACAGCAATTTCTCGGGCGACGCCCAGATGCCCCAAACAGTCTGGGCGATTACTCGTAACCTCCAGGTCGATCGCTAGATCCTTACCGACCGTCCGGCTGCCCTCATGATTGAGCCCACATGCCGTCAACCGCTCCTCAAGTTCACCAGGAGCCATCTCCAACGGCACATACTGCTTAAGCCAGTCCCAACTGACAATCATTTTATTTGTTACCTCGCGGAATCCCCGGGTGTGCCTTCAAAA
>JAYZMM010000097.1:0-27663 GCA_036153155.1 Planctomycetota bacterium
GTAATTGCAGATGTCATCACCGTAGCGATAGAGATCATCGGGCGTCGGCTCTAATCCGACGCTACACCGTGAAACGTTCGAATGTCGATGCGTATCGCCCCAGAAAAGCGTATAGCGTTTTCCAGCCACAGCGATCGTATAGGGTTCGCGGGGAAGGCGTGATGGCATGTCACGATCATCGAAAGGCGGCGCATCGACTAGGTGGAGCGTGTTCTGTTGTTCGACGTCCGGTAGACTGGTTAAAAAGATCTCTCCGTTACAGCCTACTTTTCCAAAATAATCACTGTGATGATTGTGGGGGTCGGGTTTTTTTGCGTCCAAATGCGATCTAGCGTGCAAGAGACGCTCACGCGAACCGATCCGCCCTTCCCCTCCATAGCAGACCCAGGTTTTTTTTGGCCCTGCGGCTATCGAGGCTTCCTCGAGATAGCCATCAGAGTGTAAAAATCGTTGGGCATCTCCCCAGTGATCGGTGAGGTACGGTCGGGCAACAAGGTCCCAATAGTAGGAAGTGCCGCCGCTCGGAAGCCAACTTCCACGCTGTTCGTGCAATGCGCGGTAAACAATCCAGGGAGTTCCGTCGGAGGAGACTGCGATCTTGGGCAGTGCCGAGTGACCAGTTTTGTAACCCTCTGGAGGGACGATCTCGGTTTGCGGCTTCCCCGCAACCCGCAGTTTGTGTTCTGCGTCGATGATGCGTACCTCAATCCACGATTTTTGTCCGGCACCATAATTGGAGGGAATTTTATGCTGCGGGTTTGATTCAGTAATGGTGGTGGAACCGGAGTTCGCATGACCGGGCAACTCAACCGCATCCCATGTGACCCAGATATTTCCTTCCGGGGAGGATGCAATCCACGGGTGGAGGTCATACTGCCCGCGAGATGAAATCCGAATTGGTGGTGTTTTGCTGTGCTCGCATCGGTAATAAATATCGTAATCCCCCTCAAAAAAATTGCTCCAGGCTACGATCCACTGGTCGTTGCGGAACGTGATTGTGGGGTCCCACGCATTGGTTGAATCGCTGTCTCCGCTGACTGGAGTGACGCGGAGCCGATCCTTTACAAAAATCTCGTATCTCTTACCCGTGTGCATCTGGAATGCCACCGCTACACGTCCACTAGCCGACGCAGCAATTTCTGGATTTTGATGGGCCCGCCGCTCGCCTGGTAGGAGTCTTTTTGGCGGCGACCATGCGCCACTTTCGCGGACGGCATGCCAGATGCTGCTCGGCTTGTCATGATCGGTTTGCGTCCAAACACAGTGAACGTAGCCTGTGGCAAAGGTGACAACGGGTCGTAGGTACTGTCCTCGTTTTGGCGTGATAACCTCGACAGGACCATCTTCTCCAAGTTTTACGACCACTTCGTCTCCTGTATCCGCATCATGTCGGATCCAGGCGGTCGCAAGTTCCCCTGATGCACTCACGGCCATCGCAGGGTTGTTTGAAAATGACTTGGTTTCACTTAGAAGCCTGCCTTCAAAACCTGGCGATTGCGGTGACGAGTGATTCGGATCGGCGATGCCGAATGGTAAGGCTACCATGCATAAGATTACAAAGACCGCCAGACGATGCTGGCAATTTGAGGAGAAGAGATAACGAAGGATAATTCGCTGATGCATGAATATGAATTTGACGTCAACAAACGGAGAGATCAAGTGTCGGCGGACGCACGCCACTGTGTTGCAATATCGCACAGCCATTTCTTACGGCACACGTCACTGGATAATATCACACGCTTTCCTTGAAAAGCCTCACGTTTATCGATAATCGGTCTGGCTACTGGCGGTCAGGTGCGATTGACGATGATGATCTTTATTTCAGCTCCCTCTTTCGTATCTCCGATAGTGTGATCCGTTTTGCAATGCGAATGCGTGATCGTCCAATTTGCAGCGATCTTTCGTTATTCCATTTTAAAGACCTTTCCGTGCCCCAACCTTTTACAGCGTAGGGGGGTGTTTAATAGTCTTGAATAAGTTCTCCGCCTGAAATCGACGATAATGATCGATAAACATTTAATTCAATGTCTTCCGAAATAGTGTGTACGGATCCGTCCATGAAGACAAACTGGGCGAAGCCCGCATGCGGTCCTGCCACGCCGCGATCAGCTCCAGCACCACCAGGGGGCGGGTTATTGGGGGCAAACTCAGTATCAAATAGAACCATATGACCGTGGTCATCATCAGGCGTATCGATATCCCGAACTGCGGCAAACCAGGCGTTTTCGAAATTCGGGTGTGGCGCGACACCAATGGGGAACCCAGACGAATCGACGATCGGCCCATTATGCCGTTCACCAATCGCTAGTGTGTTCGAAACACCATCGGTGATGTCGCGGTAACGAGTTCTACTGTTTCGGAAAAATGGACCGGTGGATTGATCCGGAGTGGCGTCGAGATTGATGTCGTCACCGGTATTCCCGGGCGTTTCCAAAACGCCGGAGGCGGGTCCCCAGTTCGCGCAATAACTGGCCGCAGCATATTGTTCTACCGGCGTTGATGATTCATCTCGAATCACAAAGTTGTTTGCCGAAAACCTATCCGCGGGACACAGAAATGCGGGCAGCGGCGTTTCTCGTGCCGCCAAGTTTGCTGCGTCAAACACCGGTGATTCCTTGTCGACGAGCTTGTACAGGTGTTGTTGTTCGAGATAAGGCAGAATAAACGTGCCCCAGGCATGTCCCAGCTGATTGGCCCCGTCCGTTCCGCGGGAATAGGCATATCCCGGAGGAAATTTTCTTCGGGAACTTTCGTAATTGTGTAATGCCAGGCCAAGCTGTCTCATATTATTTTTGCAGGACGCACGGCTTGCAGCCTCTTTGACCGTCTGGACCGCCGGCAATAAAAGAGCCATCAGGATTCCGACAATGGCAATGACGACTAGAAGTTCGACGAGGGTAAAACCGACCGACCGTCGGTGGTTGGAGAAAATTCGGGAGTGGGTGTCAGCGATACGATGGATATGGTTTGTGTTGCGCACGGGATTTCTTTCCTTAGTCGAATAGTGGAAAAGGATTGTCTCTCTGATGGCAGCGACGGGTGCGTTAAGCTATGCAAGCGGTAAACAGCCGCAAGTCGTTCGATGCCACAAAGTGACCGCCTTAACATGTAATTGGATTAGATCGCTCGATTTCGCTGAAATACGAACGACTAATCAAACTTTAGGCGAAAAGCTAAGGTCCGAGATGATTGGCGGTCCACGTGCTCCGGTGGTGCCTAGTTGGACGGAAGAAAAGAAATTGACATGATCGAGGTTTAAAGTAACCAATGCTGGCGGGACCAGTCTGAGGCGTAAGCCATGATGGGTTGGGCAGCAGGTTTCGATCTCGAGAGACTGTATAAATAAAAGTGGGCCTTCACTGTCGTCAGGTTTGCGATGGGGTGAATCGGATCCGGGATTCTGATCCGAAGGCGTCTCGTCGTCCGTCAGCTGGCTGCTCGGCATATGGTGAGCATGCCCATGGCCATG
The DNA here is from genome assembly GCA_036153155.1 of Planctomycetota bacterium. Lineage (GTDB taxonomy): Bacteria > Planctomycetota > Planctomycetia > Pirellulales > UBA7805 > UBA7805. The sequence continues at coordinate 3,470 of JAYZMM010000097.1, forward strand.
ACTGTGCCCATGGCCATGACTGTGCCCGTGGCCATGACTGTGCCCGTGGCTGAAGGCTTGCCCTGTTGGGTGCTGGTGTGGCAAGTCAATCAGATGGCATACGCTGTGAAAGATCGGGTTCCCAGCCCAGATCAGGCCTAGCAGGCAACACAACAGCCCGGTCGCTTGGCTCTTCCAAGATTTTAATTTCGCGAGGCGGCGTAGTGGGGAGTGCATGCGATTTCCAACTCGCTTTAAGATATGATCAATCTATACTCAATGGTATCCATGCTAAATTAGCTGGATAAATTATAACACTAGGGGAAAAAATACGCGAATTGGCGTATCGTATGGATCGTTTTAATACCCTCGGCATTCACGAGAAAGCGTAATAGAAAGCGGTAATTGGTCAATGGTTGAGGGCATGCGAAGAGTCGAGATTTTGCGGGCCGCCTGCTGTGTTGCGGGGGCCGATCTTACAATTGCAGAGGCAGAAAAGCCACTGCTTGATCGCCTCGCTCGGGAGGCGGGCGTGGGTTTCGCCTCGCTCGAGGCAATGATGGAGCGGGCTACCCAGAATGAAGATTTTTATCGGGAACAGTTTAGGGTGTTGTCGGCCGATCCGAAAATGACAATGACTTTATTGTTTAAGGTTGCCATTTCTGACCGACAACTCGATCCGCAAGAAGTTAAGATACTCAAATTTTTGGCAACGCAGTTAGAGGTTTCGGGTGATCAATTTGAGCGCTGGCTGCAGCAGACAAGAGAATTTCTTAAAAAAAAGAATAACTCATAGAGAAATCATTGTCCTTCCAGGGACGCCTTTTAGAGGGCGTCTTTACCTTCCTGTTCAAAGAACGCAGAATATGGCTGTAAAATTGAACGGTGAATTGCGTAGGCGGGAACACCCGCAAATTCGATCACGAATGTGAGGAAAGAGAGCAACAATGTCTGATCGCATCCCTATGACTCAAGTGGGCTACAACAAAATACTTGCCGAAGTGGAACAGCTTGAGAATGAGGAAATGCCAAAAATTGAAAAACGCATTGCCACAGCGCGTGCGGAAGGAGATCTGAGTGAGAATGCCGAATACCATGGTGCAAGGGAAAGCCAAGGTATGCTGCAAGCAAAAATTAATATGCTTAAGGGCAAGCTGGCAATGGCTGATATTATTGACACATCGAATCTGCCAAAAGATGAAGTTGCATTTGGATCGCGTGTGGTCGTGAAAGATCTTGACTTTGATGATGAAGAGACTTTCGTGCTCGTCGGTGCAGGAGAAGAAGATTACGACGAAGGGAAAATTCTAGTCACCAGTCCACTCGCTCAGGGACTCTTGGGAAAGAAACTGGGGGAGCGTGTTAAAATCGAGGTGCCTCAAGGCACGATGAAATTTGAGATATTGAAAATTTCATTTGACGAGTAAATCCAGTCTTATAGGTTTTCAAAAAGAGCACGCCCCACTCGAACCATTGTCGCACCCTCTAGAATGGCCTCTTCCAGGTCACCGCTCATTCCGAGGGATAACTCATTTAGTGAGATATTAGTCGGTAGATCTTCCGATAAACGATCGCGGAGCGTGCGAACCGCGGCAAACTCCTTCTGAGCTACTGAGGGGCCACCGTCACGTGACGCCATGGCCATTAATCCGTGAACACGAATATGCGGAAGGTCAGCGATCAAGCCCAGTGTTTCGTCTAAGTCTGATGGAGAAAACCCGTGTTTATCCGCATCACCGGAAATATTAACTTCAAGGAGGATATCCGCCGCACGATTTAATTTGCCGCTTTCCCGGTCGATTTCTTTCAACAACCGGTGGCTATCGACGGAGTGGATAAGGTGAGTACGAGCCACCGTGCGGGCAACCTTGTTGCGCTGTAAGTGCCCAACCAGATGCCAGCGTATCGACTCGTTTGTGAGGGAGGTTGCTTTTTCCCAGAGTATTTGCGGTCGACTTTCGCCCAGGTCGTGCAGACCGGCGAGTGCCACACAACGGGTTTGTGCGACATCGGCATATTTCGTGACCGCGATAAGCAAGATATTTTCCGGAGAGCGTCCCGCACGATCCGCAGCGGTAGCGATCCGCTCTCGAATTTTACCGATATTATTTGCGATCGCTCGCTGTTCTTCGGTCATCGCCTTATTGGACTTCAATCAGCGGTTTTGTCATTCCAGATTCCATGAATCGACTCACGTGGTATTCACAGAGCAGATTTTGCCCGAGCACGGTGCGAGGGATAACGCGATCCAGTGATCGATAAACCAACCACTGTTCTTTCGCGATATGAACACGGAACCCTGCGGCGATACCTGAAGATATATTTTCTCGTTTTTCTCCAACCGAAAGTTGCCTCCAGGTCAACTTGCTACGTGATCGTTTTGGAGACAAGTCGATAAACAGGGGAACAAACAGCCTGGTTTGACCGGATTGCTCGATGTTCACCACTCTCCGTTTCACTGATAGGCTGCCTTGGCGACATCCGGACTTCCACTCAGGGAGTCCGACAGGAAGAATTCGCGCGACTGCATCAGGTGCTTTAAGTAGAAGCTCCCATGTGTCTTCCTGTGTATCCACGGTAATTCCCGCCCCCAACGGCAGTTGGATTTGATGTTGTATGCCGCACTCCTGCTCGCAGAGAATTGTATCGGCGAGCAATAAAAAATGATCGTTTCGGGAAAGAAGAAAACTTCGCTGTAATTTCGTTTTCGCATTCAAGCTAGTTTCAATTTCAAGAAAATCGACATTCTCATCCGACTCCCAGGCGACCTCCTCCCATTGCTTAGGCTGATTGAAGGCCTCAGCAGCACCGTCGACCATGGTCCGGGAGCGAACATCGCCCGAAAAAAGAATATGTGACCCCTGAGAAAGTTCAATTCGATTTTGATTTTCTCCATAGGCGACGCATAGCTGTCGGGATTTTCTGTGAAACCTCGATCGGAGTACGCCGATGGTAGCCCACTCTGAGTGATAAGCCGCAGAAATTTCGTTTGCTCGTTTTGACTTAGGAACCTTTCGTCCGAGAAGTTTCTTTGTAGCCTTTAGATCGGCTGCGTTGCCGAATTGTTTTACCGCAGTCAGAAGAAGATTTCGATCAGAATCCAGGTGATCGCTTGGGCCGAAGGCAAATCCACCATTGTTTCGAGAGAGGCGAACGGCTTGGGTAAGTAACCACAGGTATTGGTTTTCCGCCTCTGGGCTCCATGAAAAGTCTTTACGTTGTTGCATTATCGCACGGCACCGCGTCCAACATCCAAGGAGTGGGCCGAAGATTGGCAGAAAACATGCCTCAGGCATACCTTCTCCATCGAGCATTTCAACCATTGCATCAGATAGAAATTCGATCGCCGAGTGACCGAGCTCTGCCGCGGATTTCAGCTCCGGAAATAAATAAGCCAAGGCAAGCGGTAGTTCGCCTCCAAGTAAGTTTGCCGCAAGGGGTTGTTTCTTCATGTCGAGTTGTAGCGTATCTGCCGCAACAGTCACTAAGCGGTCAATGATGCTCCACCATAAATCTGCACCGATCAATTGACTGAGTGCGGGAAGTGTCCATGCGGCCGAAACACACTGCATGGCATCGGAAGAATTCAAAATATCGGGTTCGTCCATGACAGACCAATGACGCAGTAAATCCACAGTGGATTCGATATTTTTCTTTGCGGGTGATTTGTCGGTCAACTGGTTGATGAAGGCGATCGTTTCATCACGCTGTAACGATAGATCCACGCTCCATTTCAATGGGCATTTTGAATTAGGCAAGAGTTTGGAAAGCGGAATGATCCGTTTTCGTATTGAGAGATGTTCGGCCCATATGGCCCAGGCATCTTGGGGTGCGGCACGCTGGAGTTGAGCGATTTTTCTTTTGGAGAGTGGCCTCTGCCATTGGGTAAAGATTGCTTGTTGGCTCATTTTTGTGCTTGCATGTGGATGATACGAGTCACACTGCCTGGTTGCGGATGATATGGTTCAGGCTTCCTGGCGTTGATCCCAACGGTATAAAACATGCAGTGTTATAATGTGTTGTGGCATTATCCTGAGGCGCCGGGAAACCGATTTCTGACGCGTTATTAGATAATGCCATTGAATGCACTTTCTAGGAGCGGGTATCCTATCAACAATGGACCGATGTACCAGGGCTGTCCGCCCAGTGAAGAGGAGCCGAGATTGCTATGGCACTGATTAACGGCGTAGCCAATACGCAGGAAAATAGCGTCCGCGGTATCTGCTGGACTGCCCTTCTAATCTTTAGCATCGACGCGGTCGTTGCGGCTCAAACGACGCAACCGGCCCAGCCTCCACCGTCCAACGCTGTGCTTCCATTGCCGAAGGGTGCGATTCCGCTGCAACCGGAGGAAAGAATATGGATAGACAAAGACCGCAATAGGATTTTACTGGATGGTGAGGTCTGCCTTGAGCGAGGGGCACTAGAGCTTCTGATTTGCCCATGGAATGGGAAACTCCACGAATCGATTATCCGCGTTCATAGCAAACCATCAACGATTCACGCAGGTCTATTGGCTGTGGGTGGCGTGCCTGGCACCCCGGTGTCTTACGAAAATAATGAATACAAGGGTGCTAGTGGCGGTGTTGTTGAAGTCATGATCCAATGGAAAGACGATCAAGGCGAATTGCAAGAGGCGCATGGACAAGATTGGGTAAGGCATCGTGATTACCGTGCGGATTTGCAAAATCCAAAGGATGCAACAATTATCGACCGCGCAAAAAAATCAACCTCTGATCAGAACAGTTTGGATGGCCGCGTAGAATCTTTTTGGGTGCCGGTACATCCTGCATTTCGCGATCGAGTACAGCAAGAAGCGAAACAAAAAAAACGGCATGTCATCCGGCCCAGTGCTGCTGGTAAGCAACTCGAACAGTTAATGGTGCTTACGGACCCCCGGCTGCTCAATTCCGATGTGCCGGAACCAGAAAAGTTTTATCGCACCCAGTTTTCTCCCGCCAAGCGAGATAACCTCCAGCATCAGCCAGTGATTAAGCTAGCCGACGGGCATGAAGGAGATGAGATTCGGGTTGATGGTCGATTGAAAGCACGCTGGGAACCGGTTTTCCCCCGCCAAAAAGAAGAAATTGCAGCCGATGACAATAATGTCTTGCGCCCTAGTCCTGCTGGACGGCAAATTGAAGAATTGATTATAAGGGGTATACCGCTTGAACATGATTGGATTTTTGCTGGAAGCCGGATTGTTTCTGATGCAGAAACCGGCAAGGAGTTTTACGTTGCCGATCGTAGTGGCGAAATTGTATGCGTCTCAAACTTTCCCACCGCATTGATTGATCTGCCGGTCGAAAGTAGCGCCGAAAATGCCCAGTTGGGCTTTGAGGCAGCAACCGAAAACATACCCGCTAAAGGAACGCCGGTCCGCGTCATTCTTGTGCCGCATGCTGACGGAAACGCAACGCAAAATAAGCACCCTGGAGACTAAAGTCCGTCTATTGATCACGGCTTGAGGTCTAGCGGGTTTAATTCATGTCATATCGTTCCATTAAACGTGTCCTGGGTGAATCAAATCTTGAGCGAAAGTGTCGCCTGTTATTCGGCTCCAGCTTGTTGCTTTTGATTATGGGGAGTTTTCTTTGGTACGGCGAAGAAACAAAACAGATCGTGTATCAGCAGAATTCGAAAACAGGCCGATTGCTTGTGCATACGATTCTGATGCAGCATTGGAAAGATCTTGAAACCAACGAGACCTTTCAGCCCGTGGTGGCTGAACTTATCAAATATTTTGATAGAGACGATTACGACTGGAGTGTAATCCGGCCAGAGGTCAATCATCCGAACGACGACCAGAAGCCGATTGATGCATTTGAACGCAATCTTTTAGTGCGTTGGTCGCACCCGATCGATGGTGCGGATGTTTCAATTTCATCTGATCCTCCGTTTGCCGATCGCGAACAGGAGGTAGAGGAAAAGGGATTCAATGCTAACGGTAAGCCTTTCACTCGTAAGGCCGCGGAATTTCAGTATTACCAACCCATTTACCTCACCTCGGGGACGTGTGTGATATGCCATCGATCACAAAATGGGAATCCGGACCTCTCAGAGGGTGACCTCCAGGCGATCATTAAAGTACGGATACCGTTGGAGCAAACCCAGGCCGCAGTGAATCGGAACTGGGCAGTCTTACTAGCGACAGCCATAATCACAGTGTTTTTAGCAATGATACTGCTGTATGTGATCGTCCGTTATGTGATTGTAAAGCCATTGCATCATCTTCAAGAAGTGAGCGAAGAGATCAGTCGCGGCAATACGAGTCAACGCGCAGATATCCAAACGGGAGATGAATTCGAAGACCTAGCAATGTCATTCAATCGGATGTTGCAGCAATTGCTGGACTCGGCAGAAGAGCTGCGCTCGGTAAATAGTGATCTCGATGGCAAAGTTGATGAGCTTGCTCAGGCGAATATGCAGCTTTTTGAGATGAACCGAATCAAGGGCGATTTTCTTGCGACGATGAGCCACGAACTTCGGACGCCTCTCAATAGTATCATTGGGTTTTCTGATGTACTGGCGACAGCTGACGTGCTTGATGAAAAACAGCAGCGTTACGTACAGAATATCCAGCAATCGGGCCGAGTTTTATTGGAGATGATTAACGACACGCTTGATTTAGCCAAAATCGAGAGTGGTCGCATGGAACTTCATTTAACCGACTTTGATATTGGGTCCGTAGTTTCCGCGCAGTGCGACATGGCCCGGCCCTTGGCGGAGAAAAAGAATCTGCGGTTACAGATGAATATTGAACCCAACCTCCCCCTTGTTCATCAAGATTCCGTTAAAATCAGACAGACGCTTAACAATCTACTTTCCAATGCAATTAAATTTACGCCTGAGGGTGGTCGGATTGACATTCACGTTTATCGGGACAAAGAAAATCGACTTATCCTTGAAATATCTGATACCGGCGTCGGCATCGCTGATGAGGACCAGAGCGTCATCTTTGAGAAATTCAGACAAAGTCAGCACACGATATCGGCCGACACAATGACTCGCGAGTATTCTGGAACCGGCCTGGGATTATCCATCGTCAAGGAACTTTGCCGCTTGTTGGGTGGAGAAATTTCGGTTGATAGCGAATTGGGCAAGGGTAGCACATTCACCGTTCGACTTCCCTGGACGTGTGAGGAGCAACCTCGATTGGAGTCCTCGCTCTCACAGGAGCTCGAGGAATTAACGAAACCACCACGCCCTGATCTGTCACGACATCAGGACAATGTTGTCTTCGAACCACCGACGGCTGGTGATTCAGCGCAACTCTAACTAGTCAGTATTCACGCGGTATTGTTATGTCGGAAGTCCACGTCCACCTGTTCACCGATGGCGCATGTTCGGGAAATCCCGGGCCTGGCGGTTGGGCTTATATTTTGAGGCACCTTCGCACCGGTAGCGAAAAACGAGGTACCGGATCGCTGGCGGAAACCACCAATAATCAGATGGAATTAATTGCGGTGATTGAGGGATTAAAGGCGCTTCAACGCCCGTGTCGCGTCATGTTATACACCGATAGCAAATATGTTGGTAATGGCATCAGCGAGTGGATGCCGAACTGGAAAGCCAATAATTGGTCTCGCCGCTCAGGTAATAAAAGAGCACCCATCAAAAACCTTGAGCTTTGGAAAGATCTGGATAAGCTGTTGTCAAAACACGTGGTGAAATTTTCCTGGGTTGCTGGCCATTCTGGTCACGAGGAAAATGAACAGTGTGATGCGATGGCGGTTGAGGCGTATCAACGATTTCTCTAGTTAGCACTTGGCTGTGCGTGTAGCTGATGGTCGCATGGTATTCCAGCTTGAATCTGTCCCGTTGTTGGCGAAAATTACCCAGTCTATATTATCCGCCTGTGGTGTTTTATTGCTCGGATACTGAACTCAATGCCTCCCGCATCTCCGGCTGATAACGAATTAACGCTTACGACTCCCGTGCAGTACATTCCTGGTGTCGGTCCAAGGCGTGTGAAGGCCTTCGAGCGTCTGGGGCTTCGATTTGCGCGGGATTTCTTGTATTTCTTCCCACGGGATTACCAGGATTTAACAAAAATCGTCAGGATTTCCGATTTGCAAGATGGGGAAGTTGCACCCGTTCTTGGAGAGGTTGCCAGCGTTTCGGTGCGGTCGATAGGGCCTCGCCGCTCATTGCTCGAAGTGATTTTGGATGTGGAGGGTGGATCGCTTGCCGCGATTTGGTTCAACCAGCCGTTTCTGGAGAAACGTTTTCGCGAAGGTCAAATGTTTCTTATCGCGGGAAAAATGAAACTACGCAATGGTCGGTGGGAGACGACCCACCCGCATAATGAAATTGTCGAGAGTGATGACGAGTCAGTTGCGGGAAAACTCTTGCCTGTTTATCCGCTTACAGAAGGAATTCATCAGGGCGCGATGCGCCGAATTATGCAAACTGTCGTGCAACAGTGCCTCAAGGATGTTGAGGAAATATTTTCAGCTGCGTTCTGTAGCGAAAAAAAAATGGTTGGTATCCACGAAGCATTGCGAGGAATTCATCTTCCAGCAGATCACCAAAGACTCGAGGAAGCGCGTTATCGATTAGTTTATCAGGAGCTTTTATTGCTCCAACTCGGTTTGGGGCTGCGTCGGGGAATTCGGGCCAGTGCGGCCACCGCGCCACTGCTTGAAATCACGCCCAAAATCGATGCACGGATTCGTCGATTATTCCCTTTCGACTTGACGAAGGGGCAGAATGCGGCAATCGCAGACATTACTGAAGATCTCGCCCAGTCACACCCGATGAATCGATTGCTGCAAGGTGATGTAGGTAGTGGAAAAACAGTGATCGCGTTGTATGCAACACTTCTCGCGGTTGCCCACGGATATCAAGTTGCCATCATGGCGCCGACGGAGGTGCTTGCGAGACAGCACGCGCGAGTCCTCGGGGAATTTCTATCAAAAAGTCGAGTTCGGACCCAACTGATCACTGGAGGGTTGAGTCGATCACAGCGTGAATTAGCACTGGCAGAAATTTCCCAGGGGACGACCGATGTAGCGATCGGCACACATGCACTGGTACAACCGGATGTTGCATTTTCCAAGTTAGGGTTAGTGATAATTGACGAACAACACAAGTTCGGTGTCAGACAGCGTGCCGAATTAAAAGATGATGGTCCGCATTATTTAGTGATGACCGCCACACCCATTCCCCGCACATTAACGATGACACTCTTTGGAGACCTGGATGTCTCAACGCTTCGCGACGCCCCCCCGGGTCGCCAACCGATACATACGTATCTTCCGGAGGAGGATGAACGCGAAAAGTGGTGGACATTTTTTCGATCGCAATTAGACCAGGGTCGACAAGGCTATGTGATTGCGCCGTTGATTGAGGAATCCGAGCTTTGGGACGTCGCTAGCCTAACGGAGATTTATCAGGAAATTTCAACAGGAGTGCTACAGAATTATCGTATCGGTATGTTGCATGGAAAAATGTCGGGTACCGAAAAGGATAATGTGCTCACCGACTTTTATAATGGTCGGTTGCAGGTCCTTGTCAGCACGACTGTTGTCGAAGTCGGGATTGATGTCCCCAATGCAAGTTTAATGGTAATTGAGGGCGCTGAGCGGTTCGGCCTTGCGCAGCTTCATCAGCTTCGCGGCAGGATCGGTCGCGGAAAACATCCAGGGTATTGTGCTCTGTTCGGCGACCAAGAGAACGAAAAGGCGATGGAACGATTGAAGTCATTCAGTCAGACGAATGATGGTTTTGAATTGGCGGAGCTTGATTTTAGTACACGCGGCCCGGGTGATTTATTCGGAACTCGGCAGCATGGAATGCCCCCGCTACGAATCGCGGATCTGCTGCGCGACGCCGATATCGTCGCACTGGCAAAAAGCGATGCCGGTTGCATGTTGGAAGAGGATCCGGGGCTGTCGAGTAAAGGCCACCGAACAATACGTGAACGTGTCCTGCTGCGTTATGGAAAAGTACTTGAGCTGGGAGATGTCGGTTGAGTTGCAACTGCTCAAACAACCACCTCACTGATGTAAGACGATTACGGGGCGTACTTGAAGGTGTGGTAGCGCTGCTCTAGGCTAAGCCCAAAAGTTTAAGCTGGAACGTGCTATATGGAAAAAATCAAGATCCTCATGGTCATCCCCTCCCTCGATGGTGGCGGAGCTGAACGGGTGATGCTGAATATCACGAACCATCTCGATCGGGAACGGTTCGAGGTATATCTCTATGTGGAGCGATTTGAAGGTAAATATGCTGCTGAATTGCGGCCGGATGTGCAAGTGATTTGTGCTGAACATCGGCGGGGTCTCACGCGGTTACTTTTTCTCCGTCGCGAAATAAAACGATTAAAACCATCTGTGGTTTTCATCATGATGCTTCCCATCGCTGCGATTTCCGTTCGCCTCGCTTGCGTCGGATCTATTCCAGTGATCCGAGAAACGGAAAGCCGCCCGATGTCTCAGGTAAAACAGAGCTGGATTGCCAGGTTGCTTAATCGTCTGGGGATGCGATTGGCTAAGCGACTCGTTGCACCTGCCGAGGGTGCAAAACAGTACCTAAAAAAGCGCTACGGTATGCCGGCCGATAAAATTACGGTAATCCATAATCCTGTAAACATTAGCGATATCCAACTCGCAGCTGGTGAATCCCTGCCTCAGAAACAGGATGTGGTAAATCTTATCTCGGTCGGAAGGCTTAAATACCAAAAAGGATTTGATCTGTTGCTCGACGCGCTGGCCCACGTTAAGCAGTTTCGTTGGAGACTGAAAATCTTGGGCAGTGGCCCCTTGGAAGAAGATCTAAAACAACAGGCAAGAGACAACGGGATAGGAGACAGCGTTGAATTTTTAGGGTTTCAACAAAATCCGTACGCCTTGCTTCGTCAATCTGACTTGTTCATCCTCTCATCCCGGTGGGAAGGCCTGCCTAACGTTGTTCTTGAGGCGATGGCTGCGGGGGTCGCTGTGTTAGCGACCCGTTGTCCGACAGGACCTGAGGAAATTATTACGCCGGGTGAGAGTGGTGCATTGTGTGACATTAGCGTTGATGGTCTGCGCGAACAAATCGAGCAGCTTGGAGCGTCAGCAACGTTACGCGAATCGCTTGTGGAGGGTGGAAATCGGCGAATTCAAGACTTTGATTTGCCGCAGATCGTGAATCAGTACGAACAATTTTTTATGCGATGTACGACAATCAACACAGAAAATACCGACCTGTGATAGGGTGTGGCCATGATAGTTTAGCCCATTCATTATGATGATATTCAAACTTAAATATTTGATGCCCATTCTTTTCGCGGGCATTGCAGAGTTAGGGTTGCATCATCCGATTGAAATTCGGTGCGCGTTTGCAGTGGTTCCCGACACAAAGTTTATCGATGCGCTCGATGAATCAGGCCGTGTAAAACGCGACCAGCTAAACCGAGTGGTTTCCGTTGATTTGCGAAAATTACCGGTCAATTTTAAGATGCTGGAATCAATTGCAGCACTTGAAAATCTTCGATCACTGCAACTTTCGGGCACCAATCTTTCCGCAAGAGACCTTTCGGTCATTGCCGGATGTAATTCACTGCAATCACTTGATCTTCGTGGCTGCGAAATTGATGCAGCAGGATTTAAGTCGCTTCACAAATTAAAAAAACTGAAGGTTTTGCGACTCTCCGGAAAGGAGGTTGCGACCCGACTGACGCCAGAAGACGTTGCGGAACTAGCAGGAATTGAAAATTTGCGAGCGCTTTTGCTCGATTTTTTTCCGCTAACTGATCACGCAGTGAAAAGTATCACGCGGCATCCCCAGTTACGTGAACTCGGACTGGCCGGAACGGGGATTACTGACCGCACGGTACCCGATTTGGTTCGTATGCCACAGTTGAAAAAGCTGCGTCTTGCAAATACACAGATTACCGGTGAGGGTCTTGTGTCTCCTGTGGCGGACAGCCGGATTGTTGATCTCGATATCAGTAGTTGTAAGAAATTTGATGAGCGATATCTCAAATATTTAAATCAAATTTCGCAGCTATCCAAGCTTAATTTATATGATTGTCGTATTACGAATCAGGGTGTTCGATATCTGGAAAATCTTTCCGGCCTAAAATGGCTCAATCTCGATAAGACTCTGATCACAGATCAGGCGCTTTCATCGGTTGGCAAGTTGCTTCAGTTGGAGTTCTTGCATATTGGGTCGACGCAAATTACAGCTCAGGGGCTTCCGCAACTGTCGGCTTTAAAGCGATTGAGTCACTTGGTTGTCACTGAGACCCCTGTCACTGATGCCGAGGCCAAAGCATTTTCGCAGAAAAATCCATCAATCAAACTTCAATTTGGCCCGAAAAAACCTTGAGCCGTGAAATGGGCAGTTGTGTTAGAAGTGTTACCGCGGCTCGCTCCGCAACTCATCTGATCGTGTCCCGAGATTACCGTAGCGATGATAGTTGGCCGAGAGGCTCTTTTCCTGAAAATACCACGGTAATTCCACCATGCCGTTGAAGCTGACAGGCGTGTCGATTATGGCGACCCCCGCCTCATGGGCTGCCTCGGTGACAAGCGGTGGGAGTTTCGTCGTTGCCGAGGCACGCAATCGACCGACCTGCCCTTCCCTGATCTTATCAATGAACATTTTCTCATCGTCGGACGCTGCACGGCCCCGAATGAGTTGATAAAGATCGCTTTGGCATAGCATGGACTCAGCGCTTTTATCGATTCCCGGCATCAGAAAAAATTGCGGAGGGTTGCCAGTGAGGACGGTCGCGGCGATTCGCAGAATGATATCTTCGACAGGGTCATCTGGGCCGATGCAGAGTGCAATTCGAGTCAACGGCTGATACGATCGCAGATTATCCTGGCCGATAAGTTTAAAGTGATCGTGAATGGAGTTGAATTCCTGATGGAAAAATAATTCATAGCTCGCCATCGCTGAGGCAATCTGCTGTAACGCATCAGGCGTAAGTTGCCAATGGTTGATTTCCCGACAGAGTGATTCGTAAATTGGCTTCAGTTCCTCAGTTGGCTGGAAGGATGTTTCGAATTTGCGATTTTCAAAGCGCGTGAAGAGTTTTACATAATGTGGGCCCCCCGCTTTAATTCCAGGCCCGAACGAACTTTTCCGAATGCCACCAAACGGTTGCCGCAGCACGATCGCACCGGTAGTCGAACGATTGATATACAGGTTTCCTGCCTGTATTTGATCTTTCCACGTTGCTTGCTCGCGATCGTCCAGGCTCTCTAGTCCGGAGGTTAGTCCATAGGGAGTTTGATTGGCTATTTCAATCGCATGGGGGAGTGAGTCTGCGCGGAGGACACTTAAAAGAGGTCCAAAGAATTCGGTTTGGTGCGAAAACGACCCCGAACGAACGCCCCACTTGATTCCAGGGCTGATCTGTCTGGGGTTTTTGCTGTCGATTTGAGGTGCTAGCGCCCAATGCTCAAAAGGATCCAAGGTCTTTAGGCCCTTTGATAACGCTTCGCTCGGAGGATCGATTAAAGGTCCAATTCGAGTTGCACGTTTCCATGCGGATCCGACCGGGAGGCTGGCGGCGGCGTCAACCAGCGCATTTTTAAAGTGCGGATCATCGTAGACCTCCGCTTCCAATATTAGTAATGACGTCGCCGAACACTTCTGCCCGCTATGTCCGAATGATGATTCTATTACGTGCTTGATTGCCAGTTCCCGGTCGGCCATCGCAGTGATGATGGTTGCATTTTTTCCACCGGTTTCAGCGAATAGCTTCAGCCCCGGATTGCGCTTTAATATCCTTTGGGCGGTTATCGTTGCACCGGTGAGAACGACAGACTGAATCTCAGGTCGGTTGATAAGATGGTCGCCCGCCTCTCGACCCAGACAGGGAAGTAATTGCAATGTGCTTCGCGAGATGCCGGAGTCCCAGAAATATTGACAAAGCCGTGCAGCCGTTGCACTCGCTGAGGGAGCTGGTTTTAAAATTACGGTGTTTCCTGCCGCAAGCGCAGCAGCGATCCCACCGCAGGGAATTGCAATCGGAAAGTTCCAAGGCGATAGGACCACCACCGGACCAGTCGGCGTTGCCTGGGTTCCCTCAAGTGAAGAAAAATCCTTAGCCACCAGCGAATAAAATCGAATAAAATCTACCGCCTCAGAAACCTCCGGGTCACTCTCATAAAGTGTTTTTCCAGTTTCGATTAGGGATATTGCCATTAATTCTGATCTGTGGGAGTCGATTCGTTTGGCGACCTGTTCCAAAATCCGGAACCGCTCCTCCGCCGGAACGCTATTCCACCGTTCGCCATCCTCTTCCGCACAGGTAACTGCTCTGCCAATCTGGTGGGCATCGGTCAGGTGAAGGCGGACAGCGATTGTCTCGGGGTGAGAAGGATCCTCGCGGTCAATAAACGTGGTGTTCTGGTCGACCGATGTTCCGCATAACACCGGTGTCACATGGATTGGCCCGGTTTCAGTTAATTGTTCTGCAATTCGCAACGCTTTTTCGCATAAAATATTCCCGGCCGGTTGGGTGAAATCTGTGTTTGGTTGGCCTTTGAATTCCCGCCAAGAGGATGGTTTAACGTGGCTCGGTGGTTCGTCTTCCCCGACACTTTCCCTCCGCGATCTGCTTGAGATGTTCGGTATTTGGGAAAACGACTCGATAAACTGTTTTTCCAGATGTTGCCATTCGGGGCTTCCAGTTTCGATTTGGAAAGCATGTCGGAGAAAATTATCAGGCCCGGTGTTTTCGTCCAATCGTCTAATCAGATAACCGATCGCATTAAGGAAATCGGTTTGCTTGCACGCCGGTGCATAGAGAAGTAGATTCGATGCAATTTCATGTAGGGCTCTACGTTGGTGATTTGCCATCCCCTCAAGCATTTCAAATTGCACGCAGTCAAATGCATCTTCGTCGGCAGTGCGAACCAAGGCATAGGAAATATCAAGAAGATTATGAGATGCCACTCCAATGTGGACAGCTTGGAGATTTTCGGATTTTATTCCGAATTGGAGCATTCGCTTGTAATTAGCGTCAGTGTTTATCTTCGCTTTGAAGGGGGCTTGCGGAAAACCTGCGATCGAAGCTTCGACTCGCTCCATCTCCATGTTTGCGCCCTTTACGATACGAATAGTGATCGGCGATCCTCCATGTTTGACTCGCTTGAGCGCCCAGTGGGTTAGGCGTTGTTGCACTCGGTAGGCGTCGGGAAGGTAGGCCTGAAGTGCAATGCCCGCTCTTGAGGAAATTAGGTCAGGTCTATCAAGCGTCTTCATAAAAACCTGAGCCGTAATTTCCATATCACGATACTCTTCCATGTCGAGATAAACCATTTTTGATATTAATTCACCGTTCGCTTGTCGGAACCTCTGCTGGTTGGCCATCTGTATCAAGTGGTCAAGACGTTCACAGAGAATCGGAATACATTCACTACTGGCGATTGAAGTGATTTGTGAGTAGAGGTTGGATATTTTGACCGATAAAACTTCAATTTCATCCAAGCTTAGAAGGGACAGATATTTTTCAATTCGATCTGCCGCCTCTTGCTCGCCAAGCACCATTTCGCCAAGAAGATTCACATTCATTCGCAGGCCCGCCTGCTGTCGTTCGCTGAGATGCGCGGTGAGGTGCTCGTCATCGGCGGGCAGAATTACATTCGCAGTCTCGCGCTGCATTTTTTCGCGGATCAGAGGGGTCGCTACTCCGGGAAGATAAGAACCGAATGAGCGGATACCTTGCAACAGGGCCCGGTCGATTCGACTGAAAAATCGTGGAATGCCTTGCACATCAAGGATGTGAATAAATTGGTCCATGGAACGCCGCGGCGAGTGTGGTCGGAATGCTTGGTCGGTAATACTGGTGACCGTGGCTTTATCCGCCGGGTTCTGAATGAGTTGGTCCAACTCTTGCTGCTGCTCGCGTTCCTGGGGTGTCTGTAGCTCGGTCGCCCGTGATTGAATCAACCGTGCCACCTCAACCGCTCGTTGCTGCTGATTCTCCGGTGCGAGATCTTTATCTTGCTGCTCGAATAGCAGGGAGTGAACCTTTTTTTGGTACGATTCTTCCATCGTTTTGAAACCCACGAACAATCCGTAAACCATCTCCGAGTTGAATTTTCGCCGAATCCAGACCGGCTCCTTCGCAAGAAAAACTCAAACTGTCCTTGTACCGATATTACTTAACCGGATAATGTGAAGATTAGCTTGACCTCGGGGTACCACCGCTGGCAACCTTGAAATTTTAGCATAAGCGCCGAACGGTTTTTTCGCATCCGCGGATAGGAGGAAATGGCTATGGAGTTCTGGCAGCAATTTATCGCGATTTTCATCTCCTTGTTCGTGATCACGGATCCATTTGGAAATATCGGAATTTTCCTGAGTATTACCGAGGGTGATGATGAGAAATCACGCCGCAGGCAAGCCTTTAAGGGATCGCTTTATAGCTTTGTGCTGATGTTTGTCTTTTTCATTGGAGGGACCTACATCATGCATTTTTTCGGAATAACGCTTGATGGGATTCGCATCGGCGGTGGACTGATTGTCTCCCGCATCGGTTTTTCACTCCTCTCACCAAAGGAAGAGGATGCTCATTCACCGGACGAGAAATCCGAATCCAAAAAGAAGGCTGATATTTCCTTCTGCCCGCTGGCTTTGCCGCTAATCGCCGGGCCTGGTGCGCTGGCAGTTGTGATTGCGGCCTCAGCAAAAATTGGTATCGAGAGTGGCGACCAAATCTGGCTCTCCTATGTCGCCATCTCACTCAGCATCGCAGCCGTCAGTTTGGTGACCTGGCTGTGTCTGCGCCATTCTGGTTTACTGCTGCGAATCCTCGGAGTGAACGGGATGAATGCGATCACACGTATTATGGGATTTCTTTTAATTTGCATTGCCATCCAGATGATCATTACTGGATCAGAACACCTGCTACACGGTTGGGGGCTAATCGACGATAAAGCGCATCACGCATTCGCCGCAGCGACCAAGAAATTTGCCTTTTAATCAAGATTTCAACAGGTTATCACTAAGTAGAAAATCGCGATCTGGCGGGAAATGGAAGCAGTTGCTTTTCCGGCACAACTCGAAACAGAGGTTCAAAAGGTCAGTTGATGGCGACCACCCTGGAAGGTCAATTCTAGTGGTTGCTCTTCCACTTCGCAGATTGGATTAGAGTCAACCTCTGAAGCCAGATCCTCGCTGATGTATATATTGCCCAGGTGTAATGTGTTGGGAATAAACATCCAGCGTTGCTCACCATAGCGTTCCACAATTTTAGCAATGACCTCTTCATCGTTTGCTAACGTTGCGGGAATCCGCATTCGTTGCATATCTCCCGTGGTAAAGCAATTGATAAATGTTTTTTCTTCATTGATGGCGTCGCGTAGCCGCCGGGTACAAAAATCTGCAAGTCCTATGCCGAGGGCATTGCCTTCTGATTTGGCAGTGAGATTTAGGGCCGCGATAATTCGGATATTTGGTTTGTCGAGATCTTCATGCCCTTTGACACCGCGATATCCAATGACATTCGTGTCCATACCAGTGCCGCTGAAGGTTTTACCGATCTCATCGACGACTAATACATTCAGCTGGTCTACAGGTAACCCCGGAAAATAAGATCGATGCTTTTCAACCAATTTCGGCTCTGTTGCCAGAATCTGATCTGCAGGCAATGCGTGTATTTCAGCGGTTTGGTCGAATCCATCTTCAAGTAGTGCAAGGCCAGCCCAGACTTTACCGGACTTAAGTAATACGGGTCCCATTTCGAGGAGCATGTCCCGCATTTTGTCGGTGGGTGCTGCGTGAAATGTTTCGGCGGAGCGTATCTTCCCCATGCCCACGACCATCATTTTGACCAATCCGCTCTGGATGCTCCCGGAGAAGCAAGTGTGCAGTTTGATGCGATTGAGAACCAGTACTCCCGCCGATTCATACGCGTGGCGATCCATCCACACATCGCCGGTGGCGACCGACCCGAGTTTCACACATTCCATGCTCGCGCGGATCGGCATGCCCATTGCTTCTTCAGTAATGCCCAGCGATTCAACCATCCGTTGTTGCCCCTCCGCCGTTGCTCCATTGTGGGAACCCATGGCGGGAATAATAAACGGATTGGCACCGTGATCGCGAAGCCATTCGCCGGCGAGTTTCGTGATCATTGCGATGTTGGCAATGCCTCGGCTACCGGCGGTAATCGCCACATCGCCCTGAGGCACATCCAGATCGAGCGCGTCAAGCTGTGCCCGAACCTCGCTGGCAATATCGCTGAGCGGCCTGGAAATGAGGTTCTGATGGACGCGTCTAAGTTTCATGAAGTCTGTCCCTCCGATCCGGGCGTGCACGATTCAAATAATCGGTCGCGGTGATTTTTTTCAGCCTCTGTGCTCAAGAAGCGTCAGACGGGTAGAGCAATCGCCCACACGACGTACAAAGGACTGATTCCTTGAGGGCGAGTTGCGCGACCATGTTCGGTGTAATCTGCTGAAAACATCCTTCGCAGATGGACTCTCGGACCGAAGCCAAGGAGTCTTCTTTACGCGTCTTAACGATACGCAAGTAATCTGTCTTTATTTCCTCGGGCAAACCACCCTGCGTGTCATTTAATTCTTGGGTTAGTTGGGCAATTTCTGCTTGAAGCACACCGGCTTCCGCATCCACTCGACTCGACTCCTCCTGCATCAGTTTTTTTGCCGCATCCACATCCCCGGTCGCGGTCGTTACACTCGTTCCCAAGGCATCCACGGTTTCCATCGATTCAAGGATCTCATCCTCTAGTACACTTTCGGCCATCTGGTCTGCCGCAATCTGTTCAAGCAAGGCCTGATACTCGCGGTTATTCGCGCAGGTGTTCAGCTTGGTTTGCAGGTCCAATATTTTTGCCTCTGACGTTTTTAGTTGTAATTGTTTGGCGTCCACAGCCATTCGTGCTGCTTTAAGTTGCTCGCGTGTGGATTCGAGCTTATTTTCGGCATCGTTCACATTTGCCTGATGCGCCGCAACGCGTATGGGACCACGTTCTAGTTTCTCCTGTCGGATCGTTATGGATTTCAGGATTTGATGCAGCGAGGCCATAATGTCGGTAGTTGCTGTACTCATGTCGTTATGTCCGCGAAGATGAGATGGATAGTGGAACAAATTTTACGATCGCAATAAAAAAGCCGCTGGTTTTTAAACCAGCGGCTTGGAAGGCCAGGTATAGTGCCTGGTTAAGCGGCTTCTGCGAGGAAGCCCTCCAGACGGTTGCAGCGAACCGGATTTTGCAATTTCCGTAGTGCCTTGGCTTCGATTTGCCGTACCCGTTCGCGTGTGACGCGAAAAATGCGCCCGACTTCTTCGAGTGTGTATGTATACCCGTCGTCGAGGCCGTATCGGAGCCGAACAATCTCGCGTTCTCGATAGGTGAGTGTTTTAAGCAGTTCATCAATCTTCGTACGCAATAAACCATGATTTGCGAGCCGCAATGGGTTATCAAACGTATTATCCTCGACCAACTCCCCGAAACTATTATCTTCGCTTTCACCGACCGGACGGTCAAGGCTCACCGGATGACGTCCAATATCAAGGACGCGCCGTGTCTCTTCGAGGCTCACGCCCGCTGCCAGTGCCGTTTCTTCGGGAGTCGGTTTGCGACCCGTCTCCTGTTCCAGCGACTTGGATACTCGCCGAAGTTTTGTGAGTACGTCGATCATATGGACTGGAATCCGGATCGTGCGTCCCTGATCGGCGATCGCCCGGGTGATTGCTTGCCGGATCCACCAGGTGGCATAAGTCGAGAATTTATAGCCTCGGCGATATTCATATTTATCGACTGCCCGCATTAACCCGGTATTCCCCTCTTGGATCAGATCCAGAAAGCTTAGGCCGCGGTTACGATATTTTTTAGCAATTGAGACAACCAGCCGCAGATTACTTCCAGATAGCTGGCGTTTTACATTTTCAAAGTCATTGTAAAGGCGTTTCACCTTCCTGACCCGCTCAGTCAAGCTCCGCGGGCTTTCCTGGGTTTCCATCATCAAGCGGTAAAGTTCCGCCCGATATTTTGTCGTCTGTGGACGTAAGACGGGACTATTGCGATGTTGTTGAATAAGTGCACGAAGTTGGTTCATGCGCTGAGCACATTGATCAAGGTGAGCGATCAGCGGATGAATGCGTCGAGAGCGAAGGCTTAATTCTTCCGCCAATACCGTGCATTTTTTACGATTGCGTAGAAATCGCGTTCTCGCGTCAGTCCATTCGGAACGGTGCGTACGCTGGCTAATTAATTTCTTAAAGTGCTTTCGAGATTGAGTCGCGAGGTGTTTCAGGGTTGGAAGATTGTGGGGCATCCTCGCCTGTACCTCTTCTTTTGTGAGTTTCTCAGTAAGCGATACTTTGATTGTTCGGTCAAAAGGAAGAATGCCCTGATGCACTTTATCGAGTGTTTCAATCGTCTGATTTAAGGCGTATGCTGAAGAAAGAAGTGCGCGGCGAAATGAACGTCGGGTGATTTCAATTTTCTTAGCCAGAGCAATCTCTTCGTCTCTTTCGAGAAGCGGGATTTCCGCCATTTGGGTCAGGTACATACGAATAGGATCAGAATTCCCACGAGGCGACTCGGGAGGCGCCAATTGCAGCGTCGGTTGCCCATCGCCTGGGTCAATCGCTGGCGCATCGGTGGTTGAACCATTTGATTTGCCGGGTGAATGAGCGATGAGTTCGATTTTGTGGTCGTCGATTGCCGAGATTAACAGGTCAACCTTTTCCGATCCAATCTCTTCATTCGGCAAATAGGAAATTACCTGATCATGTGTCAAATAGCCTTGACTTTGTCCCAATTGAATTAGTTCGTTGAGTTCGTTGTCGACTTTTTTCACGGCGAATCTCCCCACGCATCCTGCGTGATAAGGGGTATTCATTATCGACCGGCATCGTAACCCATCCGTGGGTTCAAACTGGACGGTCCTTATTTCAAATTGTTACTCTGGCGGGGCTTGGTGTCTCTTTTTTTCTTGAGCAAGGATTTCTGTTAATGCTTCAAGCTTTTCTTCTTCACCAAGTTGTTTGCCTTTAATGGCAGCAGCGAGATGCTGTTGCCGGTGTTTTGTTTTCCGACCGTGAAGGCTAGCCAGCACATCAGGTAGCTGTTTGACAAGGTCGCTTCCCCCTCTTTCTCGTCCGCGTTCATCCAGAGTCACCAGAATGTGTTTCATTGCTGGATCATCGTAGGCGGTGATCAGGCATGAGAAATCCGGGGTAAGTCCCTGTTGTGCGAACGAAATAGCGGTTTCGTAGATGTGCCTCGCGATCGCATCGTCTAACGCGGTGGGAGGTATTGATTCAGCGGATTTCAATACTGCCTCGGGTTCTTGGATCAGGATTTCGAGTAGTTCCTGCTCCCAAGCGTCTCCGATCGTTACAGCAGAATTCCCGGCGGGTGCGGGGGAACGGGATTCAAATGAAGTCGCTCGATTTTCCCGGGCAGCCCGCAGTTCCATCAGCCTGGATCGGACTGACGACTCGGGCACTGCAAATTCGCGCGAAATTCGAGAAAGTGTTGAATCTTCCCGCAATTTATTTTCGCTGTCGCCACCTTTCCGTAGTGATGGGGCTTGCGCGATGGTGGCAATAATCTGCTCAAGTGCTTCGGCGGCTTGGTGGCTTCCCACCTCAGGCATCGAACCACCGGTTAACATGCGAATTTTATGTTCGATGGCGTCCGGTGCTTCCTTTAGCTGGAGGTCAAACGCATCGTGCCCAAATTGTTGGAGGAAATCGCAAGGATCTAGGTTATCCGGGAGCGTTAAAATACGTAGGTCGAGGCCACCCGATAGAAAGTGGCCGAGTGCTCGATCGGCCGCCGCATGACCGGCCTGATCGCCGTCGAGCACGAGAATAACGCGATCGGCATAGCGAGATAAGAGTTGTACATGATCCTGATTGAGTGCTGTTCCCAGACATGCAACACAGTTTTTAAACCCATATTGGTGTGCGATAATGCAATCAGTGTATCCCTCAGTCACAATGATCGACCGAGGCTCTCCCTGCGATGGACGATTGTCTTTGGCCGAATCCAACGCGTAGAGTGAGTGACTCTTGGAAAAGAGCGGTGTCTCAGGGGAATTGATATACTTCGCCGGGCTTTCATCCGAATACTCTGGTAAAATCCTTCCCCCGGTGGCAATCGGTCGACCCTGTGGATCCCGAATCGAAAAGAGAACCCGGCCTTTAAAACGGTCGTAAGGTTTACCAGTTTTTTGAGAAATTCCGAGCAGTCCGAGGGTCACAAGATCTTTGGTATCGATTGAATGTTGTTGGGCTTTGCGAACAAGCCACGACCAGTCGTTGGGAGAAAATCCCAAGTGGAATTGATCGATCGTTTCCTCTGATATTGCGCGTTGCGCGAGGTAGTCGCGGGCTGGCGCGGCCATTTGATCGTTGAGCAGCGTACGATGAAAGAGCGTTTCCGCCCATTTGGCAACATCGAATAGACGTTTTTTATTGGTTTGATGTTGACCGCTGCCCGACCGACGGTGTGCAATTCCCGCCCGATCGGCCAATAATTCAAGGGCTTCAGGAAAAGAAAGTCCGTCCCGCTTCATTACGAAGCTGAAGACGTCGCCCCCGATATCGCAGACCCAGCACTTCCAGGACTGCCGGTCAGGATTCACCTGAAGGCTGGGACGAGAATCATCGTGCCAGGGACACAAACCCTTATATTGCCGACCTTCACGGCGCAGCGTGAGCGACGTTCCGATGAGTTCGACAATATCGGTTGCTTGTCGAACCTGTTCTTTGGTATCTGTCGCCGATGCCTGGGACACCGAAAACTCCTGTGACGCTCACCAATCAAGGAAGACGCGCAAATTTCTAAGCGCCACAGCACGAGTCTTCCTTGACCCTCCTAATACCTCGCTCGGCTCGTTTGCGGGGGCCGAGTTCTGTCATCCAGACAGGGCGAGAATTATAGCGCGGCACTCCAGGCAGGTCAACGCGAAACCTGTCGCAACATTGGCGACTGCTAATCACCGGTAAGATTATCTCATATCCCGGCAAAAGCTCAAGCATGCAGGGCATGCATGCCAGCGTCCGCTTCCCCTACCAGGCCATCGGTTTTTGAGCCAGCGTTACCGGAAGGGTGAGCTGTTCCCCTCCGCGCAAAGTTTCGAGCGTGACGACCGTTCCGGGCCGTGCGGCTGATACGCGTTTGGAGAGGTCGCGGGGAGAAACGATACGCTCGCCATCGAGCGCAAGAATAATGTCGCCAATTTTTAGGCCTGATTTTTCCGCGGGTGACCCTTCGAGGATTGCGCTCAACAGCACGCCACCCTCAGGAACCTCGCTGCGGATCGCTATCGGTATTGTCTGTAATTGTACTCCCAGCCAGCCTCGTTCCACGCCACCGCGTGCTTTGATTTGTTCATAAATCATACGAGCTTTATTACTTGGAATCGCAAAACTTATCCCTCGATGACTTGGTCCCACAATGGCCATATTGATACCAATCAAATGGCCCTTGGCGTTAACTAACGGGCCGCCGCTGTTTCCGGGGTTGAGCGCTGCGTCGGTTTGCAGCAGGTCGTCATATCCTCCTCGGCCAATACCGTCGCGACTCGTCGCACTCACGATTCCAAAACTAACGCTGTTTTCCAATCCATAGGGGCTTCCGATCGCCCAGACGGGATCACCTGCAGCCAAACCTTCGCTATCTCCCCACGTAGCCGGATGCAGCATGAGGTGATCAATTTTCAGGACGGCAATATCCGTCGTTGGGTCTGCACCGATTATTACTGCTGGGAGTTGCCGATTGTTGTGGAGTGTAACCAGGCAATTTTCTGCATCTTCGATCACGTGATGATTTGTCAAGATATATCCGTCGCCCGCAACGATGACACCAGATCCCTGGCCTTCGGCCAGACGCCTGCGGGTTGGGTTTGAGGTTTGCGTTGTGATGTTGACCACACTCTCTTTGATCGCCTCAGCGACGAGCCGTGAAGTATTGCCAAAACTCGTTGGGCTGAACGCATTAAGCGTTTCGTGTGTTGCCCGCACGCGACCTCGGGCCATTCGATAGGAAAACCACTCCAGAGTCCAAGGAAGTAAGAAAATGAATGCCAGGATGCCGGATGCAAGGAAAAACTGGGTGATGACAATTTTCCAGCGGATCGGTTGTTGGGCCCGCACAGGTTCTTTTTTTTCAGTGGCAGGTGGGAGGCTAGCTTGCGGTTTGAATGGATTGTCCATAACACAGTTGCCTTTTTTGTAAGAGCGGCATTTCAAGGTAATTTCCCGCCCAAGACCTGGTCCCCATC
>JAYZMM010000098.1:0-8989 GCA_036153155.1 Planctomycetota bacterium
TACCATCCTGAGGAGATTTAATCGATGAAGTACGGATTCAATTTATTGCTTTGGACCGGTGAATTGGCCGACGAATACCTTCCGGTTCTCGAGACGCTTAAAGAGATGGGATATGACGGGGTCGAGTTACCTATTTTTAATACTGATCTGGACTATGCGGCATGGGGCAGCAAATTAGATGCCTTGGGACTTGAGAGAACCGCAGTCACCGTTCGCACAGAGGAGGATAATCCGATCAGCCCGGATCAATCGGTTCGAGCCCGGGGTGTCGCTGCAACGAAACAGGCGCTTGATTGTTGTGCCGCAGTGGGAGCAACGCACCTGGTGGGTCCCTATCATTCTGCGTTGGGGCTGTTCAGTGGGGCTGGACCCACAAAAGATGAGTGGAAATGGGGCGTCGAGAGTATGCAGCAAGTGGCAGAGCACGCCGAGCAAGTGGGAGTGATGTTAGCCGTGGAATGCTTGAATCGCTTTGAAACATATCTTCTTAACACTCATGCGGATGCTGCCCGATTCGCCCGCGATGTCAATCAGCCCCATTGTCGTGTGATGTATGATACGTTTCACGCTAACATTGAAGAGAAAGACATTGCACAAGCAATCCGTGACTGTGCAGACATGCTGGTGCATGTTCACATTTCAGAAAATGATCGTAGTACCCCAGGCTCCGGCAACGTGCGATGGGAAGAGAATTTCGAGGCCCTGAAAGAGGTGGGATACGAGGGCTGGATGATGGTCGAGGCTTTCGGACTTGCGTTACCTGAATTGGCGGCGGCTACGAAAATCTGGCGCAAGATGTATACGACCGAAGAGCAATTGGCTCGGGACGCTCTCAATTTCATGCAGCAAAAGGTTTCCCAGTATTGGAGTTAACCGAGCGCTGAGATCCGACCTTGCCGCCCTGCGGAAGGTCCGTCTATAGTCAACGTTATGGCCCCATCCGCTGATGAATCCCCGGCTGGCGATCGACTTCCGAACGATCCCGACAAAGATGACTCTCTCGAGCAACTCGGTGCCGCATTCTCCGAGATGCTCGGCAATGGGATCGAGGGTGCGGAAGGCGAAGTCGCTGATTCCACCGGAGGGGATACGGTCGCCGAAGAGAATTCTGTGCCCCAGCATGCTGATGCGGCAGAACTCTCTGCAGTGCCTCCATCGAGCGAAGCGGATCCGATTCCTGTGCGGATTATTGAAGCCATGTTGTTCGTGGGTCATCCGGAGAACACATCGCTTAGTAAAGATCAGATCGCTCGTGCCATTCATGGAGTCAAACCTGAGGAAGTTGAAGACTTGGTTGCTGAACTATCGACCGAGTATCGTGAAAGCGTCACCCCATATGAAATTGTTTACGATGACGGAGGATTTCGTATGGTTTTACGGGAAGAATTTGAAAAAATTCGAACCCGCTTTTACGGACCTGTACGAGAAGCAAAACTATCGCAAGCGGCTGTCGAAGTTTTGGCACTGGTGGCCTACAACCAGCCCACGACAAGCGAAACAATTTCCAAGCTTCGCGGACATCCGAGTGGATCCATTCTTTCTCAACTTGTTCGGCGTCAGTTGCTACGCTTTGAAAAACCGGAGAAAAAACCAAGAACACCGATTTATCGAACGACCCCTCGGTTTTTGAAATTGTTTGGACTTGGAAGCTTGGAAGAGCTTCCCAAGAATCAGGAACTCGAAACTTGAACCCCCGCTTCTATTGCCAGCATTGGTCGCCGTGGCAGCTCTGTAAAACGGTCTCTTACGCAAGAATGCGTGGGTGAGGAGTGGATTGCAGATTCGCCTAAAGCAACGCCACGTAATAGGTTGGAGAGGTCGACAGGACGCCAGCAGACGCAATGATCGCACATTGCTAAAATTGTCGCTTATCTTTAGCACGGTTCAGGAGCATGGTTCAGGGCGGTAATGAATCGCCACAAACCCTGGTTATGGTATACGGCACATCCGAACATTGCCGATGAGACTATCTCAGACCGTCGCATATGGGCTTCGTGATGATCCTAATGAACGCATCGTTTCCCTCGATCCATTTTTGCGACCAGTAATGTTTTTCGATGGACGTCTGTAGACGTCGCGCAGAATCTAGTCGAGTATCAGCAATACGTTTGAAAGGTTTATAATTCATGTTGCAATTCTGGATTATCCGGGCGGGGATCACGGAATTTGAAACAGATGGGCGGATTTTGGGTACGCTTGATGTGCCGCTCCACCCAGATGCCGCGCAGCATATTGATCACATCATCCAAGAGTCGAGCGGGCATCCGATCAGTGCTGTTTATTCCTCTCCCGGCCAGTCATCCATTGAGACAGCGGAATCGCTTTGTCGAGCATGGGGGCTGAAATATAAAGCAAGCGACCTGTTACAGAATCTGAATTTAGGGCTTTGGCAGGGACTCTTATTGGAAGAGGTAAAACGTAAACAACCCAAGGTTTTCCGGCAGTGGCAGGAGCATCCTGAGACGGTTTGTCCCCCGGAAGGGGAAATGCTTCGATCTGCTCGAGATCGAATAGACACATTTTTGAGTAAGATATATAAAAAATATAAAAGTGGCGTGGTTGTTGTGGTCGCTGCAGATCCTTGTGCGGCGATTGTTGCAAGCATCTTGCAGCAGACCCCGATCCAAGATGTCCTTCCCCGAGATTCAGACCGGACCGAGCACATTCAAATTATTTCCCCGGCCCTGACAAATGCCTGAGGAGCTCAGCCACGAATAGCCCTTCGACATGTAACGAAAGAACACAAATGTCGACTTCGATACCTGAGATGAATATGACCAACCAAGATCTATCCACCAACAAGCCTGCTCCCAGTCGTCCGAAACGGGGTGTTCCTGAGGGCCTCTGGAAACGATGTCCCGAGTGCGGCGAGACCATTTATGGAAAAGAAGCAGACCAGCAGCTGGGAACGTGTCCGCAGTGCGATCACCATTTCTATGTGACCGCGAAAGAACGCATCCGTCAGGTCTTGGATGGCGGCACGTTTGAAGAATTATTCTGTGATATGGCTGCCGCTGATCCATTGAATTTTGCGGATAAAAAAGCCTATCGTGATCGTCTCAAGGCTGAACAGAAGCGGACTGGATTGACCGATGCAGCAGTTGTTGGAACGGGAATGATTCGCGCCCGCCGCGTTGCCTTCGGAGTGACCGATTCCGCATTTATCATGGGCAGTATGGGCGCTGTGGTCGGAGAAAAATTGACCCGGCTGATTGAACGGGCAACGGAACAGGATTTGCCTTTGATTATCGTCAGCGGCAGTGGCGGGGGCGCACGGATGCACGAGGGAATTTTATCGTTAATGCAGATGGCTAAAGTCTCTGCCGCGCTGGCAAAGTACAGTGAAGCGGGAGGACTATTTATCTCTGTGCTGACCAATCCGACGATGGGCGGCGTGGCAGCCAGTTTCGCCTCCCTTGGCGATCTCGTATTTGCCGAACCAAAGGCCCTTATCGGCTTTGCGGGTCCTCGCACCATTAAGGCAACGATCCGCATCGCATTGCCGGAAGGATTTCAGACAAGCGAATTTTTACTGCAGCATGGATATATTGATCGCATTGTGCGACGCGTTGACCTGAAGAGTGAAATTGCTCGCGCGATCGATTATTGTGGCAAATAGGGATTTTCCGCTCGGACGTCCTTAGGCGTTTGTCCTACGGTTTTTCTTCGATCGGTCTGTAATCGGCCATCCCATTGCCACGCTCAGCCACACCCCCTGGGGGCGAAACGATGCATTGGTGGAAACGTTTTCGAATGCTGCGGGCAAACCGACGGGTCAATGTGGAAGACCGCTTCGAGTTGATTCGTGAAGCTGCGGCTGGAACGATGTCGAGATTTTATATGGCTCGAGATCGCAAAACAGACAGCGTGGTTGGCCTGAAGTTGATCGATAATGAAAAAATTAAAAAATTTGAGGCCCGGTTTGCCCGATTCAATAAACCGAGCGAAGGAGAGATTGCTTCCCAATTTGTACATCCTGGAATTGTCCAGACGTTAGAGTATGGCAAGACAACTACCGGTATTTCCTATGTGCTGATGGAATATCTGCAGGGTCAGGGTATGAATACACTGATTCATGTGCAGGATGCGCTTTTTGATCGCCATCGGGGTGAACTATTAAGACAGATGGCCGCGGCCCTGCATGCAGTCCATGCGGCGGGATATATCCATCGTGATTTTTGCCCGCGCAATCTGATCGTTGCCAAAGACAGACAAACCGTGAAGCTGATCGATTTCGGGCTGACTCTTCCCGATCGCGCTGAATTCTGCCGACCCGGTAACCGCACCGGCACACCTCTCTACATGTCGCCCGAAATCGTCCGCCGCAAAGCGACCGATCGCCGTGTTGATATTTTCTCATTCGGCGTCAGTGCATACGAAATGTATGCAGGTTCTCTGCCGTGGACAGCATCGGTGGTGACCGGACGGGCAACCATGGAACACGACAAACCGGCCACGCCGATCGAGAATCACTGCCCTAACCTCGATCGGCACTTAGTCGATTTGATTCATCGCTGTATTGCCGCAGATCCCGACCGCCGGCCTCAATCAATGGGTGAGGTAGAAGCCGAACTTGCCCGGCTCCAAGCCTGAACCCCTTGAATGCGATGCGTAACATCGCCGCAGTCGGCCCTTGGCAGAGGGTGGCTGTACGGACTAAAATAAGGGGCTCGCTGAGCGGAGAAGTCGAATCAGGCGTTCCGCGGATCGGCGAGATCCCTGATTTTCTTCTGCCGCTGGGTGTTTAAAGAAAATCACCCGCCAACATTAAAGAAGAGACGCTTGCTGAAGAGGTAGCACCGATGACGATCGATAAGAGTCTGAAAATTCGCCGAGGGATGATTCGCACTCGAAATGTGCTCACGCGGGCTGAACGGATCGAAAAATTGCGTGACACCGATCGTTGGCAGGAGGGTGATTCACCCACCGGCTTGGCAAAGGTCCGTGTTCAGACGGTCGTAATCAAGAAGAAAAAGAAGAAGAAGGAAGAGGAAGGAGCCGAAGGAGCCGAAGAGGGCGAGGCCAAGTCAGCAGAGGGTTAGTTAGCGGCCGAGGCTCCGGTCTTTGATTTTCTTCACCGCAAAGCGTTCCGCACCATTTGCTCCGATATCAGGGTGCCGACTTCTTACCGTAACTCTGTGTCGGTTATGCGCAGCGTTCCCCACCAGAATCTTCTGTGTGCGATTTTCTGTTACCGCCATGAAGACGCTGAATCAATTGAAATGAAAGTCAATCGATCTGACAGTAAGAGAGTGCAAGCAGGGCATACCCTGTCACAAGGTTCGGATCCGCTTCTAGCCACCGAGACTGACTATTGATCCAGGAACCGTCTGCTTGTTGTTCGCTGGCGAGTTTATCTGTCAATTCTTTCCGCCAGTCATGCGGCACGCCCTGACCATCCAGAAACGTTTTCTCTCCGATCGCGTCAAGTGCTTTGGCGAAGGTATGGTAGTAGTAGTAAAGCCCTTGTTGCCCAAGTCCAGGGTTTTGATCGAGACGATAGTTTTTGCGGATCCAATCAGTCGCCGCCTTCACACGAGAATCGTCAGCCGTCAGTCCAGCGTAGATCAGACTTTTCAGTCCCATATAAGTCATCGATCCGTAGCTTCGTAATCCGTGTTCCTCTTCACTTTTACCTTCCGGCCATTTTGCTTGGCTACTGCCTCCAGCTGCACCAGTGTAATAAAAACCGCCATCCGGATTTTTCACCGACCATTTGGTGTCATTGTGCTCGGTTTCTAGGTTCTGGCAGCGAGAAACAAAGATCAGAGCCTTGCGAAGCGCTTCGTCGTCCGGACCGGCTCCAGCTGCAACGAGTGCATCGATCATAATCCCGGTATTCGACAGATCGGGTCGCTTATGCTTCCCGTAACCGGCTCCCCCATAGAAAGGATCTGATGGTTCCCGTTCGTTAGGCTCGCCATATTGCAATCCTTTTAGAAAACGATCAGCATCGCGGACAATTTTTTTAAATGCCCCGGGCTCTTTTTTTTCAGCCTCTGCGAAACACATCACCGCCAGGCTGGTTTCATAGTTGCGATAGATGCTTCCCGGCGCGTAAATACCACCGTCCTTTTGGATAAATGTCCGTAGGTAGTCGAGGCTGCGGGACACAAGCGGATCCTTTGGCGAGTATCCGCTTCGGAGTATGGCCGTGGTAATCAGAGCCGTAACCCCGGGGCCGGAACCCGCACTGTAGGAACCATCACTTGCCTGGCCTTGATTCTGGAGATAGCGGACTCCACGCTGTACGATCTCTTGGTGTAATTGGTGTAATTTTTTAGTCGCTTCTGAATCGCTCTTGAGATCATCGGCAATGGCCGGAACAGCAGTCAACGCGACGAAGGCAAGAATCGCTAAACCATACAAGGCCATGCGTATCCGACCAGCCTTAAAGTAAGATGATATTGATTTCACGACACCGACTCCTAAAGTTTGAAAGCGGTTGTGGGCTGCAGGCGGATTGCAATTTCCAGCCTCTCATTGTACCGACTTTGTTGGGAACCGGCCACTTTTCCAGTGTGGCTCGTAGGTAAGCAACAAAAGAGCAGGTTGCCCCGAGCATGCTAGGAAACGATTGCCAGAATGTCGCCTTCACTCATAATGAGTAACGATTCACCGTCCACGGCGACCGCAGTTCCCGAATATTGGGAATACAAGACACGGTCTCCCTCGGTCACCTCGTGATCCGATCGTGAACCATCTTGATTTAATCTTCCGTCACCGACTGAAAGAATGCGTCCCTGCCTTGGTTTTTCCTGCGCGGCGTCCGGAAGCACGATGCCGCCCGCCGTAGTTTCCTCGGCTTCCATTGGTCGCACCACGACCTTATCTCCCAAGGGTATCAACTTCATCGTTCTATGAACTCCTTCAAAACAGTGCAAAACAGAAAATGGGTTTGCTTGAGCAAAGCAGAAATTAAATTACTTTAAGGGCCATCAGCAATAAAAATACTGTCCACAGTAACAATGCCAGGATGCTTAAAATTAATTTCAAGTACGATTTTTTTTCCACCATTACCGATGCATCCACCCGTTTGCGATAATTTCTAACTGCTTCGTTTAATCGTTTACACGGGGGATGCTAAAATTTTGTACCAGTTCGCGATCGAAATCAAAAACGTTTTCAAAATCCTCTAGTTTGTCGCGATCCGTTTTTTTCATCTGCCCGATTTCAATCAAATTAAAAACGATATTTCCGAAATCACCGGTTCGGTGGACCCCCCAACTATTTAGCACACATTTTGCCATGTAACCATATTGCTCAAGCGCTAAGCTGCGAATGGCACGGCATAGTTCCTGCCCGGTTACGTGTCGTTCTGCTTCGTCTGAACTGCTTTGTGAATTTGCAGCCATCTGTTCTAGGCATTCGATTTCTTCATCGACATCAGCATCGGCGATTTCCATCTCTTCCGACAGGAGCAGTTGTTCAATCTCTGCCGCGTCAGTTTCTTCGGACGCGTCCTCCTTTTCACGCTGCATCACGGTGTGTGCGTGATTGAGTGCCTCAAAGACGAAGGTGTAAGCATCCACACCGTAGCGTCCGTCTTCGCGGGCAAGTTGGGAAATCGGATGATTTGGATCAAGCATGGAACAAACGCGAACTTCGCTATGGCAGGTGCTTATAGAGGTCGGGCAAAGGTGATTGGAGCGTAGTTTGGTAGATTCCGAATTTTATCAAATTTCGCCCTGGCAGGCATGCACAGTCACTCGAAAATTAGGTGCCCCCAAAAGGCCCAGAATTCCCTGCTGCGCCTCTTTATTTGCAACCCCATAGCGGAAAAATTGTATTCCAATAGGTGACCAACAGACTCGACGCGGTTGGCTGGACGAATCAAGATTTGCCGATGACCGAGAGTACCTCGTCGCTGTGGATCATGATTTTGCGCATATCTTCGGTTTGAATAAGCAACTGATGGGCAAGAATTTCATGGCCCAGTACCTTTCCTCGACCTTTTTCGGTGACAATGGCAGATCCCACCGGTGGTAATTCCTGCTTGAGTTCCTGATATGTTTCATACTCATAACGCAGACAGCATTTGAGTCTGCCACAGCGGCCTGATATTTTGCTGGGATCGAGTGTCGCTTTTTGCAGTTTCGCCATCTTCATCGAAACCGGGGGCATCTCCGACAGATGGGTGTTACAGCAGACTGGTTTGCCGCAGTCTCCGTAGTCGGCCAGCAATTTTGCTTCATCCCGAACGCCAATCTGTCTCATCTCGATCCGGGTACTGAATTCAGCCGCCAAAATTTTGACCAGTTCCCGGAAATCAACTCGATTCTCTGCAAGATAGTAAACCAAAATGCGTTCTCCGCCGAATACCTGCTCCACGTCGATCAGCCGCATGTCCAGTTTTAGCTTTTGAATTTGATCCTGACAAAACTCCCAGATCTGTCGCTCGGTTTTATGAAGTTGATCGAGTTGTTCACGGTCTGCTGCGCCCAGCTGGCGGAGAATACGACCACCAAGATCCGGTTGCAGATCTTTGCTGGTGTGGTCCGTCGCCTCACACAACACCTCGGCCAATTCAACACCTCGAGCTGTTTTCGCCAGCACCTGTTGATTACGCGTGAAACGATCCGCATCGCGTGCCGTGAAGCTGCCCAGTGTGCGGAGGGATCCGTAGCGGAGAATGTAGTCTGGCATAAAAAACCGTGCTCGAAAAACGGTGCAATTGGCGACGCTACCGATCGGCGAGGCGTACCCCTATGTCTCAGGGTCTCATGGGCCAACCTTATCATCGCAACTTTAACGCAACGCAGCGTGCGTAAAAAGCGAGGCCGATCAGCAAATCATGGAGAGACTCGCAACGTCATCCTGGCGACCTGGTGGATGACGGCCCACAAGAATGATGTGGATTTCAGAGCAAAATGGGGCCGAGGCAAACTATTTATTGGCTGCAGCTTGAGACCACCGATCTAGGGTGGTCGGTAGCGAAAAATTTTGAAAAATGCCTATATTCAGATAGTCTTTTTAACGGCTCACCTGG
>JAYZMM010000099.1:0-12541 GCA_036153155.1 Planctomycetota bacterium
AGGCCATGCGGGGTTCAGGTCGCTCCATTTTTTTACAGCACTTTCCGGTCGCCACAGTTCACGCAGTTGTTCCACGGTCAAACAATCGCACCAATCGTTCTCGGGGTTGATCACGATTGCGAGGCCATCATAGGCAACTTCCAACTCAATGAATTCAACACCTTGCGCCGTACACTTATCGGCCTCCAGTTGTTTGATCGCACGCGATGCATTGCAGATATCAATTTCACCGGCGGTGAATTTTTTCATGCCGCCCCCGGTCCCGGAGATACCCACGGTGACCTGAATGCCTGGGTGCACAGTGCGTAGTTCCTCGGCCACCGCTTCGGTGACCGGATAGACGGTGCTTGAGCCATCCACCTTCACCGATCCGGTGACTTGACCCGCTGTGCCGGTCGCCGACTGTTTTGGACCACAACCGGAAAACATTGCTGCAGTGAAGCAGACAAAACAAAACAACACCGTGCAATTGCCTCTGATCATCATGATCGCGCCCTTTTGTGTAGTGGAAATAAATATGGGGTCCGGAAAATCAGATCCAAAACCGACTGTCTTTGGACTGAATGTAGGTTTCTTTTGTGAAGAAATGATGAAGGCTTTTGGGGGTCCTTTTGGGGTCGATATATAGGCACTATTTCGCAATATCGGGTGCATTGAAAGCAAGTTAAGCGAGAGGATTTAAATTGGCCTGCATCTGTTCCGATTGGTGGTCTTGTTCGGCCAACGGCAGTTTGACGGTGAATGTGCTACCCATGCCAAGCTGACTCGTGACACCAATCTGTCCGCCGAAATCGAGCGTGAGGTGCTTGACGATTGAAAGCCCCAAGCCGGTCCCACCGAGTTCCCTCGAACGGGCTTTATCGACGCGGAAGAATCTTTCGAAAAGGCGATCTTGATCTTTCGCAGCGATTCCAATTCCCGTATCCACGACATCAATCACGACAAACCTCTCATCGCGTCGCCAGCGAACGGTGATCGAGCCATTGTCCGGCGTATACTTCACCGCATTGCCAACTAGGTTGTTCAGGATGTGACGCAAGCCCTCCGCGTCCGCTTGCACAAAAAGATCTTCATTGGGCGGTTCGAAGGAGAGCGCAATTTTTTTTGCTTGCGTTGTCTCAAAAAAATCATCCACACAGGATTCGATTGTGGGTAACACCGGAATGGGATGAATATCGAAAGCCTGCTTCCCGGATTCCACGCGTGCAAGATGAAGCATATCTAAAATGAGTTGATGCAGTCTCTCGGCTTGCTCCTCAATCCTTCTAACAAATTTTTTACTGTGGACCTCATCCTCGAGTGCACCCCGCCGCAATGTTTCGGCGTACGCTTTGATCGCAGAAAGTGGTGTTTTTAGTTCGTGCGAGACATTCGCAATGAACTCTTGCCGTAACAATTCCAGCCGACGGAGATCCGTAAAGTCGTTCAGCACGATCACGATCCCCGGACACGGATCACCCTGCATCCGTGTAAAATTGGCCCTTAGAATACGGTCGTGATTTTCACCGATTTCCAGTTCCAGGCTCCCATTATTGTGTCCGCTGATTGTTTCCAAAACCGCTTCATGCAGGGTGTGATTACGCACGGCCTCCACAAGCGGTCTGCCAACCGATTCCAGGGGATCAAAATTCAATAATTTTCCGGCCGCCGGATTTGCAAACAGTATTTTTTCGGTGTGATTGACCGTAATGACTCCCTCTCCCATCCCTTCAAGAACCGTAGAAAGTCGCGAATGATCGCCCTGAAGGCGATCGATTCGGCGGCCCAGTTCTGTGCTCATCCGATTTAAATGGTCGCCGAGCATTCCAAATTCATCTCGGTCAGGAAGATCGACTTTTACGTGGGGCCCCTTCGACGTGATTTCCTGGACTGCCATGTCGAGGGATTTGACGGCGGAAAAGGTTCTTCCACCGAACCAGATGCAGACTCCGAGGGTCAGCATGCTGAACACGATTCCACCGAGAATGATATTTTTCCGTGCATCATCGCTTTTTGAGTGGAGGTCGGATGCGGGTAGTGCCACACGGAGAAAACCTTTTGAATCTCCCTTCGCACCCAGACGCGTAGCAAAATAACGCATCGCCATCCCCTGCGTCGGGCTGATCCGCTCGGACCGACCGAAGCCATCTTGCGACGTTTCGGCTCGCAGAATTTCCAATCGCTCTTTCTGATTCTCTGCAGCCCGGGTGTTGTCTCCCGGGGGGTAGAAGGAATCGGCCAATAATGTGCCACCTGGATCGAGGAGAGTGATCCGAAGGCCGAGTTCTTTACCGAGTACACTAACTGTCTTTTGTATATCGATCGGATGGTCACTGTCGATTTGTTCGGCGAGTCCCGACCGCAATAAAATGGCGGCAGATTGCAACCGTTGATCATGTTCCTCGGTGAGTGCTCGATCCGAGTTGCGAATAAACATGGTCGCAAACGTGATGACCCCTAGAAGGTTCAATCCTGCAGTGATTAGCAAGAATTTCCAGAAAAATTGTGAGGACCACATGCTTATTATGGGAGCCTAGAGACAGGAAAACGGCAAGCCCCTGCAACACGTTGCTTTTCCAGCCGGTGAAAGCAAGAGACGTCGTCAACAGTCAAAAGCAGGTGAGCCAGACCGGGCAAGATAAATCAGGAGTTGTTCCCCTTATTCTGCCAGCAATTCCTCGACGCGTCGGTCGATTGATGCGGGTGTTTCCCCGCGGACGCCATCAGTGAACAGGGGGCTGAATCGGTATCGCAGTCGACCCTGCCGATCGTAGAGCGTGTAGTATGGTATCGCATCCGGAATGTCAAAGCTTACGATTGCATCTTCCTCTGTACAGATCAGATTTTCAAAACTTGCGTCGACTGAATCAAGGAATTGTTGTGCTTTAGAGGCGTCCGCGGCACTGTCCAAGCTGACCGAAACAACCTGCAACCCTCTCTCTCGATTCTCCACGTAGAGTGCAACCGTATGAGGGAAAGCATACTGGCAGGGTGGGCACCAACTTGCCCAGAAGTCAACCAGTACAACTTTGCCCCCGTTTTCGGCAATCACGCGGTCGAATCCCGCGCGGTCAACCTCCACCAGCGGGGTGGCACCAACGAGTGGACGTGCTGCGGGTCGTTGTGACACTCCGTCGCAGCCGAAGCACATCCCAAGCCAAACCCCAAGCGATGCAATGAAAAGCACTCGGTGCCACGGTAGGTGCGTCCTACTTCTCTCTTGACTGCTAACTTGCCAATTCATTCCATGACTCCAGCGTTAATTTTACGATCCGGCGATCAAATATCGACCGTCTGTTTTTCTTTGAGCGAACGGTAATAGTCGATGCTACGTGAAATGCCCTCTTCAAAACTGACTTGTGGCTCGTAGTTCATGGCAGCCCGCGCAGCCGAAATATCGGCCAGGCTCTCAAGAATGTCCCCGGGTCTAGGCTCGGCAAACTCGGGCTCCACTTCCGTGCCCAGATACTTGTTAAGCATCGCAAGCATTTCCAGTAGAGTCACGCTCCGACCGGCGGCCACATTGAAGCTGCGTCCGGCAACGCCCTCCGCATCTGCCGCTAGTAGGTTTCCGTGGACCACGTTCGCGATGTAAGTAAAATCACGCGACTGTAATCCATTGCCGAAAATAACGGGTTGCCGATTCTCAAGAATCGCCGTGATAAACAGCGGTATCACTGCCGAGTAGGGACTGCCGGGATCTTGTCGCGGGCCGAACACATTGAAATAGCGCAGCGCCACGGTCTCAAACCCGTAGGTCGCGGTAAACGAACGACAATAATATTCGGCGGCCAATTTTGCCGCCCCATAGGGCGAGATCGGATCGGGGAGATCAGTTTCCCGCTTGGAGCTGGTCGGATTGTCGCCATACAAGCTGCTGGAAGCCGCGTACACCAAGCGTCTCACCCCCGCGCGGCGGGCCGCATCGAGCAGGGTGACTGTTCCGGTCACGCACGCTGCATTGGTGTCCAGCGGCGCTTCCACACTGCGAGGTACCGAGGCGAGCGCCGCCTGGTGAAAAATGCAATCCACTCCCTGCACCGCCTGAGAAATTTTTTGGCCGTCCACAAGATCGCCTTCGATAAATTCGACGCGGTCGCCAAGATGCGCGAGGTTTTCGAGATGTCCGGTGCTCAGATTATCCAGCACGCGAACCTGATCACCTCGCTCGACAAGTGCCGTAGCGATGTGCGAACCGATGAATCCTGCGCCACCAGTAACAAGAAAAGTCCGCATAATCCAAGGTCCTTGTTAAAACGATGCGCGTCGTGGAAAGCGGAGCGAGAAAGGGAATTGGCTGGGCGCTCTACATGCCCAGTCACCGCCAACCTGTAAGTGCCCGATTCTACGCGGAAGCGGCCGATTTGTCATTGGGGATTCGGTCGGGTATCGGGTATCGACCGCTGCTTCAGGCGGCGTGGCTCAGGCAGCGTGGGGTGACGCTGTGGCAATGCAGCCAACGGATTGAGTGCGGTTGGTCGCAACCAACTTGCCGATCTGCTTCGCCCAACTTCGTGATGTGTTTTCATATTCGACTAAAAATACAACATGGGTGCATCGAGGAAGTATCGACTCGATCGTCGCCAGATCCAATCCGGAGCCGTCTAGCAAAATCATACCGAAATGTTCCCATGACTCGCTCCACCAACGGTCAGCCTGTCTCGCCTTCAGGGTGTACCATGCGGTAGTCAGCGTGCAGAGGCCCGGATGCTCGCTCTGTGTGATTGGAGGGAAATCATCATCCGCAGCACTCACAGCATTTGGCTCGCTTGGAAATGCGGGCACCAGTTCGATCATCAGGACCGGTTCATCAATCAGTTCAGCAAAGGCATGCCCCCAAAGATCTCTTAGCCGACCAGTCGGAGGCGGTGTGTCGGAGAGTAGAAGCAATGAGGTCTCCGTATGATTGCCTAATTGCTTAAGTACCTTATGTGCGGCAGCCTGATACGGATCGGTAGGTTCCATGTCAATGGAACGTCGTTGCGGTTCGATTCGATCCACGCCCGGTTCAGAAGATGTTACCGGTTCAGCGGCATCGTTCGTGGTGGGTGTTCTGGCAGGAGATGGCTCTTCGCAAGATTGAGCGGCCTCGAAATCGCGCGGAAACTGGGCGGCCCGCACCTCAATGTCATCGATTGCCGTTTGCAGATTTGGCATCATCATGGGACAAGGTTTTTAAAGGCATCGCTTTTTGAAATATGAGTCTCTTGTAATTCACACACCAACGCGGCAAGCACCCCGGTTTGCATGGGAATCAACGGATGCGTTGTGCCGGGCGGGGTGAGATGCTCGGCAAAATCGATGTCGCCTGCCGGTGGCAGATGCGAGGAAGTGGTCTCGGTGACGGTATTGGTGTGTGGCTCGTGATGCGTGAGTGAATTCGGTGTGCTGGGCACATCGATTTTTGACCGCTGTTCGCTCTCAAAAGGTTGTGATTTGGGCAGTTCTTCTGAGGCAGAATCAATGTCCACCACGTGCACAGCATCGATTCCCACAAAATCGGTCACGCTGATATGGGCTGCTTGGGTATTCGGCGGCGTCAGGTCATGATGCGGGGTCGGGCCACCCGGCAATACCACTGGGTGTTCCTCATACTCCCCCTGCTCCTCTTCGACTTGAATGTTTTCCGCTTCCGGTTCAGGTATGCCCGCCTCCGCGTTTTGATAGACGACGTCTTGGTTCAGTGTTGTCGTTTCATTTTCGAGCACTGACGTATTGCTTATTTCCTCCGATATTGCTGGAGATTCCTCCAGGCTTCCAAACTCAATGACGGTCGTACCGGCGTTGCAACTCGGTGTCTCATCGAGCGTGGGTGCCGGAGCTGTCGGCAGTTGTTGAAAATCATTCCACGCCCGCTCGATCTCTGCTTCACCCAATTGTGGCACCTTCGCTTCAGCGGCCAGAAGCAACGCGTGATTACAGAGTTGATTAATCAGCCGCGGGGATCCGTCTGCACATCGATGGATCGCCTGAAGGGCTTCAAGCGACCATAGACGATCCGGATGCGTGCCTGCAGCGTCGGTCTGCGCTCGTACAAATTGGTAGCATTCTTCGGCCGTGAACGGGTGCAAATAACACCGCACTGCCACTCGCTGATTGATGCGGGCAAGACGCGGATGCGCGAACCGCTCTTCCAGGCTGCTGCCACCAGCCAGGATCAAGCGGACCCCGGGCCACGCATCATGCACCATGTTGGTCATACAACGCAACTCTTCAAACATCCGGGGCGAAAGCAGGTGGGCCTCATCAACGATCA
Organism: Planctomycetota bacterium; assembly: GCA_036153155.1. Lineage (GTDB taxonomy): Bacteria > Planctomycetota > Planctomycetia > Pirellulales > UBA7805 > UBA7805. The sequence continues at coordinate 6,236 of JAYZMM010000099.1, forward strand.
GCGCTATGCCATGAGGGCACCTGCCTGCGGGTGAGAGTGCCTCGATGATTGCCAGTCGCAATTCACCATCTGCCAATGTTTGATATGGAATACCCAGTTTGTAGAGGATGGTTTGAAGCATCTCCCGACAATTGGTAAGTCGAAGATTTGCCAACAGGACGGTCTCAAGTTGCTGCTCAAAATGCGCGGCAAGGAGTTGGCAGAGCAAAGATATGCCGCTACCGGTGGGCCCTATCACCAATCCGTATCCCTCGGCCCGCTCGACGCAGCGGATAAGATTTCCGCGGGCCGACTCGATCGATTCTGCGGGAAAATAGCGGTCTGTTGCCGGAACGGCTGCAAAGGGGCGGGAGGTAAAACCATAAAACGATTCGTACATTTTTAACTCCAGGTTAATGCCGATAGTTGGCGGATCCCATCGGCAAGGGCCGTGACCGGCTGTCCGAGAAATTGGCGGGCAAAATGTGTATCTAACAGAGCTGCCGCGAGAGCGGTCAGAAGCATCGTAATTAAGATCCATTCCCCTACGACCAAGATGCGTTGAAACATGCGTCGTGGCTTCACTGGCAGGAGCGTGCCCTCAGGGGCGGCGAACTCCGCGAGCACCGGCACGCCGAGCAACGATTCGGTTTCGTCACGGTTTCTTAAAGCGCGGGAGCTGTGTTTCATGATCAGAAGAGGGCAGCTCGATAGCATACTCAGCAGCAGACATCCCCCCAGCGTTCCAGCAGATAGAGGAGCACTTTGGCGGGCAGCCGTTTTAGCCGGCACCATGTGCCAGCGGGTTTGAGCCGGAGCGAACCCGTCGCCACCATCGATCGAATCGCCTCGAATTAGTTGACCGCCAAGTTGGTTCACAGTCTGGACGGCAAGATCGTGGTGGGATGCCGTGCAAAAGATGGAAAAATTGAGAAACAGCGGGGTCGAGTCATCGCCCATCACGACCGAAATACCTCGTTCCTTCAGCTGCTTATCCGCATCGGTTGCCGAATGCGAACATGGCTGATCCGCTTCTTTATCGATCAGCATGGCACACACTGCCCGACCGAATATTTCTTCGCAGCGATTTGGCGTGGGCCAGAAGGAGTCCATGCTTTTTCGGGTGATTGTCAATTGCGCTTGGGCACGAAAAAGATCGCTTTGCCAGCGGCAGACAGTAAGCGTCACCAGCAAGATTGCGAGCACGACCACGCAACCCTCATAGAGGGAACCGAGTGACGGCAGGGATGGGGTGTAACGGGCACCCGATGGGGACATTGTGCGGCGGGGCATCATTTTCTCAAACGCAGCGCTTTAGCGGTTAGGGTCTACGGGTCTCAGGGAGCACGCTCCATAACTCGACATCGACTGCACCCGCGAGCAACTTGAGGTGCGTTGCTTGAGGTTTTTACGCAGCAATGCTAGCGTGCGAAGGTACGCAATTTGCGGGACTTGCGCACTTGGTTTGTGGCTTCTGCCGCGCTATACTCCCCAAACAGATCGTGGGCACTCGTGGTTCGACGATCAGTTTCGGTGGTTTCTTCGACGGCAAGGAATTCTTCAGCGTGTTTCGCGTCAAGATCTGTGGTTTGACCAGTGCGGGCGATGGCGAAGTCATTAGTCAGACCAAAGCCGATGCCATCGGGCTGAACTTCTATGCCAAGAGTCCGCGTTGCATCACGCAGGAGCAAGCTTTCCGAATCGTGCAGGCAACCCCTGGCAGGGTGGCGCGAGTCGGCCTATTCGTCAATGCGACGGATGATGAGGTTTGCACGGCTTACGATCACCTGGGCCTCGATTTCATCCAGTTGCACGGTGACGAACCTCCCGAATATTTACTTGCCCTTGGGCGAAGACCCGTAATCCGCGCGTTTCGACTTGGTCCAAGCGGGCTTGCGCCGATTGTCCGCTATCTTGAGGCGTGCAGCATGCCCGAGATCAATCTGCAAGCGGTGCTGATCGATGCCTACGATCCTGAGCGGTACGGTGGCACCGGAGAAACAGCGGACTGGAAACAACTTGCAGACCAGCGAACAATGCTCGGCGGATTGCCACTGGTTCTGGCGGGCGGCTTAAACGCGAAGAACGTGGCCGAAGCAATCTTGACGGTGCGGCCCGATGCGGTTGATACGGCAAGTGGTGTGGAACACGAGCCCGGCGAAAAAGATCCTCAAGCGGTTGCAGCCTTCGCCGAGGCGGCATATGGGGCGCTGGCATCGCTCTCCCGCTGATGGCCGATTTGCAGGCGAAATCTGCCCTTTTGAAAAGAAATGCCCTGTGATTTGGCCGGCTGAGAGCATATCATACAGGGACAAGGAGCTGAGCCGTTTTTGAGAAGAAACGGCTAGCAATCGGCGATTCATTTAGCGGATCAGGTTTAGCAACTCAGACAGGAGCGAAACGGTGTCACAAGTCGAAGCCAAGCTATCTTATAAAGTGGTTGATTGTTCCGAGGAAGAATTCCAGAAACTGGCTGACTGGGGACGCAAAGAGATTCAACTTGCTGAAAACGAAATGCCCGGCCTGATGGCGCTGCGGCAAAAATATGGCACGGAAAAGCCGCTGCAGGGGGCGCGGATTGCAGGATGCCTGCACATGACGATTCAGACCGCCGTGCTGATCGAAACGCTGATCGAACTTGGTGCGGAAGTCACCTGGAGCAGTTGCAATATTTTCTCCACGCAGGATCACGCTGCGGTTGCGATCGCCGCTGCTGGAATTCCGGTTTACGCCTGGAAAGGTATGAGTGAAGAAGAATTCGATTGGTGCATCGAGCAAACTCTCACGTTCCCCTCTGGCGAACCGCTGAACATGATTCTCGACGACGGTGGCGATCTAACGGCAATGGTCCATCAGCGTTTTCCCGAGTATCTGGGTGATATTCGCGGCCTCTCCGAGGAGACCACCACCGGCATCAAAGCCCTCTACAAGATGCATCAAAATGGCGAACTGAAAATGCCGGCTATTAATGTGAATGATTCGGTGACCAAGAGCAAATTTGACAATCTTTATGGTTGTCGAGAGTCGCTGGCCGACGGGATTAAACGGGCCACCGATGTGATGGTTGCCGGCAAGGTCGTCGTCGTTGCCGGGTATGGCGATGTCGGCAAAGGTTGTGCCCACTCGATGCAGCGATATGGCGCTCGCGTGATTGTGACCGAAATCGACCCGATCAACGCGTTGCAAGCAGCAATGGAGGGTTTCGAAGTCACCACGATGGACGAGGCTGCCTCGCAGGGTAACATCTTTGTGACCACCACGGGGAACCGCGATATCGTGATGGGACGGCATATGGAGCAGATGCCGAATGATGCAATTGTTTGCAATATTGGCCATTTTGACCTGGAAATCGACATGGCCTGGTTGAACGGTAAAAGCGATGTGGAGTGTGTGGAGATCAAGCCACAGGTCGATCGCTACACATTTCCCGATGGGCACTCGATCATCGTTCTTGCACAGGGTCGACTGGTGAATCTCGGTTGCGCCACCGGTCATCCCTCCTTTGTGATGTCCAATTCGTTCACCAATCAGGTGCTGGCCCAGATGGCCCTCTGGAACGAGACAGACAGCTATCCGATCGGCATCCATGTGTTGCCGAAAAAGCTTGATGAGGAAGTGGCCCGTTTGCATCTCGATCAGTTGGGAGTCAAGCTCACGGAGCTGACCCCCGAGCAGGCCGACTACATCAATGTCCCGCAAGAGGGACCCTTTAAGCCGGAATATTACCGGTACTAAGGCGTTTTTCTCGGAATGCTCGACAGGGTTTTTGGGATTGGCGTCCCACGGGACTTCCATTGCGCGCTGCTTCGGGATACGATCGCGCGGGTCCTGGGAACTGCTCGGCTGGAAATGCCTGTAATCCAGGCGTTTTCCGTTTGCTGTTCCGTAGACTCTACTCCTGAGGAACCCCGTCTTATGCCAAAAATCGAAGCCTTTCCCGGACTCCGTTACGACCTTGGTCACGTCGGTTCACTCAGTAATGTGGTCGCACCGCCGTATGATGTAATCGATCCCGAAATGCAGGATGCGCTTTATGAGCGGCACCCGGCCAACGTGGTGCGGTTGATCCTGAATCGGGCTGAGGCTGACGACAACGAGGAGAGTAATTGCTACAGCCGAGCGGCGATGATGCTTCGTAATTGGCAGCGCGAAGGGATTCTGTTTCGCGAGTCCGATCCTGCCGTTTATGTCTATCATCAGGTTTTTGACGATTGTGGCAATTCGATCGAGCGGCGGGGGTTCATGGCCCGCTGTGGTTTGGAGCGGTTCGGCGAAGGGACAATTTATCCACACGAAGAAACAATGTCCGGCCCGAAGGCCGATCGCTTGAAACTCACTCGGGCTTGCGAGGCAAATCTAAGCCAGATTTTTGGCCTCTACCCGGATGAAAAATCAGAAGCGCAGGATCTGCTGGAGGCGGCCATAGCGGGTGTGGCGCCGCTGGAAGCAACTGACGATCTGGGGGTGATCCACCGCATCTGGCCGGTCACGGACCTTGAGGTCCTCACGCAACTAGCGGCCATCATGGGGCCTAAGCCGATGTTCATTGCCGATGGACATCACCGCTATGAGACGGCCTGCAACTACCGGGATGAGCTGCAGGCCGAGGGTAAATTGTCCGCCGATGATGCGGCGAATGGTGTGTTGATGATGTGTGTGGGGATGAATGATCCGGGCTTGATCGTGCAGCCGACACACCGCCTTTTCCGTGGGGTTCCCGAGCTTTCGGCAGAACAACTCGGTGAGCGATTGGCCGGATATTTCACCACCCGCATTGCCGGCGAGGGCGTCGATCTGGCCGAGCCGATCTGGGAAGAGATTGAGAAAGAGAGTGACCAGGGGACGATTGGCCTTCTGACCACCTCGGACGAGCGGTGGACGGTGGCACGGATTACCGATAAGGGCCGCGAGCGGATGGCAGAACTGGTTCCGGACCACAGCAGCGACTGGCAGGGGCTGGGCGTGAGCATCCTGCACCGGTTGATCATCGACGACCTGCTGGGAGCAGCCGGGCATCCGAAGCCAGGCTATGTGCATTCGGTCGAAAAGTTCATGCAGGGCATCGAACAGAACAGCGAACCGGGCGGTGCCGGCGAGGTGGCAGAGCCCTACCGACTCGGTGCCCTGGTGATGCCCGCGTCGCTTGAGCATATCCGCAAGATCAGTGAGCATGGTGAGCGGATGCCGGCCAAGAGCACCTACTTTTATCCCAAACTGCTGGCCGGAATGGTCATCCATTCTCACAAGTGATCGCTCGGTGCTACCTGGCTGCTACCTGTCGCGGGTGTAGGTGCAGGCCGTGCTATCGGCGTTTAGGTAAGATGGGTGTTTCACGTGAAACAGGTTGAGTGCATAGCGGACTAATTTAGCTTTCGCTTGCTGTGACTTTTTTCACTCTGACCTCGACTCTCCCGCAACGCGTCGCTACAATCCCGCCCCACCATTGCCCGGGGTTTCTGGTTTGCTTTGGCAGATTGGCAGCCCTGTGGCGGATAAGATGCGTACAAGGAGGTGCGTTCGATGAGTGATGCCGAGGGAAAACCGGCGGAGCGGAGGCTTGGTCGAGGTTTAGAAGCGTTATTGGGTCAGGCCGCTGCAGGCCAGGCAGGCGGAAGCCTTCCGTCGCAAAAACCGGCCCCTGAGAACGCGGCGACCGGTGGATCTTCCGGCGAATCACAACCGCCGGCGGAGGACGGAGCCCTGGTTCAGGTCAACGTCTACCAGATCGACACGAATCCCTACCAGCCACGGACCGAGTTCGACGAGGAAGAGCTCAACAGCTTAGCGGAAAGCCTGGACGATCACGGTTTGCTCCAGCCGATCGTGGTCCGCAAAGATGGCGATCGCTTTCAGCTGATCTCCGGTGAACGCCGCTGGCGAGCGGCGATCCAGGCAGGCGGGACCGAGGGTCCTGCCACGGTCCGCGAGGCGGACGATCAGCAGGTTGCCGAGATGACGATCGTTGAGAACCTGCAGCGAAAAGATCTGGGCCCGCTGGAAAAGGCCGTATCTTTCCGTCAATACCTTGAGCGTTTTGGCGCGTCGCAGGATGAATTGGCCCGCCGTCTCTCGATTGATCGTTCAACGGTGGCGAACTTGATTCGCCTGCTTGAGCTTCCTCTGGCGGTTCAGGAATTGATCCGCGATGGATCGCTGTCGGCCGGTCACGGTCGGGCCCTGTTGCCGCTGGGACAGGAGCAGGACCAATTGAAATTGGCCCGCCAGATTCGCAGCGAGCAGTTAAGCGTGCGGGCGACCGAACGGCTGGTTGCCGAGCGGATCCGGGCCGAAGATGATCCGCACGGCCTGAATGAAACGGGCACAAGC
>JAYZMM010000100.1:0-26611 GCA_036153155.1 Planctomycetota bacterium
AGCCTGATAGTTTGGATTCATTCCGCCCACGGCATTGGAGGCAATCAACCACTTGGCACCCATGGCCCGCATTACCCGCACCGGAAGGGTGATCATTTTGGCTGCGTGGCCCTCATAAAGGTGGATCCGACCTTCCATCGCCACCACTGGTACACCATCGATTTTCCCGCAGATCAATCGGCCCCGATGACTGGTCGCCGTCGAACTGGGAAAGTGAGGAATCGATTCATAATCAATTTCTGCTTCAATCTCGATGCGCTCCACAAACGGACCGAGTCCTGTCCCAAGAATAATGCCCGCTTTAGGGGTGCCACTCCATTTTTCAGCGATAAATGCCTTAGCTTCTTCAATTTTGTCGTATAGATCCAGCATGGTGTGTTCGCTTATGCCTCTTTCTTAGTAACCTGTATTTGATTCTGCGCGAGTCTCATTTCCTTGTTCTTCCTGAACTAGCGACTCGGTGCTGCTGGTGCCGAGTCGTGACGCACCCATTTCAACAAACGCCCTGGCGTCCGAGAGTGAGCGGATCCCTCCCGAGGCTTTGACTCCCCGCGAAAAATGCTCTCGCATCAAGCGGATATCATCGCGGGTAGCACCGGTCGATGCCAGGCTGCCATCCGCTGCTTTCACAAAACCGAATCCGGTTGAGGTTTTGACAAAGTCTGCGCCAGTCCGTTCGCTGCAGCCACAGAGCTCGATTTTTTGTTCATCATTTTGTAATAGACCTGTCTCGAAAATCACCTTGACGATCGCCTTGTGCGTGGCGGCCACTGCCACGACCTGCCGAATGTCTTCCTCGATAAAAGCGTAATCACCGGCAAGGGCTCGGCCGATGTTTACGACCATATCCAGTTCCAATGCTCCATCCTGGCAGGCTTTCTCGGCTTCTGCGGCCTTGGCCGCTGTGCTGGTGCCGCCGTGGGGAAAACCGATCACGGTCGAGACTTTGACGCTGCTATCGGCCAAAAGCTCAGCGGCCCGCGAGACCATGCTTGGCTTGACGCAGATGCTCGCCGTGCCAACTCGATCGCAGAGCATGCAAGCGGCGCCGAGATCTTCGTGTGTCTGCGTGGGGTGCAAGACCGCGTGGTCGATGTATTGGGCAATCGAATTAGACATGGCCCAATTTTATCGTCGGATCAATCCGAGTGTCAGGTCGGTCGATCGGCTCATAAAGACAGAATGCGAAATTTAATCTCGATATTCAACTTCTCCACCGTCCCGCGTAAACCGATTAACAAAGACATCCACGGGCATTTCCTCGGATTCGAACTTTACTGCCCCATCACCATAGAGAATCATCGCACCGTCTGGGTGAAAACTATAGACTTCACCAATGTTGGTGTGATTGATTAATTTATCGCGATTGAAAGTCTGGCTTTGAATCCCAGGATTTAATTTCATGGACGCTCTCCAGTTACTCCATTGGGTATAAGTGTCGTAAGCGTTTCCATAGGGTTTTCCGTCAACATAACGATAAGGCTTTCCGGCCGATTCAAAAAGCATGAAAGTGTTCCCCAGACCGTCTTTGAAGGCCGAGGTACGCAATCGCTTGTTCAGCTGTAGACCCCCTTTTTCAAAGGCTGCCTCGGGACCATCATACCCGTGAGTATTGGTGTAACGGCTATAGAGATCATCATCAATTGCATAAGCGGAACAGTAATCGGTCGCGGCATGCGGGTACATATATGTTCTTGTACCCTGAGATACATCATTGTCTCTTACAGGCGCGCTTGAACACAGGAACTGGAAGGCATCTTGTCCCGCAATGCGTTCGTTAGTGACACTGAAGTTATTGCTTTTAAAACCCATCCGCTGCTTAAAAATTTCTAACTCTGCAGCAGAAAGTTCATTTTTTCGGTTGCTCGTATCATTCCAATCATTCTCCATATCAAAAATGTCTGCAATGTAGTCAAGTTCAAGATAGGGGAGAATGTAGGCAAGTACATTGTATCGTGGTTCATCTTTAAATTCGCCACTGGTTGCTCCGGTAGCTGCGGCCGGAAATGCACCGTTACGACTTTCATACTGCTGAAGACCCAGTCCGAGTTGGCGCAATTGATTCGAACAGACCGATTGACGTGCCCCCTCGCGAATGGAGTTGAATGCGGGAAGCAGTAGGCTCAGTAGGATCCCCAGCACTACGATCACAACTAAGAGTTCAATTAGGGTAAAACCCAATCCGTGTGCAGGGTAACGTTTGCGTGCAGAGCAAGGTTTCAATATTTGCATGGAGATGTTGAATGGGTTTATCGAGAGAATTTTATTCCTCAAACTCGTCATCTTCTTCAGATACGAGAAGAAAAGTCGGAACCACAATAATTTTAATGTCTTCATCTTCACTCGGCTTTTGAATTTTTGCCTCAAGACGTGGATTTTCTGAGTCCCCATAAACTTCGCGTAAATACTCCCAATTTTCTGGATACGTATCGACTTCTGTCATTTCATCCGGGGTCGGCCACCGTACCAACACGTCATAATTCCCCTCGGGGATGCCATCACCTATGGCGTAAGTCGACAACAAAAAATCTCCATTGTCGTCAACGCTCGATGTGGGACTTATATTTTTAGTCGCAGAGGATGGATTTTTTTGGATGAATTCCACATAGGCACCGACTGCGGGTTCTCCGTCGAGTAATACCTTGCCTTTTACCGGAAGCACGGGCACACGATTTTCATCCCCACCACCACAACCGATCAGCGAACCGACTAGAAACAGAAGCGGAATACCCAGACAGGCATTCAATTTTTGAGGTTTAACCATGTTTGAACGTTCACCGAATGAGTTGCGCCTAAGACAGATTGGCCTGAATTCTTGTGATCACCATCCTACCGGTTCCTGCCCCAAAGACGCAACTAACGATGATTTTCAGAGAAAATCATGCGTTCTTGCGCCAAGTTCCTGTGGCCGCCCTAATTAGTCCCCGATATAATTCTCTCGCCCGAATAAACCATAAGCTGCGGAAATATTTTAATGAGTGAAACGACCCCTCCAGGCGAAGCCCCCAAGGTCAGTCCGGTCGAGAAATTCAAGCAGTCCAGTTACTACTTGCGTGGTGACATTCCGGAAGAACTTGTGGATGAAAATGCCTTTTTCGGCAAAGGCAGTATCCAACTACTTAAGCATCACGGCAGCTATCAGCAGGATAATCGCGACGAGCGAAAGGCCGCCCGCGCAGATGGTCGTGGCAAAGCCTATTCGATGATGCTCCGCACCGTGGTTCCTGGAGGGAAGTTCACCTCGGAACAGTTGCTTGCGGAACTCGATCTATGTGATGAGGTCGGTAACACTACGCTTCGGATTACGACCCGGCAGGCGTTGCAGCTACATGGAATTTTAAAAAGCGACTTGAAGAAGACGATTCGCCGGATCAATGAAGTGCAGGCAACGACGCTGGCCGCCTGCGGAGATGTGAACCGGAATGTCATGTGTTGCCCTGCACCCTTTCGCAACAACCCGATCTATACTCAGATGCAGGAGATGGCCGATCAACTCTCTCAGCATTTCATGCCCCGCACCAAGGCGTACCATCAGTTGTGGCTCACGGATGAAGAAACAGAAGAGAAGGAATTGGTCGGTGGTACCACGAATCCCTTTGAGGTCGAACCGATTTACGGGGATGTCTATCTGCCCCGTAAATTCAAGATGGGCATCGCACGCCCCGAAGACAACTGCATTGATGTTTATTCACAAGACCTGGGGCTGCTGGCAATCTGCAAAGATGACAAAATTATTGGCTACAATATGCTCGTCGGTGGCGGATTTGGAACCACACCCACGGCCAAAAAAACATTTCCTGCGCTTGGCAAGCCACTGGCGTTTGTCACGCCGGAACAGGTGATTGATGTCGCAACCGCTGTGGTCAAAGTACAACGTGATTTCGGCAATCGGGCGGATCGAAAAAATGCCCGGCTCAAATATCTGATTCACAACTGGGGACTGGAAAACTTCAGAGAGAAGGTCGAGGAATATTATGGCCAAACTCTGGAAACGGCCAGGCCACTTTCAGTGACCGGCTTTGATGATCATCTGGGTTGGCATGAGCAGGGAGATGGAAAGTGGTTTTATGGTCTCAATGTGGAAAACGGGCGGATCAAGGATGAAGGCACCTTCATGCTGAAAACGGCGCTCCGGCAAATTTGTCATCGCCTCAACCCACCGCTCCGTTTCACCAGCCATCAAAATATTCTCTTTACCGATATCGAAACGGACCAAAAAGCAGAGATTGAACAAATCCTGGACGAACACGGAATTCCCCGCACGGAGGCGATCAGTACCGTTCGCCGCTGGAGTATGGCCTGTCCGGCGATGCCGACTTGCGGTCTGGCCGTCGCCGAGAGTGAGCGAGCACTGCCGGGCATTATGGATCAGCTTGAGTCGGGTCTGAAAAAGATGGGCTTAGAAAATGAAGTTTTCACCACACGGATGACCGGTTGTCCCAACGGATGCGCACGCCCCTACAACTCGGACATTGGCCTGGTCGGTAAGACGCTCGGCAAATACACCATCCTGCTCGCCGGACGGCGTGAAGGCGATCGACTGAATCGCATTTATCAGGATCTGGTACCCAGTGAGGAGGTTGCAGCGACGCTGTTACCACTGTTTGCTTATTTCAAACAAGATCGGCAGGACGGTGAAAGCTTCGGTGATTTTTGCGAGCGGAAAGGATTCGATGACCTGCGAGAAAATACCCAGTCTGATACGCAGACGGAGGCTGATGTCGCCTGATTAATTTTCAGCAGCGGAAGATCCGACCCCTGGATTAGCTGGTGTTGATTCAGTATTTTCTCTTTCGTTTTCATCTTCTGCGGTTTGTTTTTCCCGCCAGGGTTTCCCTGCCTCATAACTTTTGAGTTCTTTGGCCAGTTGTTCATCCACGTCACGGTTTCCCAACGCAACAGCCTCTGTTGACCAGCGAATAGCCTCAGGAAAGTCACCATTTTCCGCACAAGCCGCGGCTAACGTACTCAAAATATGTGCTTCCTTATATTCTGTTACCTCACAAGCACGCTTGGCAAGTTTTAAAGACCGTTTGCCATCGCGCAACTTCGCATCAGGTGAGGTTGCCAGTACCCATGCAAGATTATTTAGGACGCTTGAGTCGTTAGGCTCAATTTCAAGCGCTTTGTCATAGTTTGCAATGGCCTCGGATTGGCGACCGACATTCAATAACAGATCTCCTAGATTTCGATAAATGGGGGCCTGAGGCACAGGTCGCTGCAATAACTTATTGTAGGCTTCTAACGCCTCGGAGGTTTGACGATTATTGGCATAAAACAAGGCAAGATACATCAGCAGACCGTCATTGTCCGGCAAGACATTCAATCCCCGCTTGAGGCCTGCAATCGCCTCATTCATTTGATCATCTTCTGCCAAGATAGCCGCCCGCATCCGAATGGCTCGCAGTAGTTTAGGGTCTACAGTGAGTACATGCTCTACGTCGCGGATGGCCTCGCCAAATTTTTTCTGTTGCCAGTAAATTTCTGCTCGAATCAACCGCCAGGAAAGATTATCGACAACCAGTTCCAATGCCCGATCGATGTCTTTCAGTGCCTGATCAAGGTTTCCTTGGTCCAGGAAAATTCTCGCCCTATAAGATAATGCCGATTCGCGTTCGGGATTGATTTCGAGCGAGCGATTAAATGTTTCAAGGGCAGCATCCAATTGATTGTTAAATAAAAGTCCCAAGCCAAGCATTTCGTGAACACGGGGATCGTCCGGCTCAAGGGCTATTACTTTCCGAAAATCAACAATTGCTTTTTCGTGTTTGTTTGCCCTCATGTAAAAAATTCCCCGGGCTCGGAGGGCAGTCGTTAGGTCCGGAACCAGAAGCAGAGCGGCATTAAAATCGGCGAGTTGATTTTCAGGCTTGCTACGAATTTCTCCACGGAGCGCATAAGCCATCGCCTGAATTGAAGGATCCCCCTCTGACTGAACAATCGCTTTGTCGAGTGCCGATCGAGCTTTTTTTCGATTCCCGCGTGGCAGCAGATAAATGCGGCCGAGAAGCAAATATGCTTCAGCAAACAACTCTTGTTGTATTACAGCAGCCTCCAGGTCAACACGGGCAAGTTGAGACAGTGTTGGCCAGTTATCGCTTGGAGGATATCGATCAAATATTTCCTCGCAAATGCGACTTGCGCGCTCAAACCTTGTGGATGCAATTAGCTGCTTCGCGAAATTCTGGTTCTGTTCATCCAAACCTTTGCGAATAGCCGATTCGCATAAGAGAATCACTTCCTTGAGATCCCCAAAGCTTTGTGAATTCACTTTGCGTTGGGTCGCCTCAAACAGATCGTCTTCACCAGCATTGGGATTTTTCTCACCATTTCCGGCCTGTTGCCCCTCGGCCCTGTCAGCGGGCGGATCCGCGGCGTGTGAGAATCCACAATAGAAACTGCAAAATACAACAACTAAAGACGCGCAGATCCTCTGCATCCCGATTTCTCCTAAGGAAGATGGCAGTGTTACGGAATCCGCCAGTCTGGGCATTGTAACGCGGTCAGCTTATGCGGACCAGCGAAGCGTTCGTCAGTCAGTATAGGGGCCCGTCGACGAAGCAGTAGGTTTATTGATTCCGCCAGAAACCGGGTAAAAACAGGACAAGGATCGTAAAAATTTCCAAGCGACCAATCATCATCAGCCAAATAAAGAGAAATTTTGCCTGAGGTGTGAAATAGGTATAGGTGTACTTGGGTCCCACTGTTCCCAAGCCCGGACCTACATTATTGAGTGTGGCCGCAACACTTGAGGCACAGTCGATTAATTTATGGTCCATATGCTCAATGCCAGTGCCCCCCCGTATCCAGGTGGCATCGGGTTCGGTCGTAATAAGGAAGAGCCAACTGAAAACAAAAATAAGTAAAATTAAGCCAAAATAAACAAGAATATTCTTCCGTAAATTTTGGTCTTCTACGGGTTGCCCTCCTAAACGAAGCGGCCGAACCACAGTGGGATGATAAGATTTCTCAAGTTCCAAGCGCATGATACTCAAAAACATGATGTGTCGAATCACCTTGAGTCCGCCTCCGGTACTTCCTGCGCAGCCCCCGATGAACATCAATAACAGGAGTGTTCCGCGACCAAAATTATTCCACTCATCAAAATTAGCCGAATTACTGAATCCCGTGGTTGTCATAATCGAAACTACCTGGAAGCTACTTTGTCGAATCCCAGAGCTGAACGACTGCCAAATATTTTCTCCGTAGTAAAATAGACGATCGTGATTTAAATAGCCAAAAAATAGAATCAATAGTGAGACGACAAATAGCGTCATGATGTACGCGCGCCATTCGACATCTTTCAATAATTTAAGAGGCTTTCCAATTGCCAGAAAGTAAAGCAAAGTAAAATTAGTACCGGCAATGACCATGAACAGCATAATAATTGATTCTGCCCAAGTGGCTCCAACTGGCCCCACACTTGGTATTTGAGCAAAGTGTCCAATACTATTGTCGTAAGTGCTAAACCCACCCGTTGCCATCGTTCCAAAAGATGTACAGAAGGAGTCGAACCACGAGAGCCCGCAACATGCCAACAAAATCGACAACACAGCAGTGAGCGCAAAATAGATCGCGGCAAAAATCCAGGCGGTATGCTGCATGCGTGTCCGAGGACCATCTTTAGTCGGTCCTGGGATTTCACTCCGCATTAAGGTTTTTCCGGCGGAGCCCTGACCCAGAATAGCTACAAACAACACAATAATTCCCATTCCCCCCAAAAAGTGTGTGCTGCTTCGCCAAAAAAGTATGGATCGAGGCACTAATGCTTGGCCGTCGTGCATTTCCACATCCGTTAAAACAGTAGCCCCGGTTGTGCTAAAACCGGATTGCGATTCGAAACAAGCATCCCAAAACTGCATTGCTCTTCCAGGCGCCATTTCAGTGCGGCTAATCAGATAAGGCATTGCCCCAAGTGCAGTGGCTAAAATCCAGCTGAGGCCAACCACCGCCATAGCCTCTTTGCGATAGAGGGATCCATCCGCATTTTTTCCGAGATACCAAAGCAAACTGCCAGCAATAAGTGCAATCGCAATCGATCCGACAAGTCCGAAGAAACCATCGAATTCAAACTCAGCGCTTCCGCCGATGGCAGGGAAAGCCCAAGGCAGACTGAAAACCATGGCAGCCGCAATGAGAAAAACGATGCGGCTCAATAATTTAAACAAGAGAAGAAAATTCATAATTGCTGGTGGATTCCCACAACAGGAAAAAAGCTAATTACCTACAGCACAAGAATTGATTTATTTTTTGCCCTGAATCTACTGGGAACCTGACTCGAACATAGCCACGGTTTCTTCAATCGCAGAATCGTCAATCAGTGCGACGACAGTATCGCCAGGCTCAAGACGGTCGTCTGCACCTGGAACACGAACGTAATCATCGTGTACGATCACAGCAATAAGACATTGCTCAGGTAGTTTCAAATTTGCCAGCACATGTTGGGTGCAAGCCGAATTTTCTCGAACGACTAACTCGAGAACATTCAAATCACCGCCGCCGATTGCGGTTCGAGAGATTACGGGACCGCGAAACAGAAGGCTGAGAACTTGCCGCGCCATCACCTCCCGAGGACTTACAGCGCGATCAATCCCCAGTTTACCTACAACCTCAGCGTAATCGGGTCGCTCAACAACCGCATTGATGGTTTTTGCGCCGATCTCTCGCGCTGTAACGCAAGCCATAATATTATCTTCATCATCAGCCATACAGGCGACAAAAACGTCAGCTCTGCCAACCCGCTCTTCTTCCAAGTGGGCACGTTGCGTCGCATCCGTATGAACTACTGTCACGCCGGGTAGGCTTTCAGATAAAAAATTACATCGCTCGATGTTCGCATCCAATAAAACGACGCCGCAACGGCTATTTTCTAATGATTGCGCCAAATGGTATCCCGTCTCACCACCGCCCGCAATCACTACACCCAACTTGGCAGGCGAACCTTTTTGAAACAACTCTTTCACTTCATCGATATCATCTCCGGTTCCAATGAGAGTGATCCGATCACCCACCTCCAGCTCATCCTCCGCTAAAGCCAGTGATGTGCGATGATTCCGTGTAATAGATGCAATCCGCACACCCGGCGGTAACCCTAAATTTTTTATTGGAATGCCTAGCGTAGGTGCTTTTTCTGTAACTTCAATTTCATCGACTTCCAACTCACCCCGCGCGAAATGCTCCATGGCCACACTCCCCGGATGTCGGATATTGTGGGCAATCTCCATGGCAGAAAGGTGCTCAAGACTCAATAGACGATCGATGTGAAAATGACGCTGATAGTCGAAGGTGCTTAAATCGTTGTAAACTGGTGCATAAACTCGAGCGACCGTCCGCAAAGCACCCATCGCCTTAGCCAAGCTTGCGGCAATTAAATTAACCTCATCATTCCCGGTAACGGCAAGACATAAATCAGCACTTGCCACCCCAGCCTGGAACAAAACGCTCGATTGAGATGCGGATCCGTGTATTGCGCGCACATCAAGCCGCTCATTGATTCCCGCGATGTTTGCACCATCGTGATCCACAACAATTACATTGTGCCGATGCTGACAAAGGAGATCAGCAATCGAGGTGCCTACTGTCCCTGCACCCAAAACAACGATATTCATTACGCCATTACCTCGAACGTAAAATAGGGATCATAAAAATTGGAGAATTAGGGACGGTTTTCAAACAAATTTATTCATCCGGATGGTTGTTCACCGTTTTTTCAAAGTCGGAGAAAAATCGTTTATCTAATTCCTTACAGCCCTCATCGATATAGTAATCCACCAATTCAATTCGCAGTTCTCGAGGAGTGATGACACCGGCTTCCCAGCGGACAAATAGGTCTGCGTGAATCCGCCTTCGCATCACGATCTGATCATAAATTTTATCACCCTCGGATCCTGGTTGGATGTTGTCTAGAGCATCGATTCGAAATGCGCGACGCACGCGTTGGTATTTGCTACTTGCGTTCTTTGCAATCTCGTCTAATGTCTCGACTACCGCACCCAGTTTTGCTGCAGCTACGAGATCGATGTTTTGATTTACACCCGCGACATTCGCTAACGCCTTACCTAACGCAGGATTTTTTTCGACCGCTTTTGCCAGATTTAATCGTAAGCTATGAAACCAGTTTAGGGATGGGTTCAGGTGTTCCTGCCGCATTTGCTTTGCAAAGTGGTCATATATTGCCTGTTCGATTTCTCGCCTCGGTGAATACATTGTTTCATGGCGATAAATCAAATTCAATTCGGATGAAAAAAGGGGGCCAGTGGGTGAGAGAAACCGTTCTGGCATCGAAACGTCAAGTTTCGCGAGGTTTTGCAACGTATTGCCGCCCGCAGGTCTCTCGTCGAGTGGAAAAAAATCTCGCTCTGGTTTTCCGGTTTCTTGGGCACACAGCAATAAAAGGCCGGCACAATAGCCATCAATTAATTCTCCTTCAAGCTTTTTTCCCTTTAATCGTTCAATAGCTTTGGTTCGAAAATTTAAATCAAATTTTGAATTATTTCCGATGATGGCTCGCGCAACATCTCCCATCACCTTTTGGACGTCGGGATCTGGGTGTCGAAGAATTACAAAATTTAATGTTCGTTCGACAAATTTATCGACCGGAGTTGCCGGAATCGAATTTCCAATCTCTGGCAGGTCAACCACAACGAATCGCTTCCGGTCGTCAGCACCACGCTCGGTTGTTACAACTCCCACATGAGTGAATAAGCCAGGATAAAGATCAGTGAATCGATTGTAAGGAGAGGGATTTTTCATCAGCAGCCAGTCACCTTCTCGTACACTTGCCCTTCCAAATTGAAGATTTTCGCCAGATGCACCGAGAGCATCATGCTCCTTAAATTCCGCAGTTAATTTTTGATGCCGCTGTTTATCGTTAGAACTCAAACTAGCGGGATCGATTTTGGAAAGAATCGTGAGAATTTTTTTGCTCTCAATTAGTGGTGGGCCCAGTGCTGGGTCGCCATCTGGTCGGGCAAGTTGGGGTATTCCAATCTGTCGAACGGTGTCGATGACCAAGATTGAAAATTCAGAATCAACCTGACTCTTGTCGACAATTTCCATCAAAAGGGGGAGTAATGATCGCTCGCGGGTAACGCGTGCAAGCTGTATGATCTTGCCTTTCAAGTGGCTGGAAAGTGTTGCCTCGGAATTATCACTCAGGTCATCGGCAAGAGTTTCAAGCGAAACAAGCGCACCGGCAGAGTTTTTGTAGGCGATGAATGTATTAAGCAGCGTGTCGAAGTCTTCGGGTGAATATTTAAGTTGGTATATAACATCCGTGAAAAAATCGACGGTGTAGTAGCGTAATCGTCCTGATAAGTCAATTAATGCAGTCATGCATTCTAAAAATCCGCGGATGGCAGGCTTTCTCTCATCCGATGCTAAGGATCGTTGAAAATTTTCTCGATGGACATAAAGACGATCAAGTGTTTGCTGTAGCCTTGCATCGGCTTTAAGAACCCGGCCAACCGAATCCAATAGCGCTTTGTTTGATATATCCCCATTAATGCTATTTTCCTCAACCACCCAACTCTCAACCGCTGGCACACGTGACTTAATCTGTTTCGCAGTCTCTAAAGAATGTTCAACCGCTGATTTTGGTACCAAAGACAACAGCTGATCCAACGGTGTTGAATCAGCACCAGCAGCGATGCTTGTTATCAGTAAAGCAGCAACGAAAACGAGTGTGACTTGCTTATGTCGCGCAGTGGTGTGCTCAGTGATATTCATGATCTCAATAAGGCGTTTAGAAATAGCGTAACGACCCGAAGGCGGTTCAGATGATGTCGCCCGGTTACAACCAATATGCGAATGACATGAGAATCAAGAGATTCATTATGCGGTGTAGAAGAGCATTACAATTCTCTGTATTTCATACGAACGTCTGAACCACAAATAGAATAACAAAGGCGAAAAACATAAATCCCAGAATCCAGCAAGACGTTCGAAACGCACGCTGCATGATTAACGACATCGATTCATGATGTGTTGCGGCGTATACCAAGCTGATACAAAGTACCAGCGGAATGACATACCACATACGAAGTACAGAAGAAAATAGTACAAGATCGATCATTCAAAAAATGAAAAATAACGAATCGACTCAGGGATCTGTCACCCGATGGTCGTGCCCTTGGAATACACTTCCATCTTAATTTCGAGAATAACAGATGTGGTCAATATTTTATTTTTTCCTATTTTACGAACTATTGTTTCTATTTACGGGTCCTGCTGCGGCATCAAAAATAACCAACAAGTTGAGGAGCCCGGCAATCATTGTTAATACTGTTCCGAGTTCATAATCACCATGATAAGTCAACTGCCATAGCGCCGCTTCGGTCGGTTGATCATTATCGGTTTGATCGTTGAACCAACCCGTGTCTGTTGCTGGTCGGCGCATAAAATCTTCACCAAGCGGAGTTATATTCACTGTTTGTAGTATCGCGGGCCAAGCGGGAATCCCGACCCAGACCTGGCAGAAATATTGCCAACGATGATCTCCTGGTCGCCAACTCGCGTAAACAACTTTCTGCCCGCCGAGATTCCAGCCGGTCACAAAAAGTGACAGAATACAGATCATAAATAAAACGCCTTTTCCATAGCGACGCTGATAGATATGTCCGGAGCCCGGCCAGAGTAACGCCCAGAATGCTGCCCGCAAGGGGTTCCGTAAATCAATCTCGGCAGCACCATCGTTTGTTTCAGTCAATGCAACACACCCTTAGTTGAATCGATCGACGTTTTTTGTAACTGTGGAAAGAAATGTCTGCAAAATATTAGAAACGACCTTTATACCGCCCGCCAGTCACGCGTTTCAATATCCATACGAATTCATCGGGAAATCATCCAGGCCTACATGGTCCTGACACCCAGAGCGAGCAAACAGGCGGTTCATCCGAATTCTCGGAAGTGGAGGCACTTTTACACAAAAACCTCTCAAGTCCATTCTCTCGTTGCCTGCACGGTCCGTCAGTTTTCTCGTCTGGCGACGAATCCCGCTTTTTGCGATGAATTGGACGAAAATTAAAAATATTTAAAAACATTGCACGGAATTTGATCTCGCGTGTCACTATTTGTTACAGGATCGCCAATCAATGAATTACGAGCAGGTTCATTCAACCTGGAAGGATACGTGCGGCGACAAAAATTCTGGAAAGAAAAGACATCTAACGACATTAAAAGTTAAGAAGATCAGCAAGCGATAATCGGAGAAATCAATGCGGCTTACACTTCGGACATTACTCGCCTATCTGGATAATATTCTTGAACCTGAAGATCGTGCGGTGTTGGAAAAGAAAATTCAAGAAAGTGAGTTTGCGCAAGATTTAATCCGTCGCAGTCGTGAAACCGTCAATGATCAAGAATTGTCCGCGTTGGATCCCATTGGGTATGGAACGCGGGAAGATCCGAATACGGTTGCCGAATATCTCGACAACACCATGGCGAGAGAGCAGATTGAGGAATTTGAGCGACAATGTATTGAAAATGGCGCGGGGGCCGATACGCGGCTCGCAGAAGTGACGTCTTGTCATCACATCCTCACGATGGTTTTGGGAGACCCGGTTCAGTTTTCAGCTTCAAGCCGCGATCGAATGTATCAAATCGTTGCTGATCAAACCGCAGCTGCACAGATTGATTCTTATGCAAATAGGCAAGAAATCAGCTCAGCGGAATCCGATCTTCAGGGTGATAACGAACATGCAATTGATACCTACAAGGACTCGGATGATGGTTTTGATCCGTCTGATTTACTTCCCGGTTCAAATGTACCTGAGTATCTTCGGGACGAGGAACAGCCGCGACGTTGGTTGCCTATTGTTGCAACAGCACTTGTGGCTGCCGTTGTGACCGGGGTTCTGTTGATCTTATTTGAATCAAATGTGGACTTAGAAAACCAAAATTCATCCACGGCAATTGCAAAATCTACTTCTTCAAATGATGATTTTGATTCGACTGCCGCGACAGAGGAAAATCCCGAATTAAAAGACAATTTAGCGTTGTCGGCGAGTGCAGCGAAAGTTACGACGGATTCACCTCTGGGCGATCTTACTGAAGAAATAGCGCCTATTCAAAGCAATGGTATTTCAGCAGACACTTCAACCGAAGATGTAACCCTCGCCGGAGACAATGAAAAACCGAGTACGAATTCGGTGCCGGCTGAGGAAGCCTCAGAACCAACGATCCCTAGTGTGGCCTCAGCCACAACAAGTGAGAATTCGACAAATAAGACTAGTGAATCAAATGAAGTATCGACCGACGATATCAGTGACACATCGGGCGAGACCTCAAACTCGAATTCCATCCCGCAGGATGAAGAAAACGCCGAGGAATCATCCTCTGGTCAAGATGTGGCAAAAGAAGAGACCGACAAAGTCAATCAGGTTCTAGGTCGACTAGTTTCGGATGACCAGATTCTGCTTGTGACATCTGACGGATTTGACCAACTGCGTTGGCTATCCCCTAAGTCAAATTTAAAACAAGGTCACCAACTGTTAGCACTACCCACTTTTCGTCCCAATCTAAGTTTATTGGCATTCACGGTTGAGTTAGATGGTGGTTCCTTGCTTGAGTTATTGGAACTTGACGGCGGAGGCACTCCGACCGTAAGGCTTTCTTACGGGCGGATGGTTGTGCGGACGAATTTTAATGGTGCAAAAATTCGACTCAAAATCGATACCAAACGCACTATTGCACTCACGTTGAACAGCACTGAGACGGCAATCGGCATTGAAGTCGTACCGAAAGCACCAATAGGGCGAAATCCCGCAACCTCTGGTCGGGAGTATGCCATCAATATTTATTCCCTCAGTGGCAGTGTTGATTGGCAAGAAGCCACGCTGCAGGGTGTAATTGATGCTGGACAACTGCAAGCCCTTGGTAGTATGCCACCAACAGAACCGGAGTCTTTCGCATCTGCTCCCGAGTGGCTGACGGAGGTTAAAGTCAGCAATTTGGAAAAAAGGGCTGTGCCCGTGGTGCGGGATGTTGTTCAGGAAGATCGACCGGTGAAACTTAGTTTTCAGGAACTCGTATCGAAGCGGCGGCAGGAAGTTAAACGCCTGGCGCTACGATGTTGTGCATACATTGGATATTTTGATCCACTTGTGGAAGCGTTAGGTGATGAAAATATGAATCGGCATTGGGAAAACTGTGCCACAGATCTCTCAATGGCTGCCAAGCGGCATCCGGAGTATGCCAATAGAGTCCGCGAAACAATGGAACGTTTACGGAGTGACAAGGGCACGGACTTATATCGGATGCTTTGGGGGTATACGGACGACGGTTTACTCAAGCAGGGTCAGGCTGAACAACTGGTCGAATTTTTATCAAGCGAAGATTTAGACTTTAGGGTTTTAAGCCACTGGAATTTAAAAAATATTACAGGTAAACGATATACTTTCCAGCCAGCCGATAAGTCAGAAAGTAAGCGGCGTGTATCCATAAAAAGGTATGAAAACCTACTTGATAAAGGTGAAATAAAGCGTGCGGCCAACTAGACAGCGAACGTTACGTGCTACTCTCGGATGTGGCAACAACACGATGGAAGTGTAGTTGAACTTTCCTCTCCAACACCCGCCGCACACCTTCAACCAGGCAGTGCGGCTCGTTTTTCTTCTGTCCTTCTTCGAGGACCTGTGCGAGCGTGGTTCCAGCTGGAACTTCGAAAGTAGATTGGTAGATGATTTGGTTTCCCGCATCCAACTCAGGTACGATAAAATGACAAGTCGCACCGTAAACCAACATGTTATCGCGATAGGCACTGTGATACGGGTGCATTCCGGGAAAACTCGGCAATAACCCATGATGAAGATTCATGATCCTCCCCCCAGCAAAAGCCCAACAAGTGGTTGCGGGCAATACGCGCATGTAGCGGGCTAAGACGATATAGTCAATCTGTCCCTCATCAAGAAGTGCTACCAGTTTTTCCTCGTCAGGCACACCGTTTCTGTCTCCAATGCAATGCCAGGGCACATCAAATTCAATGCTAAGTGGTTTGCAGGTTTGATGATTACTGATGAGCATCACGGGGTTGGCCGAGATTTTTTCTTCACGCATAGTCTCCAGTAACAGATGCGCCGAATCGATTTGATGACTTACACAGATTGCAACTCGTGGACGATCGCGATTTTTATCAGGCGACCATACTCGCACTTCTAGGCCCTTCAGTTCACCGATCTGAGTTAGCGATTGCTCTAATGTATGCAACGTATTCGCTTCCACATGAATGCGCAACATCATGGCAAATTGATTTGCGGCGTCTCGGTCGTACATTTGGATTTCCGCGATATTAGCGCCTTCGCCGGTAACGTAATGAATGATCGGGTCGGCCAGTCCACGATGATCGGGACCCAGGGCGGTGACGATGACTTGCAAAATAAACGTCCTTTATTGAATAGCAGTCGAAAAGGTAAATGCAGAGTAACGACTCAATGCAACAATGGTAGAGGAGCAACAGTGATTGGATAGATAGCAGATTGTAATTTGAAGGGGGTCATCTTTCACTTTTGCCGCTAGTACATTTCACTTGCTTCTGTTAGGCTGCGACCCTGTATTTTTCGACATATTGATGGGTACAAAGTTACTCTCAGTGAGTAAAAAGTGAGGGGGGGAGAAGACGTTGGAGAATGAAAAACCAAGTCGTAATGAGCTTGAACCAGGTCAGGTTCTTTGCGAATTTTGTACCGCGAAATGTTGTCGCTATTTTGCTTTGCCCATTGATTCACCCAACGAATGGAAGGACTACGAGTTTATACGTTGGTATATGGTGCATGGTGAAACAACGATTTTTTGCGAGGACGATGATTGGTACTTGATGGTTCACAACAAGTGCGATCACTTGCTTGAGGATAACCGTTGTGGGATTTATGAAACTCGCCCGCAGATTTGTCGTGATTATACGACCAAAGAGTGTGAGTATGAGGATGATTGGACATACGACCGCTACTGGGAAACACCAGAACAGATGCAGGAATACATGGAAGCGGTGCTTCCCAAAAAACGAGGCGGTAGCATTCGTAGCGCTCAACCACCGCTATTGCCCGTCCTAAGTTGAATAGAGGATTTTCGTTTGCCATTAATAACACCACGCACGCTCAAGGGATTTCGCGATCACTTGCCTGAATCGATGCTGCAACGTGAGCAGTTGATCGATAAGGTGCGAGGTGTCTATCAAGCATATGGTTTCTTGCCCATTGACACCCCCGCCCTGGAATACGAGGAGATTCTTCTCGGTAAAGGCAGTGAAGAGACGGATAAGCAAATTTATGCCTTTGAAGATCATGGGAGCCGTCGTGTTGGACTTCGCTTTGATTTGACGGTTCCGTTAGCTCGTTTTGCGGCACAGCACATCGGAGAATTGGGGACGCCGCTCAAACGCTATCAAATTGCAAATGTCTGGCGAGGGGAGAACACACAAAAGGGACGTTATCGCGAATTTGTACAATGCGACTTTGATACGATCGGCACTAAAAGCATTGTGGCTGATATTGAAACCGCCTTAGTGATTCATGATCTGCTTATTGCGTTGGGATGTGAATCATTCAAGATCCATATTAATAATAGAAAGATATTAACCGGTCTACTCAGTTCACTCGGGATTGCAGGCCAAGCCGTTCCGATACTTCGTTGTTTAGATAAGCTGTCTAAGGTGGGCCGCGAAAAAATGGCAGATGAGATGCTCACCATCGATGGTGTAAATCAATCTGCCGTTGAATCGTTACTTGCGTTGACAGAAATCAGTGGAACAACTTCGGAAGTACTTGAGGCAGGCAAGAACCTTGTAGCCGACAATGATCAATTCACCTCAGGTCTTAATGAACTTGGCGAATTGATCCATGGCTTGACAGTGGCAGGTGTTCCCGCGTCCAGGGTCCATATTGATTTGTCGATAGCCCGCGGTTTGGATTATTACACCGGTAATATTTTTGAGACTTTTCTCGATGCACGGCCAAATATTGGCAGTGTCTGCTCAGGGGGCCGTTATGATCACTTGGCCGAAACCTACACCAAAACAGAGCTTCCAGGAGTGGGGGCATCTCTGGGGCTCGATCGGTTGCTGGCCGCAATGCAGGAAATTGGTGCGTTAGATCAAAAACGGATGGGCGCGGAAATTTTTGTCGTTTATTTCGATCCCGATCGAGGAGATGACTATCTTCGCATGACTCGCAAGCTGCGTCTGGCGGGCTTGCGGGTTGAGATGTACGGAGAGCCTAAAAAAATTGGACAGCAACTAAAATACGCGAATCGCCGAGGTCACCGTTTAGCGCTGATTGCGGGAAGCGACGAACTCGATCAAGGTCAGTGTCAAGTCAAGGATTTGAACACGGGTGCCGCGGAGAAAATTTCACTCCACGACGATTATGAAAAATTAGTTGATTCGCTAAAGCAAAAATTGGCCAACCCTTGATTACGATTCCCTAGTCGCTTCTATCGGTCTGCGGCATCATTTTTTTTCGCTGGCCTATCCATCGCACGCTTCCAAACTTGATAGGTTTGATTACCTGTCTGAAAACGGACCGGTCGTGGTTCACCCGGTTGGGAATAGGCCCGACGAAGCGTATCAGACTTAATTTCGTATATCCCCTTGATAGTGTCACCGCCCGGAGTTGTTACATCAAACGCTTTCGGATTTTGTTGTGTATAGAGGCGAAAAGAGTATTGGTCGTCAACTTGTTGTACTCCGATCCGCAATTTTAATCGGTAGCTATTTCCCCCAACAGTTCTAGTTCCATGTCGCTGGGCTTTCGGTAATCGTTCCGCAATATTGTCACGATAGTAGACAAAGTCCACCAGACTCCATTTGCCCTGCATGAGAATCAGGTCACCATCGATTTGCTGGCGTGACCCATCATCAGCTGCAATGATGGGGGGAATACCTATTATAAGAGCGACTGCCAGCAGGGCGGTGAGGCACGTCATGGGTCGACGAACATGCCGACGAACA
This sequence comes from Planctomycetota bacterium, assembly GCA_036153155.1. Lineage (GTDB taxonomy): Bacteria > Planctomycetota > Planctomycetia > Pirellulales > UBA7805 > UBA7805. The sequence continues at coordinate 18,941 of JAYZMM010000100.1, forward strand.
AATAGAACAGTTGAATGCTGCATGGCCCCATTCTAACAAGGCTTTTTCTGAGACCCAATGCAAACAAACCCCGCGATCCGAGGATCACAGGGTTTGTTTTAAGCTCGTCAGTCAGATTTAGGAGACGAATGCCAACTCGACAAGAGTAATCTCAAATCGATTAATACATGTCGTAGTCGCCACCATGTCCACCACCCGGCTTTTTATCTTCCTTCGGCTTTTCAGCGATAAGCGCGTCACTGGTGAGCAACAGAGTCGATACACTTGATGCATTCTGCAATGCTGTCCGCGTAACCTTGGTAGGATCAATCACACCTGCCTTCACCAAATCCTCATACGTATCTGTGGCCGCGTTATAGCCGATACTCTTGTCTTCTTGGAGGACTTTTTCGCAAACAATACCACCATCTTGTCCAGCATTATTGGCGATTGAAGTCAAAGGTGCACGACATGCACGCACAACGATGTTGTAGCCAACCTCCTCATCTTGTGAGAGACCCTTAGCAGATACACTACTGGAGGCTCGTAGAAGGGCGACACCTCCACCAGGAAGTATCCCTTCTTCGACAGCCGCCCGAGTTGCATGCAAGGCGTCTTCGACACGGGCCTTCTTTTCTTTCATTTCACTTTCGGTAGCCGCTCCAACATTTACTTTAGCGACGCCACCTGAGAGCTTAGCTAAACGCTCTTCAAGTTTTTCCCGATCATAATCGCTGGTTGCATTGTCAATCTCAGCGCGAATCTGATCAATGCGATCTTTGATTGCCTGACTCTTACCTGCACCCTCAATGATGGTGCAATTATCCTTATCGACAATAACCTTTTTGGCCCGTCCAAGGTCAGTAATCGGAAGATTGTCCAACTTAATTCCTAGATCCTCAAAAACGGCGACCCCTCCCGTGAGCACCGCAATATCTTCGAGCATCGCTTTCCGGCGATCTCCATATCCGGGAGCCTTCACGGCGCAACAAGTGAAAGTGCCACGTAGTTTATTGATCACCAGTGTCGCGAGTGCCTCACCCTCCACATCCTCCGCAACAATCAATAGCGGCTTGGATGCGTTCGCAACTGCCTCAAGTACGGGCACAAGGTCTTTCACATTTGTGATCTTTTTTTCAAAAACTAATACGTAGCAATCATCAAGTTCAGCTGCCATTGAACCCGGGTCGGTAACGAAATAGGGAGAAAGATAGCCGCGATCAAATTGCATACCCTCAACCCATTCAACTTCCGTATCAAGGCTCTTTCCCTCATCGACCGTGATCACACCGTCTTTTCCAACTTTTTCCATTGCCTCGGCCAATAAACTGCCAATTTCATTATCGTTGTTTGAGGCAATTGCACCGACTTGAGCCATTTCTTTTTTTGTTTTGATCTGGATCGAGGCGCTTTCCAGGTATTCACTGATATCTGCAATCGCCTTTTCAATACCAGCCTTAAGTTGCACCGGATTGACGCCCGCAACAACTGCCTTCAAACCCTCATTGAATATTGCCTCGGCAAGCACCGTCGCTGTAGTTGTTCCATCTCCCGCTACATCACTGGTCTTGGAAGCAACCTCCCGCACCATTCGGGCACCCATGTTTTCGTATACATCCTCCAGGTCGACTTCTTTCGCGACCGTGACACCATCTTTCGTAACGGTGGGTGACCCGAAACTCTTCTGCAAAATAACATTACGCCCCTTCGGGCCAAGCGTCACCTTGACAGCGCGGGCTAACTTGGAAACACCACGGCGCATTGCATCGCGTGCTTCTTGGTCAAATGCAATCATCTTTGACATGAATCATTACTCCTTAGTGGACCGAACTATCGGTTTTGATCAGATTTTGGATTGTGTTTATTCAATGACGGCCAGAATGTCATCTTCTCGCATAAGCAGCAACTCTTCGTCACCTACCTTAAATGCTTCGCCAGCATAACTTGAGAACAGGACGTGATCGCCCACTTCAACCTGCACCGCCCCTCGACTGCCATCGTCCAGCAGTCGACCAGGGCCGACACTTAAAATCGTACCCCGTGCCGGCTTATCCTTTGCAGATTCCGGAAGAACAATTCCACCGGCAGTTGTTTCTTGCGAATCTTCACGCTCTACGACAATGCGGTCGCCAAGCGGTTGAATGTTGATTTTGGAACTCGATTTTTTCTTTGCTTTGGTCGCGGTAGCCATCGGCTTGTTTTTCCTCCGTTAAGGACGCTGCGTGAAACAGGAGCACTGCCCGAGTTTGTCATGCCACCTCCCGTGCCGACCCAGCATCCGCAAAACGTGTTCTGGGGAAACACCCGCAGAAACACGTGCCGGAGGATCATAGACAGGCAAAAGACAACCCAGTCTGCCACTATTGGCGCGGGAAACCCCGCACCCTTTACTTAAAGCAATCCGCGCGCCAGTAGCCTCATTTGAGATAGGTTTGACCTTAAATGACTATATTTCAAGGGTTTAACGCCATCTGGTTGTATACAATTTCGACACACGATTTTATTTCCCCAGTATGCTTGGGCCGGTACACTGCCATTTTGACAGTCTTGGCGGCGTTGGTAAGTTGCCAGGCATCGGTCAACGGCAGTCTTGAGGGGCAGTCTGGCGGGGCAGTCTGGCGGGGCAGTCTGGCGGGGCAGTCTGGCGGGCACAAAAAAGGGTATTCTTTCCCTTGGTCTCTTTCCGACTACGCCACGGTGTAATTTTATGTCTACTTTTCTTCCCGCTTTATTACATCGCCAAGCCATGCTGAGGCGTTTGGCAGATGAAACATTTGACGTTTTGATCATTGGTGGCGGTGCAACTGGCCTTGGGGTAGCTGTCGATTCGGCAAGCCGCGGATATCGAACTGGATTAGTTGAAGCCCACGATTTTGCAAAAGCAACCTCAAGTCGTAGCACGAAGCTTGTCCACGGGGGTGTGCGTTACCTGGAGCAGATGAATTTTTCCCTCGTCACCGAAGCACTTCGGGAGCGGGGGATTATGGCTCGCAATGCACCGCATCTGGTTAATAACCTTGCCTTTGTTGTCCCACGTTATAAATGGTGGGAAGGTCCATTTTATGGCATCGGGATGAAACTCTACGATGCCTTGGCAGGTGAGTTGAACATTGAAAAGAGCCGTAGTCTTGATCGGGAAGAAACCATCGAAGCGATTCCCAATGTGCAACAAGATGGCCTATTGGGAGGAATTCTCTACTACGACGGTCAATTCGATGATGCGCGGATGGCGATCACATTAATGCGTACCGCGGTTGCCCACGGAGCGGCAATTGCGAATTATGCCAAAGTCACCGATATCGTAAAAACGAATGATCACGTGACGGGTGTTTGTGTCACCGACATGGAATCGGACGCTACCTTTGAAATTCATTCAAAAGTCGTCATTAATGCTACAGGGATATTTTCAGATAGCATCCGTCGAATGGACATTCCTGATGCGCCGGAACAGATTGAACCAGCTCAGGGGGTACATCTGGTGCTCCCTTCATCATTTCAGCCGGGGAAAAATGCAATCATGGTTCCCCACACGGACGATGGACGGGTCCTATTTGTAATTCCGTGGCATGATCGTGTAATTGTGGGTACGACAGATACCCCTCGCGAGCAACCTGAAATTGAGCCACGCGCTTTGCCTGAGGAAATTGGATTCATTCTGCGTAACGCTGGACGCTACATGCATCATGAACCGGTTCTGTCGGATGTGAAAAGTGTTTTTGCGGGACAAAGACCGCTGGTGCACCCGGACGGACGCTCGGCAGAAAGTAAATCTATTTCTCGATCTCACGAGGTCTTTGTCAGTAAAAGTGGCCTCGTGACAATCGCAGGAGGCAAGTGGACGACATATCGAAAAATGGCTGAGGATACTCTCACCCATGCGATTCCGGTTGGCGGCCTTCCGCATATTCCCTGCCAGACCGAGCACCTCTCTTTATGGGGCGCAAGTAACGCCGAACAGGAATTAGGCGAGCTTCGAGACTCACTGCATTACTACGGATCAGATGCCTCTAGAGTCGAGGAAATTGCGTCAGAGAACTCAAGTTATGCCAAACTTTTGCACCCAAATTCACCCTATTGCGGGGCTGAGGTTGTGTGGGCTCTCCGTTATGAAATGGCGGTTCGTTTGGAAGATATTCTAGCTCGTCGTACCAGATCGTTATTTCTGGGCGCGGAAGATTCAAAAGAAGCCGCACCAATTGTCGCAAAAATAATGGCTGAGGAACTGGGCCATGACGAGCATTGGATTCATCAACAATTAAAACAATATGCAACACTCGCTGACGGGTATCGAATTCAAAAGGAACTCTAGGCAGCCAATCCGAATGGCTATTCGCCGAGCGGGAGTCATTTACAATGTGCGGTCGCTATACCCTAAAAACTCCGGCCAACGAACTTTTTCAACAGCTTGTAATGTTTCGGCTTGCTTCATCCCAGTCGAATTTCTCTTGCATGAACCCACGTTACAACATTGCTCCAAATCAGAAAGTGCTTGTAATTCGTTGTGCAGAGAAAGAGGGTAAATCAAATCTGGTTATGAGGGATTCTTTTGAGCTTGTAGAAATACAGTGGGGCCGGGAGTTTACGAGAGGACAGCAGAAACAATCCGTCATTAATACCAGGATCGAAACCTTAAAAGAGAAGCTACAATTAGGACCCGCCGCTAATATGCGGCCCTGCTTGATCGTCGCTGATGGTTATTATGAGTGGAAAAAATCAGAAGGCTTGAAAATTCCTCACTACATTTATCGCAAGGATCATCAACTATTGTTGTTTGTCGGAGTCTGGCAACAACTGGCTCACGCGAATAAGCCGCCGACTGATTGCTGCACAATTGTGACATGTCCAGCTAGCAATCCACTCGACGAAATCCATGAACGCATGCCATTATTTATTGATTCAACAACCGGGATGCATTGGCTTATGCATTCATCCGGTTTCGATGATCATCATTCCATCTTGCAATCCTGCTCCGTCGAATCCCTTCAAATGCATACGGTACACACCCAGGTGAATCATGTCGGTTTCGAACATTCTTCCTGTGTGGATCCAGCTCCTTTCCATAAACAAAAGTCGCTCTTTTAAAGGTGCAAAATATCCGGGCAAATTTTAGGCCAAATCATAGAATATCAGTATAAACACGGATCCTATAATTCTTTCTTCAGTCGCGGTCGAATTTTTGCCGATTAAAAGATCGAAATAAAAAAATATTTTTTATTTCATCATTTCGGCTTGATTCAAGACTAGAATTTATTTACTTAGCGATACAACTTTTGGTCTCTAATTCCGTCGGAGGGACTAATCAATAGCGTTGGCTTGGGATCAATCACAGCTGTGCAAAGCACCGCCGATCCCCGCCATTCTCGCAGCGACCTCCACCGTCGCAATGGACCGAAAGTTCATGAGGCTGCGGTTTTCTCTTCGGAGGAAACTGGCGGCCTTTTTTTATTGGTCTTCATCTAATCTTGTTTTGAGAGTGGTGAGAGCTTGTGAAAATATGTTTTGCATTTGAGAGAAAAATTCACCCCTCACATATACTTGGTCACACCCTGATTGCTCGGCCCGCTCAAGGTTTGTCAAATGAACATGTGGTCCAAACGCAATCACTGGCAATCGTGTTTGTTGGGATTGAACCCATGAAATGACTTGTTCGACATTTAAGCCGGGTAAGGTAAGATCTATCACCAGTGTCGCAGGCGATTCTCTCCATGCCGCTTGCAACTCTGTCAGCGAGGAGAGTGGCGTCACCGATGATTGCAGCGACTGCGCAACGCCCCGGACACGAGAAATCGCTAATAAATCCTGTGATAATAGAAATATATGCATTGCGGCACGCCAAGTGTTTAAATGGTGTATCGCCGTAGGGCGAGTTTTATGAGATTTTCCGGAACCTATCGTAGCCACTCTAGTTTTGCTTGATAGTCTCATCGAATGAAAAGAATCACAGGATGTTTCAAACCCCCAATGCACATACTCTGTAGTCAAGCGATTGAAGTTCATGCAGACTGTCCTATTCGTCCTTAGCCAATATCCCGCCGATTGCCATCCAGAGCAGATTCAACCGCTGGGATCAGCCGGCGGATTTAGCGGGGCAGCCTTTTGGAAAATAATGTCTCGGCGAGGACCTCTTTGTCTGCGACGGTGGCCTAAAGAACACCCGAGTCAGAACCGAATCGATTTTATACACCGGTTGCTACAGCATGTTGTCAACGAAGGATTTGATTTAGTTCCCCTTCCTATTTCTTTGCATTCAGATTCCACGCGGACGCATTTCAGGCATCAGGGACACTTCTGGGAACTCGTACCCTGGTTGCCGGGGACCGCCGATTATCTGCCAACGCGGTCGAAACAAAAATTGAAGTCGGCCATGCACGCACTGGCGACCTTTCATCAAGCGGCGTCAAATTTCATCGATTCGGTGCCGAATTCTGATCGATCTATCACAGTGCAAGAGAGATTAGAACAAATCGATCTTTGGATTCAGTCAGATATTGCCCGTTTAGAATCTCAAGCGGGATATTCACAATGCGCGACCATTGACAGACTTCCTCGATGGAAAAGCCAAATCATTGATTATGCCAAACATCACATCCATCGGGTGCGACATTCGCTGAATGCAGTCATTAATTGTCGCGTGACGATCCAGGCATGTATTCGAGATGTCTGGCACCAGCATATTCTATTTCTTGGTGACCACGTTTCTGGCGTGGTTGATTTTGGCGCTGCCCGTGCTGATACAGTCGTGACTGATTTGACACGACTGCTCGGAAGCACTGCGGGAAATGACAAAATTAGATGGGAGTACGGATTAAACGCCTATGAATCGATTCGTCCGTTGAGCGATCAAGAGCGATTGCTCGTTCACCCGCTGGATCAAACTTCAATCCTCCTTTCGGGGTTGAATTGGATGCGATGGATTTATCTTGAAAATCGCATCTTTTCAGACGAATCGGCCGTTGAATTTCGCTTGGAAAACGTAATGACCAGGCTGGAAGCTACGGAAACAAAAATGAACTGATAGCATGGAGGACAAACTATTTGTCGACAAAATTGAGTTGTGCTAGATGCGAATTGCGACCGATAATGCAGAGGAATATTCAATTGACCGTTACGGTAAGCTAGCAATAGAATAGAAGAGTCCTCACGCCCTTTTTCAGCCCGAAGGTGCCCAAGATGTCACAGACGTTGCGGATGAAACTGCCGGTCCAGGCACTTCCGGTCCTTTTGGTTATTGCAATCACAGGCATTTTCGCGTCTAAGCACGCTCTTGCCGCAGACCGGGTCGAGGTCTCAGCACAAATTGTTCCAAGCAATGGTGGACAGCACGCTGAGTTACAGATCACAGCCCGGGTGCAACCCGGATGGCATATTTATTCGATTACCCAGAAGTCTGGAGGCCCCAAGCCGACAAAGATCAATCTGGTTGACTCAGATCAATATCGGCTCCTGGGCCAATTTGTGGCCGTTCCGCCGGCGACGATTCATCATTACGAATTCTGGCCCAACCTAGATGTTGAGGAACATGAGGATCAGGTGACGTGGTCCGCCCCTGTCGAGGTGCTTGGTTCAGACGGGTGGCGAGGGGTAACGATCGAGGGAGATGTCCAAGGGCAGGTTTGTAAAGATTTATGCGTGAATTTTTCACAATCTTTCAAAGCAAAAGCAGTAGAAGGTTTATTGAATGCTCCGGTTTCT
>JAYZMM010000101.1:0-18377 GCA_036153155.1 Planctomycetota bacterium
ATTTTACTCTTCTGCGATCCTCCGCGGTGCCGGCAACTCAATAGTGAATTGGGTGCCTCGCTCCGGTTCACTTTGCACTGAGAGTGTGCCGCCATGGGCTTCAATAATTTTGCGAGTCGTTGGCAGCCCGAGACCACTTCCTCCGCTTTTGGTGGAGTAGAAAGGGTCGAATGCGCGGTTGAGTGTCGCCGTGTCCATGCCGATGCCGTTGTCGACCAGGTCGATTGCAACACCTTGGGGTGTGCTTCGCGATCGGACCATCAGCTGACCACCCTCTGGCAGTGCCTGTTGAGCATTGAGGATCAGATTGAGCAGCGCTGCCTGCAGGCTCTCCTGGTCAATTCGCACATGCGCAAGATCTGCCTCCAGATAACGAATCAGTTCGATCCCGGCAGCATCGGCCTGAGGTTGGAAAAAATCGAGTACCCGCTGCAGCGAGTCGTTCACACTACGCGGCGCCAGTTCCCCGGGTCGCACGCGGGCAAATCGTAAAAAATCATCGAGCAATCGCTGAAGCCGAGTGCATTCACGCTCGACCACAGCAACCTTTCCGGCTGCACGCCGTTCGCTGGGGGTTTGAGGATCGCTTAAATCTTCGCCGAGCAGCTCCAGATTTAAGCGAATAGTCGATAGAGGATTTTTGATTTCGTGCGCTAGGCCACCGACCAATTGCACGAACTCTGCGAACTGCCCGGCCAGCTTTTGGTCGAGTTCCTCTGGAGTCAGCGTTTCCGGCTCACCCATGGCGTCTCCCCGCCGCAGATCTGAATCAGCAGTCGCATCACAGCGGCCCCGACCCCAAGGGGGGCCGGGACATGGCTGTGAATCGTTCTGCGGGTCTTATTCTTCTCCCTCGCTCGCCGCGCCTGCCAGTTCCTGCTCGGCAGCTTTACGGCTGAGCTTAATGCGATCTTGCTCATCGACCGCAATCACCTTGACCTCGATTTCGTCACCCACACTGCAGATGTCCGATACGCTGCTCACGTACTCGTTCGACAATTCGCTGATGTGACAGAGGCCATCGCGTCCGGGAAGAATTTCGATAAAGGCGCCGAAATCTTTAACGCTGCTTACGGTACCCTTGTAAATCTTGCCGACTTTGACCGAGGCGGTTACTGCTTCGATCTGGGCAAGCGCTTCATTGCCGTCTTCCGCGTTGTTGCTGGCAATGGTGACCACGCCGTCGTCGTCGACTTCGACCACCGTGCCGGTCGTTTCTTGCAACGAACGGATGTTCTTGCCACCCGGGCCGATAAGCATCCCGATTTTTTCCGGGTTGATTTTGGTCCGCAACAGTCGCGGTGCCCAGCCAGAGATATCTTCTTTTGGCTTGGGAATGGTCGTCAGCATAAGCCGGAGAATCTCCATTCGCGCTTCCCGCGATTGTGCGAGCGTGGCCCGAATGATTTCCTCGCTGATGCCCTCGATTTTAAGATCGAGTTGAATTCCCGTGATGCCGTTTTGCGTGCCGGCGATTTTAAAGTCCATGTCGCCGAAATGATCTTCATCCCCCAGGATATCGGTCAGCAGGGTCCAATCGTCACCCTGTTTTACGAGGCCGACCGAAATGCCTGCCACCGGGTTGGTGATCGGTACGCCAGCGGCCATCAAGCCGAGTGTGGCACCGCATACGCTCGCCATGCTGCTCGAGCCATTCGATTCGAGAATATCACTGATAACCCGCACGGTGTAGGGAAACACTTCCGGATCCGGAAGCACCGGGTTTACGCTTCGTTCGGCCAAAGCGCCGTGGCCGATTTCGCGACGCCCGGGTCCCCGGATCGGTCGACACTCACCGACGGAGAACGAGGGGAAGTTATAATCGAGCATGAATTTTTTGGAATATTCTTCAAACAGTCCATCGACCCGCTGCTCATCACGTGCGGGGCCCAGGCATACGGTAATCAGCGACTGGGTTTCGCCACGCTGGAACACGGCCGATCCGTGAACGCGTGGCAGCACATCGACATGGCACTCGATTGGCCGTAGCGTTTTGCCATCACGGCCATCGGGTCGGGTGCCGGCAAGAATCAGATCGCGGACGACACGAGCCTCCAGGTCATGCCACGCTTTGCCGAAGCGTTGCGGGCAGATGGCATCTTCGGCGTCGGGATTTGGAATCATTTCCGCAGTTACTTCTGCCTTCAGGGCGGAAACCGCTTCGGCACGCGCCTGCTTGCCCTCGGTCTGTTTGGCTGCTTTAAAGCGGTCGTAATATTTTTCGGCCAGTTGATCAATCAGAGTGTCCGCTTCGGGAATTTCATATTCCTTTTTCTCCACAGCCACCTTCGCCTGCAATTCCTCTTGTAATTCACAGAGGCCGACAATCACTTTGTGGCTCTCGAGGATTGCCTCGGTCATTAAGTCTTCAGGCATTTCTCGGGCGAAACCCTCAATCATGGCCACCGCATCTTTGGTGCCTGAAACGATCAGGTCCAGGTCGCTTTCCTCCAGTTCATCGTGGGTCGGGAAGGGCACGAACTTTCCGTCGATATGGCCCATTCGCACGGTAGCACAGGGTCCGAGGAACGGCAGGGGTGAAACGCAGAGTGCGGCCGACGCGCCATTCATGGCAAGCACATCGCCATCGGTTTGCTTGTCGCTGGAAACAACGAAAGCTTGCACTTGGACTTCATCGTTAAACCATTTGGGGAACAGCGGGCGAATCGGACGATCGATCAGCCGTGCAGTAAGCGTTTCTTTGGTTGTGGGTCGTCCTTCCCGTTTCAAAAATCCACCGGGGAATTTTCCAGCCGCTGCAGTTCGCTCGCGGTAATCACATGTCAGCGGGAAAAAGTCAATTCCTGCGCGGGGTTCGCCCGTGGCAACTGCCACGAGTACGACCGTATCGTTGTAGCGGATCAGGCAACTGCCTGCCGCCTGTTTTGCCAAGCCGCCGGTTTCAATCGATAAAACATGCTGACCAATTCTTTTTTCTACTTTGATTGTTTCCACGTTCTTTTTCTTCCTACATAAGTTTTACAAAACAGATACTTTTATTTCTTAAATCACATGACTTCAAAACGTATATCGTTAACGGAGCGATGTGCCCAAGCAGGGTCAGCCGTCGAGGCTGTCCGGCAGAAGTGTACGATGTACAGAGGTGGACTACTTGCGGATATGCAGCCGCGCGATGATATCGAGATATCGTTGCGGGGCGACGCGTTTCAGGTAATCCAGTAATCCCCGGCGTCGACTCACGAGCGAAAGGAGACCCCGCCGAGTGGAGTGGTCCTTTTTGAATTTCTGCATGTGGGTCGTGAGTGAGTTGATGCGACTGGTCAAGATAGCAATTTGAACTTCGGGGGAACCGGTGTCGCCATCGCTTTGGCCAAAATCCTTAATCAACTCTTGTTTCTTTTCTTGGGTGATCGACATCGTTTTCTTGTTCTGCCTCGTTGCCTTCTTATCGCCGCGACTCAACGGTAGACGCAGGTCATATCAAGGCATTCAGCCAGCGCCCGCCATGGTCGGGTCGGGATTTCCTTTCTGGTGGGGCCGACCGCAATACTTTTCCGAGAGGTCGACCAAATACATTAAACATCAATGACTTAGCCCCACAGTGTATCAGGGCCCGACCTCACTGCAAACCCACCTTCCCGGCCCCTGGCACGTGCTGAGAGCCTGCGTAGGGGTAAGTTTTAACGGTTTTTTGCATGTTGCGTCTCGATTCGCACCCCCTCCGGCCCGAGGGTCGCCTCGATCGCCCCGCATGTACCGGTGTGCAGTAGCATCCGGCCTCCGGCGGTGTAGGCGTTTCCAACCTCTTGGTGAGGCGGAGTAAGTCCGCTACTGATAACGGTGATTTTCGGGCGACACCAGGCCGCGACGTCTTCTGGACGACTTCGGGGACTGCCATGGTGGGGTGCCAGTATAAGATCGCATTCGATTGGCGGATGTTCCAGGAGTTGTTCAAGGCCTGCAGATTCGATGTCGCCTGTAAGTAGCATGCGTTTGCCGTGAGATTCGACAAGCATCACGATGCTGTTGGCGTTGTCAACGCTTCCGTGGGGTGTGGAGTTGATTCCGGTATCGGTGGGATGCAGGATCGAAAGCCGCGCATTGACTGCATCGAGCAAACCACCCTGACTGAGTGGACGGATCGGCACCTGCTTATTTTTAATAGCTGTCAGCAGCGCATCAGTGGTCGGGTCCTGTTTTCGTAACATCGACGGACTCATGAAAATCACTCCAACACTAAATCTTTCAAGTAACTCAGGGATGGCATTGAAGTGGTCGGCGTCGGCGTGCGAAACAATTATCGCATCGAGATGAGTTCTGCCTCGGGACCAGAGCGTGGCAGAGATGGCCCGTACAGCAGCCGACGGTGAGCCCATTCGACCGGCATCGTAGAGGATCGCGTTACCCTCTGGGAGTTCAAGCAGCACGGAAAGCCCTTGGCCCACATCAATAAAAGTGCAGCGGAGCGTTTCCTGGTTTTGGTCATGTGACGAGGAAAGCATTCCGACGACGATCCAGAGACTAAGCAATCCGGTCGCATGCAATCGCGTTGGCCGGTATTGCGGTAGCAGTGCCCAGAGCGCAAAACCGAGATAAAACAGGATCGTCCACCAGATCATGGGCCCGGCCACGTAGGCATAGCCGAATGGCAGGCAGCTTGCAGTCGAAACGCCCCATTCCAGGATGCCAAGATTGCAATCACAAACTTTTGCGAAGCATGTGGCAAGTGGTGGAATAAGCCAGCCGGTAAGTAAAATCCCAAGTCCTGAAGCAAGGGCAAGTGCGAGTGGGATGTAAAGGAGCGGAGTGAGCAGCACACCGATCGGCGTAAAAAGGTGGAAGTGCAGCATGACCAGGGGCAAGGCCACCAGGAAGACCACCAGGCCGGCAAACCCCAGTTGCCAGAACCATTCACCTGCGTGCCGCAAAAGGCGTAAAGGCCAAGCGCGGGACCGCGCAATATGCATGTGCAGCGGATCACGGCGTTTTTTTATGAACTGCTGATGAAACGGTTCTAAGAAAATCAGGGTTGCCACCGCCAAAAAAGATAACTGGGAGCCGACTCGGAACAGGTTGCTCGGGTTCCAGCTGAGTACGATGAGGGCAGCGAGTGCCAGAGCATTCAGAGGATTTATCTGCCGCGCTAGTTGCATTGCACCGCAGAGTACCACCACTAGCACCGTGGCCCGCATAACCGGTGGTCGCGCATCGGTCAGCAGCGCGTAAAAAACCGTCAGGAGGGCGATTGCGAGCAGCAGTAATCCCCGAGGAAGAGCAGCAAAGCGAAGAAGTACAAAGAGTAATCCCACTAAGATGCCAATATGCAGGCCACTGATCGCAAGCAGATGAATGGTTCCGGTTTTGATGAACGCCTCAGTGCGGTCATGTTCGAGTTGCTCACGCTCTCCAAGAAGGACCGCCGCGGCAAGTCCTGCTCGCTGGTGGTCGAGATAACCCCACAGCAACTGGCTTCCGTAGGCCCTGATTCTGGCAAACCAATGAGAAAGACGGATTCGGGACTCGCCACCGATTTTTTGCAGACAAGCCGGATGGCTTGATCGCAATACACAGTGTTGTCCATGCATTCGTCGGTATGCTGCAAAGTCGAATTCACCGCGGTTATTTGCCGGGGGCGGTCGAAGCATACGTCCAAAGATCTCCAGTCGGGTTCCGGGGCGATGCGCAGTGATCTCTCCATCGACCAATAGCATGGCTTTACCAGAGGCATCCTTCCATCGCTGCCGGTCGCGGATCGCCAGCACGCGGACCTCGACCCGACTGCGGTGTCCGGTGGGCATGGTCCAGAGGAGATTTCTTTCAGGAGCTGGTAGGTTTTTGACCGGTTCAGTGGTTTCAACCCGCAAGGCCACCCGCTGCGGAAATGCCCCGGCGTAACGGCCGATATCGTTGGAATCGAAGAGATGCCAGTGCAGATGGTGCCAGCCGCCACCAGCACTAGCGATGACAAGAAGCAAAATGATGGCAGCAGCACGTGTGAAGCCTTGACGATGCAGGACCAGCCAGATCAGCAGTAGCGTCAAACCGGCTAGGCACCAAAGTCCCAGTCCACACGGCGCAAAGCGGTCAAGGGTGATGCCCCCGGCAAACGCAATCAGGACGGCCAACAAAGGCCGACGATTTGTCATGATTCGCGTTGTAACTTCCGGGCGGTTCGCACTGCGCATACCGATAGTGTAAAAAACGCGAATCAAAAGTGCGAAAAATCGTGCGTCTCAGAAGTCCAGGCCGGGCGGGGCGGCTTTCGGATCCGCACCGAACTGGTTTTCTCCAGCGTCACCTGCTTGGGCATAAAACACAATCAGCACGATTCCACCCACGATCGGAAAGAACGCGATCAGCAGCCACCAACCACTCCGATTCGTGTCGTGCAACCGGCGAATGCTCACACCAATCGCGGGCAGCAAAACCGCCAGAGCGTAGATCGCGGGCAAGATGGCCAGCGGCGAGGCACTCGAGACAGGTTCTTCAGGGACGCCTACGCGAGCACCAAAAATGATGTTCAAGGCAAAGCTGAAGATGGCATTGAAGAGCACAAACCACCAGAACTCAGCCCGATGTGCACGCCCGTGAAACACCGCATATTTTTTTAATGCCTCAAGATAATAGCTCATCGTCCGCCCCCTTCGATTTGTTGAATAAAGTAAACTTATATAAGCCTTGCATCATCCTAGCTGCATTGAATTGGATTTACTTTGCGGAGGGAAGGGGAGCCGGTCATTGGCGTGAGTTGCCGGGATGCTATTTTGGGATGGCTGCGTTTCGGCTTGTTGCTACTCTGAGATTGTCTGATATACGGAGTTAAAGAGAAAATGCAATCTGAAAATCTCCGATTATTGCGCGAGTTTACATTCGCCTCGATCAATAAATGCCGAGGAAATGCTGTTTTTTTTCGCTTTGTAAATTACAATCGATCGGGTCCGCCATCCGTTTCAACGAAAGGTCACCAAGATGTTTCGCCTGCTCATTCTAACTCTCTGCACCTCAGTTGTGGTGATTCCCTCTGTATTGATTGCTGATCCCGCCGGAGAAAAAAGCCTTGATGAAATGAGCAAAGAAGAAATTCTTGCAAGTCCCCGCTGGAAGAGAGCGGAAGAGGCGATGGAGGACTGGCTGTCGCTGCAGCTTTACACACCGGCAGAGATTGATCAACTGGAAGAACGCTGCAATGCCTACGTTCAAGAAATGGATGTCGACGAACTGCGAAAGTATCTTCGCGATGCGGAGGCGCGACTCGATGTCCTGATGAGCCCTGAGGTGCAGAAGGCGCGTGATTGGGTTGGTAGCTATATGGCCGTCCTGGCCGCACCGCATCGTAAACGTTTGCAGGAGCAGTTGCCTGATTTGGCCAACATGTCCGCCCCGGAGATTCAGGCTGCGGTGCGCGAAGTTTTGCAAGTCCGGCAGACGCACGTACAGCGGGGATCCGCAGAGCAATCGCGACGACAAAATGAAGTGACACGCGGTCGCACTGAAAATGCCCGTCAGTCTGAATCGCGCAATGCTCAAATGCAGCAGCGACAACAGACTCAAGCCAACCGCGCCAACGACCGAGCCAACCAGGCGCGTCGTGATTCTATGGAAAATGCACGCGCTCGCGAACAGACAACACCCGAGTGGTATCGACGACGAAATTTTTTTGACTGGGGCTGGCGGCGTTAAACAACGCGTCGGACCCGTCGTGGCCAGAAGAATAATCCCACCATCGCGAGCAGCACACTTGTCGGCTCCGGCGTCGCATAGTACCAGGATGCCGAAATTCCCCCCGGATCGAAGCCAGCAGGCAGCGTAGTGCGGTAGGAGTAAATGGCCGCTCCGGTGGTCGTCTCCAGGCCCGTTGCAAAGGAAAGATCGCTGCCCGAGAAGTCGGTGCCGGTTAGGTCATTGCCGTCGAAGGTTACGTGCGAGAGATCTAAGTCACCCAGATCGACTCCCGCGAGTGGACTTCCGGATACATTCGAATAAGCCATGCTGAACGTACCGCCGAGATAAGATGAGACGTAAACCTCTTTCTCGAACATTTCCAGCTGAATCTCACCGTCCACGACACGTGCCTGGGGCATTTCCTCCATTGCATTATCCGCATAAAAAGCGATCGACGAGCCATCGATCGCCAAATTCCGTGCGTTCGCACCATCTTCGACGATCAGTTCCGTTCGATTGCGTGCGATGTCATGGTAGGAAATCCCACCACCCTCAGTGACCCATGCGACCCCTTCGGCAGAAATTACGGGGTAGCTTCCGCGGCCAAAATTGTGGATATCGGTGCCATCGAAATATTGCACTCCGTAAATCGGGGCCCCCGTTGTCGCGTCATATCCGGCGAGTTGTTTCCAAACAAGTCTTCCATCCGCAATTCCGACGTCGTGCTCAGGCCAGGCGTTGTCCGTGATCTGCGTTGCCGACTCCCCATTGTACATCCATATTTCCGGCGATTCGGTGGCAGTGTCGCCAGCGATCCAGGCGGCTTGGTTCTGCCAAGAGGCAAGGCCCCACTCGGCCATGATAGAACCGGTTGCCGGAGAGTCGATAGGACTAACCCTCGCCGGACTGGGTGTGTTATCGGTTATGTTCCAGTGGTAAATATCACTTGCCAAGACCGAACCGCCCGATTGTTGACCGATTACCTCGAACACGTGGTTGCCGGAAAGGCTGACTTGTCGATATTCCAGTCCTGGTGTCAACGCGATACTTGGTTCGAAAGTGTTGCCGGTCGAAAGCTGATGCACAACGGGCGTCTGCCACTGACTTGCACCATTATCGAAATGCTCCACCCAAAGCGCGTGATCGCCCGAGATGACCGGTGGCATAATTCCATCGCGGTGCGGAGGTCCCACCTCAAGCAGGCTATCGCGTGGAAAATCGATTCCCAGTCCCCAAAAGACCCGAACACCGTAAGGTGTGTCCCAAGCGGCTGCGCCATTGGAAGCTAGGACCGGTGAGTTTTGGCCATATTCATCTCGTTCTGGGCCGTCGCGATACGCGTTGGTCGTGAGTCGATGCGCGGTCGGGTAAATGTAAGGCCCCGTGAATGAGGGCGGCCCGTAATAAAAAATCTCGTTGGACGTGGTGTAGGGTTCAAAGATATCCCAGTCCGTCGGAGTCGCGTTGGTTTGTGCCGCATAGACGACACGGCCGTTGTTGATATCGGGGGTCAGCACCCGACGCTCGGCTGCAGTATTCCAGGAAAACCGTTGTGAACCGCGCGCCGGATAGCGAGGGCTCGACTCCCGCTGGGCGACTACGGTATCGACCCATCCCAAGCTCATGATTGCTGCGGCGCAGAGGAGCAAACGCTGCTGCTTGGTCGACATGGTACCGCCCCCGAGTCTTTTTCGTTATTGATCGATGCATCGCCCGACGAGAAAAACGGTCAGGGGTGCCATGCAGTTTTCACCGCAATATTTATTTAAGCAGAGATTTTCCCACGAACAAGCAAAAAGCCGCGTAATTTTTCCCGGCTACCGCAGAATCGGCTAAAAGGCAGGTTGATAATGCCCTTTCACATATTTCCATCTTCGCCCGTGGGAATGCAATACGCCGATCCGCTGCTCTCCATGCCACTCCCAGCGATGTCCTGAATCAAGGTCGAAGTGTGAGCGAACACTGCGGAACTCAAGCAGTTCCCAGTGATCGTCGGCTTCCAGTCGGGCTAAAATCGGACTTCCCTCCTGTCGGCTTCGCGCCAGCCACTCGCCTGCCCGCTGTTCCAGTAGTGCCCTCGTGAGTGCGGGAGGCGTGACCAAATCGAAGTGGTCCGGAAGTTCTGTGGTCCCCGGGCCGAGCGGATACGACCACTTGCCATCGTGTAACGCATAGGCCCACACATAGCGGTTGTGCGCCGGGCTGAAGTGGTTGTAAATCTTTCCGGGAATGATTTTATTTTTTTCGAGTGGCTTGAGTGATTGAGAGAGCGGATCGTATCGGAGCACGGGCTGGGAACTTGCCTTTGTGGCAGGAGCATCTTCCGCCGTTGCAGTCGTGAACAAGCGCAATCCGCAAGTCAGGCAAACCAGAGAGACGAGTGTTAAGAACATTCGCCAGCGAAATCGGTAACGGGTCGATTGCATGGGTTGCATGAATAGCCTTTTCTTCGATGTTCTGATGAAATAGATGGTCATCGCCATGAAAACCTGGGCATGAAAACCTGGGGATGCCGAAGTGGGAGTTCGCCCTCCGCTACCCCGGATCTATCGTACTTCGAGGCGAGAACCAAGGAAACTAATTTTTCTCTTTTTTTCCCTTTGTCATTAAGCGAAGCTGGATGTCCTTGAACTCGATACGCGTTCCCGCGTCATGGATCTGCAATCCGATCGATCCGGCTTGAAAGGTGGAACCAGCGGCTTGATCGCAGAACGCAGCGGAAAGTTTTCCATTTAAATAAAATGCGCAGCGGTTTCCCTGTGCCACAATTCGCACGTGGTTCCATCCCTCCTGGTGGATCGCTGAAAGGGGTAAGGGATTTGAGATCCTTTCTCGCTCGCACGTTCCATCGGCGGCGATCGTCAATCGGGTCCCTCGTCTGCATGCCGGTTCCTCGCGTCCGGCGAAATGAAAATCCCAGGCCCCGAGAATGTGAGGCCCGATACCGACATGGCCGAGATCGGCATGGTATCCGATAAAGGGGCGACGCTCTGAAGGGTCGCGTACGGCACGGATTTCGATTCCACTATTTCCCCTTCCGTGCAAACGATAGCGGAGCGTGAACTCGAAATCCGCCAGTTCATCGTTGTTCCAGACCAGATAGGAAAGGCGATCTTCACTACCGCTTCCGACAATCGCCCCATCCTTTACCGACCAATCACCTGCAGTGGAAGCGGGGACGGCATGCCACCCGGAAAGATCGCGACCATTGAACAGGCGATGCCACTGTTCTTCCTCTGCGGGCATTACGCGTGGCGCCAGCAGGGGGATCAGAACGCAAAGTGTTAGTCCGAGGCATAATTGTTTCATGGTGCCGGGCCCCTTTCACAAAGATGGTCTACCATCTTCTGGATGGCAGTTTCTACTTGCAAGGTAAGTGGGTCAGCCTCGGTAGGTTTGCTATCGGTTTCCGTCGCCTCGCCGGGCCGCTGACGTCTGACGGGTACCTCAATCGCATCGCCAACCTGCATCACGCAATCGTACGGACGATGGACGGTGACTCGGTCAGTGAGATTCTCTTCGAGACGCTCGACTGTTTCCAGTATCCGCTCGTTCGACGGGTTGTCGCCCAGATAATCTCGCGGATAACACGCCAAGTCCTGCACGGAATAAAGGGTTTTCAGTTCGCGATGTCGCACTGCGGTTTCGGTGTCATTCAATTTCCCTGCGATCAGGTCGGGAAGTAGTTTGGTTCGGACCTGTTGAACGCGGATATAGATGCTGCGACCGCCGCTCGTGTCATAGCGTTTTTCGAGTGGAGTAAGCATTGACTCAATCAAAGGTTCAATTCGTTCATGCAAACATCTACCTGAATGAACTGTTGCCTTCGACTCACCAAAACATTCGAATTCGAGACGCCCAAGCAGTTCGCTGCCAATGCGACGGATTCGAGCGAGTAACGGTTTGGCGGGATCGGTAGGCCATTCGAGTTGTCGTTCAATATTCCGGAGCACTGGTTCGACCGAAAGCTTCAGGTCACCTCGAAAGAAATACTTGAATGCCAGCGGGTGAATAACGACTTTGCCCGCTGGATCTTGTTTCGCGCGGCGACGCGCAGCAGTGCGTGCGATCAGTGCCGATCCGTTGAGCATCGGCTGCACGCGGTCATTGATTCGACTCGCGGAACCCTCGGCAAAAATCACCACCGGCCGATCCGGTTGTGTGAGAGATTGCACTGCAAATTGGAGCGAGGCGTGATCGGTTCCTTCGCGGTAAACGCTAAACGCACCGCAACGACGAGAGAGGACGCGATCAAGCCACGCATTTTCGAACACGTGGCGACTCGCCATGCAATACATCGGATGCCGGACAACGCGGGTCAGGTGACCGCAGGCCATTGGATCGCATTGGCGAATATGGTTAGAGATGATCAGAATGCCGTGGCCTGCGCTGAGTGAGGCCCGCAGTTTTTCTCCGTCAACACATTCAAAACGCTCAAGGCCATAAAATCGCTTGAGGTAGGGCCGCATGAGCGTGCGGATCAGCAACCGCGACCAGAAGCGATTGCGGTATGGCGGGACAAAGCGGTAAGGCTTGAGAATGACGATGTTCTGCATGCCAAGCGCGAGCTTAACGGCAGTTGCGTCCTGCGCCAATCGGTGCGTAATTGCCCCAGGTCGCATAACTGGGCAATCGAGCGTCAGAACCGCGAGGAATACCGATAAAACACCAAAAAGAGGCTGCCCATTAATCCGAAAAAAGAGGTATGGCGAAACGACCTCTCCGTACCGCATATCGCAAACCGCGATCCTCGAAGTCACCACCGATCGACGGTGGCAATACCCGTTTTTTATCCCTCTGGCTCGATTATCTGCGAGCCGAATGTCACCTTTCGGAAAACACACTGTTGTCCTATCGGCGCGATTTAAGACGATTTCTAGAGTGGCTCGGAAAGCGGTCGATTAAAAAGTTAACTGTGAGTGAATTATCGCAGTATGTGCAATGGCTGCATCGTAAATCGCTCGCGCCATCAAGCATCGCGCGGCATGTGGCTTCGTTGAAAACATTTTTTCGGTTTCTACAACTCGAGGGTTTTTTGAAAGAGAATGTCGCCGAATTGCTCGGATCGCCTAAACTCTGGCAACGCGTTCCTGACGTGCTTTCGGCCGATGTCGTTGCCCGATTGCTAGAATCACCTGGGAAACGTGATCCTCACTATCGACGTGACCGCGCCCTGTTGGAATTGCTCTATGCGACCGGGTGCCGCGCTTCGGAAATTTCGGAACTGAAGCTTGCCGATTACTCCGTCAAAAAGAAGTTTATCCGCTGTCGGGGAAAAGGGGACAAAGAGCGTATGGTGCCGCTCGGCAGACGGGCAGTGGATGCGGTCGAAGAATATCGGGCGACGGAACGGGAAGCGATTTCCTCCCGTCTCGATCTTGAACCAGAGTGGTTGCTCATTTCTGCCAGAGGGGGACCACTTCGCCGGGAGCGAATCTGGGAACTGGTGAAAAAATATATCGCTCGTCTCGGCCTTGCCGACACGGTGAGTCCGCACACGTTGCGGCATAGTTTTGCCACCCACTTGCTTACCGGCGGCGCCGACTTACGGCAGGTCCAGGAAATGCTGGGCCACGCCAGTATTGCGACAACGCAGCGATACACGCACGTCGATGTGTCCCGGTTGCAGCAAATTCATCAGGCATTTCATCCTCGGCGTTAAGATCGAGAGTTTGGGCAAGAGTTTATATCTCATCAGTGCCCGTTGATTCGTTTCTTCCGCAGATTAGAATGGGCACTGGGCTGCGATGGCGGCCCGGAACAAACGCCGACTCTTTCTCTTGGAAGAAGCCATGAAGCCCGCACTTCTTTTGTTATTTTTGTTGTCTCTGGGTTTTTGCCCCTGCGTCTTGCGCGCCGAGGAAGAAGATCCGCTTGAGGAACGTATCGAACATCTCGAGGAACATCTCTTCGTGGTTGATGCACAGTTAGGCAAGTTGGAATTGATTCGTAAGTCACTCGAACAAATGCGTGAAGATGATTTGGCGCGGTTGCGAAAGTTGATGTGGCCCGGCAATAAAATTCCGAGGGGTTCGATGGCGGAGACTCAGAAAGCCGACGCCTCCGGAGCAACAGATAAAACGGATGTCCCGTCGATCCCGACAACACCCATTCCCGTTCTTGATGACGACGCGACGCCGGCAGAACGTACATCCGCCTTGGAAAGGCTGACGGCGAGGATTACCAAGCGATTTGAGTTGATCGACACGATTGCAGAACAGTTGCATTTGGTTCGCAAGGAAGATCTAGCCCGCTTGAGCCGCGATGTGGGCGGGCTACAAGAGACGACCAAAAAGGTAAAGCGAGGCGGCAAGTCGATTGTTGCGCCGCCCACCAAGAAAACTCCTCAAGGTGAATTGATTTTTAATAACACCACTCAAACTCCGTTTCGCATCGGTGTTAATGGAAGAGAGCGGCAGGTATCACCCGGTCGCACGGTGTTTCGCGTACCGATCGGTCCTGTTCAGACGCAATTACTGGACTATGAATCGCCGCGAACATGGCCGGAATCACAGTGGAAGCAGGTCGACGGAATTTATAAGTTCCAGTTGGATCTGAAAAACTAGAAATAGCCTGTCGGTGACGGTCTCGCTGTAGATTGCAGGCTTTTGGGCCCTCTGTTGAGGCGTTATTTCAGGTCGCAACTGTCGTAGTAGGGATCATCTTGCTCCTGATTGCCCGCGGCGTTCTCATTGTTGTACGTCGCGGTATCAGGTGATTTTGAGCCCCAGTTGATTCTCTGCATTCGGTCGCGATACGGCAGCCAATATTTTTTCTGGAAATAACAATCCGTGGGGTCGATATCCTCCGACCGATAACTTGCTACGGACTTTCCGTGCGTGTAAACGTTCGCCAGATCGAAATGGCGAGGCGCAAAATGATCAGCCTCAGTCCAGAGCGGATTATCATCTTCCCAGGAATCTACATCGAAAGAGTCAGCTGTTTTTGCCACATGCACTGTCGGTTGATTGAATTCAATCAGTACAATTCGTCCAGCGTCTTTGGGGCCCATGCCGCGCAGGCGAGAATTGAAACCAAAACTGACTCCCGATGGATTCGGGTTCGATGGGCACTGCCAGACATCCGTCTCATCCTGGAGTTCTGCCGAGAGTGTGCCTTTTTGTTTCCATGTCTCGGTCGCAGTCGGATCGGGCTGGAGATATCGAGGATCCAGCAGGCTGATCGTGCCGGTGCCCGATTTAAGCGTCTTCCCCTTTTTATTTGCGGTCGCCTTCGTGAGAGCTAAACCGATCTGCTGCATCCGGGCACTGCAGACGGTTTGCCGTCCGCGTTCCCGTGCAGAATTTACCGCTGGTAATAGCAGGGAGGTGAGGATGCCCATAATGGCGATCACTATCAGCAACTCAACAAGCGTAAATCCGCGACGGATGGTTCGGCTGATCATCGGCTTCATTTTCCTCATCTGATTCACCCGTAGGCATTATCATTTCGTTCTGCGGGGGCGTCAACATTTCCGCCCGTAGATCTCACGATGGGTGCAGATTATGCGTCATTCTCGCGATCGACTCCAGGTGGGGCCGCGTGCGGATTTTCAAATGGAAAAGTCAATTCTGCACCGTCCAATTCAACATCTAGAGCTAAGGGGTCATTACTGCCGGTCACTTCGCGGAATTTCTTTCCAATCGCCACGTCACCGCGTCCGGTCCACCAGACAATGCCCCAGATCGCCAACAGTACCACGAGAAACAAAATGCCGACAACGAGGCCGCCATATTTCTCCAGTTCACTCGCCTTTCGTACATCCCATACAGGTTGGCGACCGATCAGCATCGGTGCGACCCGCTCGGCGGTCTGATCGCCTCGCATTTGAGCTGTCTGATACTGCCAGTTTTTAAAATAGAACCCGGCGACGCGAATTGGTTCGAGCAGGTTGTCTCCGGTTGGCATGCCCGGTGGTAGGCTGAGTGCACAAAACGTTGCCGGGTGTTGAGTCACAATCTTCTCGTCTTTAACTTTTTCTGTTTCGCCTTCTTCGGTTCGTGATGTGACCAGTTTGACCTTGTGCTCCAGGTTGACCCGCATGTCAATCTGATAATAGTGGTCGATGCCAAATCGTTGACGTATTGCCGGTTCGTTGATCCGGACTTTTACAATCCGATAAGCAGTGCCCCGTAGCATAATTAATTGTCCGTTGAATCGATCCGGATGCTCTACCAGCGGGACGAACGGATGGCTGGCATTCTTTTGCATATAGTCAAGCTGCGTTTCAAGCAGTGTTTTTTTCCTGAGTTCGGTATCACTCAAGGGTATGCCAGAGTCTTTAAGTTGACTCTGAGCCTGTTGGTTCATTTTTGTTTCATGCAGCAACTGGTTGTATGCGTGCCGCGACAACTCGCCGGCCGCCGTGCGTTTTGCTGCAGCGAGCATTTGATAGAACGCTTCAAATTCTTCGCCTCGGAGCGGCTTTGAATTTTCAATGTTTTCCAAAAGGCTCACATCCATTTTTAGATCCCCGAGCAATGTGTCAGGATGCCAGGCAAGCCGTGGTGCGATGAATAGGGGATTGCCAGTGGCATCATCAAGACCGACAAACACGGTGTGAGCGCTGCACTCAACGCTTATCGGTTCCCCCAGGGGTAACTGCTTTGGCACAGTCGATGTAAAAAGTATGGCTGGCTGCGGTCCGGCGGATGTGGGCAGGGAAATTTGGTATCGAAAAACGCGTTTTTTTTCAAATTTCAGCTGGTCGCGTTCGTCAAGCATAATTGCATCGATCAATTTTGCCTTGCCGGCAAGGAAAAAACTGCTACCGAGCGGCGAAGATTTTTCCCAGGGTCGATCCTGATCCCGCCCATTTTCTTCCGACCAGTATTCGAGATTGCGTTGTGGCATTGCCTCAAGCCGAAATAGTAATTGCAGAATGAGTGTGCGTGTGGCAGCCTTCTCAAGGGGTGCTTCGACACGGTGGATTTCTTGTAACTGGTCGGGATTAATGCCGACCTCGGCGAGAATCTCCCGTGGCCGAAGCGGCAGCGGTGTGCTCGGTTTTTCGGAGGGCAGGACTCCCGCACCGGTCTTCGGACTGTCCGCCATTACCGATGTAGCGAATCCGAGGAGGAAGAGGAGTAGGAGGATACAGCCGAGCGGCGCTGCGTTATCACCGCGTCGTCTGTCAAGGTTTTGGGTAAAAACAGGAATCCGCATATTTACTTTTTCTGCTGTGTGGTCGTCACGCCCTGTGACTTATTCATCGACTTGTGCTTCTTGAGATTGTAGCTCCTGCAAGTGTTCGCGGGTCGCCTTGTCCACGGTTTCCGGGTCAATGTCCTCCGGTGAACGATAGGCGAGACGGATTTTTTCCGGATTTTTCACAATGCGTGAACTCTGCCGAATCAGCCACCATGCCACTGCCACCGACAACAATGCGAGACTAACGATGAGGGCAACGCCAACTGCCAGCGTGATCGAAGGTTGCGTTGCCGCGGGTGGTTGCCAGCGAACATTTTTTGAGAGCAGTACCGGTGCTATCCATGAAAGTCCATTCGCTTCGTAAAGCCAGTTTTTGTAAAAAAAGGCCGTCGTCTCGATGGGAGCTTCAATCGATTCACCTAACGGAAAGCCTTCCGGTATCTCTAAGGTGTAAAGAAATACCGGTCGATTCGGACCCCCGCGCAATCGCAAGATCATTCGGTAATACCCATCGATTTGCGCGCGATTATTATGCGCTGCTTTTACATACTCTGCACGTCGCGCAATTCCCTCAATGGTTACCAGTTGACCTCGGAAAATATCGGGTTGCTCAAAGAGTTCCCCGAAAGTTACCGAACCACGGGATGCAGGCTCGATGAATCGATCTTCACTCTGATTCAGCACTTGCCAAAGATTAAACCAAGCGGCAGCCTCTTCGGGATGTTGGTGTGTGCGGTTATCTTCGACACGTTGTAGATGCTCACCAATCACACCGGGAAAATATCGCTGCGTCAAATCAACGCGAGGTGGAGTGTTTGGTTTAATAGTGACGGAGTCAGCGCGTTTGGTCGGAAGCGTCGGTTGATAGGCGGTATCATATTCCCGTTGCGAAACGCTAGCGGTTTGCTGCCCGTCCCCGGTTAACCAATACCAGTTTTCTTCCTTCGCAGCTTCTCGCATCACCACGACGACCAAACCAAGACCCATGATCAGGGCAAAGAGTCGCCACTGTTCGCGGCGACTAAAGTAGTTGCGAATCGGTCGGCGCGTGGGATTCGATTTCTTCACGGTAAAAGTAGTTTAACCGCTCACCGCAATCGGAGTTAGGCGGGCAGAATCAGGAACCATCCCTTTTTGTGAATCTGCCCCATTTTATGTCTCGCTTGCAGCAAAAGGCAAATTGCCGCAGTTATTTTTCCCGGGCAGGTGCCGTCGACGGTCGGATTTTTGCGTCGCTGCATCTTCGATCGACGCTCCGTAAATGAAACTGCCTTGAACGGGTGGCGTCGATTGCAAGAATAATTGAAGCATTGCATGAAATGGACCTCTGGGTAGCCCTGCGCGAAAACCATGGCGGATGTCGCAAAACGTGCAAAAAAATGAGCGAATGGTTGATTACCCCTTGGTGAAAAGATAAAGTAGGAGCACGTTGTAGCGTCTCTAATCGGGTCTGCATTACCACGCATTTTTCGCAGACGCCGTTTAAGAGCGTTAAGATGAAAAGCGGCGTCTGGCGTCGAAATGCAACGTAAAAATTAAGGGGGCATGGAACAGTGAGCGTTGACAATAGAGCATCAATGTAATCCCCCAGCGCAAACGAGCAG
>JAYZMM010000102.1:0-11055 GCA_036153155.1 Planctomycetota bacterium
GATCCTGGAGTAGTTTTAAATTGGAGGGGCGTAGCTCAATTGGCAGAGCGCTGGTCTCCAAAACCAGAGGTTGCGAGTTCGATTCCCGCCGCCCCTGCCATTTTAAGGCAAGGCCGGGTAGCGCTTGGTCCTTGCGTTGCTTCAATCAGGATTGGTGAGAGATTTGTGGTTTGAAGGTTTTGAGAGTTAGATCGACAGGGTAACGATGTCGATCGCGTAACGATGCTTTGTGGGTGACACAACCATGGCAACATCATCGAAATCGAAAGAGTCGGGAACGGGCGGCGGTTCGGCATCGTTCGTGCAGAACCTTTTCCAGGCCGGGCTCTACAAACGAAATCAGGGTCGTATTACGCGACAGGTGACGTTTGCGGCAATTGCCATCGCGATGTTGCTTGGTTGCTGGCGGCTGCACCTCTCAGCCGATCCGACCGACGTTGCCATGCGGATTGGTCTGCCTGCTGCCTTGCTCGCCGTTGGCCTGTGGATTGCCTATCGGGTTGTGAATCTTGCAAGCTTCGCCGATTTTTTGATTTCCGTTGAGGCTGAGATGAGTAAGGTCTCTTGGCCAACAAAGACAGAGTTAGTGCGCGGGTCAATGGTGGTGTTGATTACCATCCTGTTCCTTGCGGGCTTCCTCTTCATGTTTGATTTTATTTGGGCCATGGTCTTTAAGTACTTAGGAATCGTTGGATAGGTGCGAGCCTGAACGCCGCGCATCGCAGATCGCGTCGTGGCAAAAGGAAAAGGACATTGTCGTGATTGAGGAACAAGAACAGGTCGACGAAAGCGGTGTCGCTTCCGAAGCGGAAGAAGGTGCAACGCTGGTTCCGAACGAAGACTCTTCTTCGGAGCCGACGGAAGATCTGCAGCAAGAAGATTCGATGGCCGATAGCGGCGATGCCGAAGAATTTGCCGAGTGGGCCGACGAGGACGATTTGGCGGAACTTGCCAAGGAGCAGGCAGAGCGCGCGGGCGATCATGGTCAAGTCGACGATATCGCACCAGTGGAGGAAAACTTAGATGTGGGGCCCGTCGAATCGCGTGTCGAAGAGCGTCCTCTCGATTGGTACATCCTCAAGGTGCAAAGCAATCGCGAGGATTCCATCGCAGCGGGACTGCAACGCCGCGTAAAAATGGCAGGTTTGGACGACTTCTTCCAGGAAATTATTGTCCCGGTCGAAATGGTCACCGAATTTAAAGGGGGCAAAAAGAAGGTCGTCAAGAAGAAACTGTATCCGGGTTACATCGTGGTCCACATGATCATTAACGATGAAACTTGGTTTCTGGTTCGCGAGACAACAGGGATTGGTGACTTCACGGGAGCTGCAGGCCAACCGACGCCCATGCTGCCAAGCGAAGTTGCACGCATTATTCCTGAGGAAGACGACGAAGAAACCCAAGAGCCGAAATTGCAGATCGGTGTTGCCCTGGGCGATCGTGTGAAAATCAATGAGGGCACGTTTGAAAACTTTGAGGGTGATGTCGATACGATTGATGAAATGAATGGCCGAGTGACGGTCATGATCAACATCTTCGGTCGCTCCACTCCGGTTGAACTCGAACATTGGCAGATTGAAAAATTGTGAGTCTCAAGACCATATGGAGTGTCCGATCGATTCAATTTTGCAAGTGACGGTCGGCATGCTT
Source organism: Planctomycetota bacterium (assembly GCA_036153155.1). GTDB lineage: Bacteria > Planctomycetota > Planctomycetia > Pirellulales > UBA7805 > UBA7805. The sequence continues at coordinate 1,651 of JAYZMM010000102.1, forward strand.
CGGTTTTGAATTGCGACCGTAAGAAAGAGACGAAAGACAATGGCAAAACAACACGCTGGAACGGTGAAATTTCAGGTTCCCGGAGGGCAGGCAACCCCCGCTCCTCCAGTGGGTACTGCGCTGGGACGATTTGGAATCAATTTGGGTCAGTTCGTCCAGCAATTCAACGATCAGACGAAAGACGCCGGTGGAATGCCCATTCCGGTCGTTGTCGATGTTTATAGCGACCGCACCTTCGAATTTACAACGAAAAGCCCGCCGGCCTCAGCACTGCTTAAGCGAGCTGCCGGCATTGCGAAAGGTTCGGGGGTGCCCAATAAGGACAAGGTTGGCACCGTTACCCGCGCACAAGTGGATGAGATCGTGAACATGAAAATCAAGGACCTTAATGCGAGTGACAACGAAAATGCACGTCGGCTCATCGAAGGCACGGCTCGCAGTATGGGCTTAGAAGTTGTTGATTAATGATTTTGCAACGACGCCACTCGCTCGGCAGAGGTTTACGACAACGGAATAATTTTTCTTAGCCCACAAGCACCAAGCAAATAGCACTAAATAAATAGCTAACGAAAACAAGCGGAGAACATGTCATGGCAGCCCCATCCAAACGCATGGCGAGCCTGAAAGAAAAGGTAGCAGACAAAGATCCGGTCTCTGTGAAAGAGGCGGTTGAACTGCTGAAAAGCTTTAGCGGGCTGAAGTTCGATCAGTCTGTAGAAATTGCCATGCGGCTCGGAATCGATCCCAAGCAAGCCGATCAAATCATACGCGGTTCAATCGTGCTGCCACACGGCATCGGTCGCACCAAGCGAGTTGTCGTCTTTGCGAAGGGCGCGGCGGCGGATGCGGCACGCGATGCGGGTGCCGATGAAGTGGGCGACGAAGACTTGGCAAAAAAGATCAAAGATGGTTGGCTCGATTTTGATGCGTGCATTGCCGCTCCCGACATGATGGGCCTTGTTGGTCCCCTCGGTCGCTTGCTTGGTCCGCGCGGACTGATGCCCAGCCCTCGGGCGGGAACGGTGACTCCGGATGTGGGCAAGATTGTGCAGGAATACAAAGCGGGAAAAGTTGAATTCCGAAATGACGCCGGTGGCAATGTTCAGGCAGTCGTGGGCAAACTCTCATTCGATGAGCAAAAACTTGGCGAGAACGTTCAAGCCTTTATTGATTGCATTAACGGAATGAAGCCGGCGACGACCAAAGGACAGTATGTAAAAACGATTTCCATCAGTGGAACGATGACACCGGGAATTCACATTGCAGCCTAAATGAGTTGATGAAAGAAACATTCAATTTTCATAGTAATGCCAAAGCCTGCCAAGCACAGATCGTGTCTGGAAAGTCCTGGCGAGTAGGTAAGTCATGAGCAAATACGTCAAAAATTTAATTAGTGAAGACATTGCCAAGCAACTTTCGGGTGAAAGCGATTGCCTGTTGGTTAACGTTATTGGTTTGGATGCGAACAACACAATGACGTTGCGCCGCGAACTGCGATCCAAGAATATTCACTTATCGGTAGTGAAGAATAGCCTTGCTCGCCGAGCGACCCAGGGTACGCCGCTGGAAGCCGCCTTTGAGTCAGTTGCAGGCCCGATTGCGGTCGTCTGGGGAAGTGAAGACATCGTCTCGCTGGCGAAGGAGGTGGTTCGCCTCACCAAAGATGAAACATACGAGGGGTTCTCGGCCAAAGGTGGAGTGATGGATCAAACTCCCTTGACCGAAAAACAGGTTCACGACGTGAGTAAGTGGCCCGGTCGAGCCGAACAACTCAGCATTTTACTCGGGCAAATACTTAGTCCGGGTGCCAATTTGGCGGGTCAATTACTGGGGCCAGGAGGCAGTCTGGTCAGTCAAATTGAGCAGTGTGGCAAGGAAGAAGAGTAAAAGCTTTCAAACAAAACATTATTTCAATCAAATTCATATTCGGTGCAACCTTGGGTTGCCTGTTAAACAGAAAGGGAGAGATGCGAGATGTCTGAAGAAACAACTGCAACAGTAGAATTCAGCGATGCAACAAAGGAGTTTGGCGACAAAATCGTCGCGATGACCCTTAAAGAAGCAAAAGAACTGAGCGATTACCTTGAGGAGGTGCATGGCATCAAGCCGGCTGCTGGCGGTGGTGCTGTCGTCATGGCGGGTCCCGCTGATGGTGGCGATGGTGCAGGCGGTGGAGAAGAAGCTCAATCCGAATTCGATGTCGTCCTTGAGGGCTTCGGCGACAAGAAAATCGGAGTGATCAAGGAAGTTCGTGCACTGACCGGACTGGGGCTCAAAGAAGCCAAGGAACTCGTAGATGGTGTTCCCAGCAAGGTAAAAGAAGGAATTCCCAAGGAAGAAGCGGAAGCAGCGAAAGCAAAACTGGAAGAGGCGGGCGCCACGGTATCGGTCCAGTAACTTACGCTCCCCGTTATTCGGGGAGTGTAACGAGCAGTGCCCGATTTATCGGGCGAGATCGGACGACGCCATCGATTCTTTTGGTTGAACTTTATGAACTGCAATCGCGACTATTTTTTGCAATCACCCGAACCGCGGCACTCTCCCCACGAGTTCTCGCTGCTGTGGTCGGCTTCCTGCGCGCAAAGAGCATGTCGCATTCTCATCGCTGACGCAAATTATCACTGCTAGGAGTGTGTCTCACATGGCAACGACGGCTAATCGACGTTTGAATCCAACAGAAGTTCGCTACTTTGGAGGCGACAACGCACCTCACCCTTTGCCCAGTCTGACCGACATCCAGACTGCGAGCTACGAGCGATTTCTGCAATATGGGGTTGCTGACGCCCAACGTAAATGCGAGGGATTGGAAGCAGTCCTCCAGGAAATCTTTCCCATCGAGAGCTACGACAAGACGCTGAGACTTGAGTATCTCCGCTATGAATTAGGCAAGCCGCGATATGAACCGGATGAATGTCGGCAGTTGCGACTCACCTATGGCAGGCCATTTCGGGTTTGGTTGCGTTTAACCAAAGAACAGCCGATCGAGGAAGAGGTCTATTTGGGTGATATGCCAATCATGCTCGGCGGTGGCGAATTCATTATTAATGGTGCTGAGCGTGTGGTTGTCAGCCAACTTCATCGTTCGCCCGGAGTCGATTTTGTGTGCGAAGCCGACACGAGCGATCGCATGCTGCACAGTTGTCGAATCATTCCAGAGCGCGGCAGTTGGATTGAACTGAACGTAAGCAAGAAAGACAGCTTAACAGTCAGAATCGATCAGAGTGGAAAGTTTTCCGCCATGACGCTGCTGCGGGCCATGGACCCCAAATACAGCCTGAATCGTGACATCATCCGAAGTTTCTACAAGACCACCACCGCAAAAGTGGTGGATGGTAGAAGCGTTGGAAAAATCGAGGGAAAAATTGCGGTCGACGATATCGTTTTCCCTGCGAAAAGTGATCGGGCGGGTGAAATCATTGTCGAATCGGGGCATAAAATCTCCAAGGATAAAGCAGAAATCATTTGCACCTCCGGTGTCGGCACAATTCAGATCATGCCGGAACCAAAAACGCCGCTAATTTTCAATAGCCTTGCGGAAGACAACACCTCCAGTCATGAGGAGGCACTTCTGCGGATTTATCAGCGACTCCGCCCGGGCAATCCACCTCAATTGGAGAAAGCACGTGCCCTGTTCACGGAAAAATTCTTCGATACGAATCGTTACCGTCTTGGAAAGGTAGGGCGTTTCCGAATCAATCGAAAACTCGGTCTGAAGGTGTCGGAAAACGAGATGACACTAAGGCCCGATGATCTGCTGAACTCAATCAAGTATCTCATCCGCCTGGTAAGCAACGATCCAGCGGTTCAATTGGACGATATTGATCACCTTAGCAACCGACGCTTGCGAACGATCGATGAACTGGCAAGCGATGAAATGCGGAAAGGGTTTCTAAAACTCCGACGGACGGTTCAAGAGCGAATGAGCCTCAAAGACCAGGAGGACATGACACCCCGAAGCCTGATCAATCCCAAGAGCATTTCTGCCGCGATTGAGTATTTCTTTGGTCGAGGGGAACTATCGCAAGTTGTCGATCAGACCAATCCGCTCTCCATGCTTACTCACGAGCGTCGCCTCTCAGCGCTGGGGCCGGGTGGTCTCAATCGTAAGCGGGCAGGATTTGAGGTTCGCGATGTGCATATTTCCCACTATGGCCGTATTTGTCCGATCGAAACGCCTGAAGGGACAAATATCGGGTTAATTTCCTCACTTGCAATGTATTCCACAGTGGATGAATACGGTTTTCTTGTGACGCCGTACCGGAAGCTAAGCAATGGCAAATTAACCGACGAAGTAGTCTGGCTCCGTGCCGACGAGGAGGCAGAAGCCTATGTTGCCCCCGCAGATGCGGCCACGCAGAACGGAAAACTCTCGGCAACCAATCTCGTCGCGCGGCATTTGGGCGACTTCGAACTCGTAGCAGCAGATCAAATTGAATATATCGATGTGGCCCCGAGTCAAATGGTCGGGGTTTCTGCTGGCCTGATTCCGTTTCTTGAGCATGACGATGCGAACCGGGCCTTGATGGGCTCCAATATGCAACGACAGGCCGTTCCCCTTTTGGTGGCAGAGCCTCCGATTGTTGCTACGGGAATGGAAAAAAGTGTTGCCGAAGACTCCAGCATGGTGATCCGAGCGCGTCGCGCGGGCACGGTTAGCTATGTGGATGCCGATCGGATTGAAATCGGGAATGAAGTCTACCCGATGCGAAAATTTGTCGGGCTCAATGAGCGAACCTGCCAGAATCAAAAGCCGATTATCTCCCTTGGACAAAAAGTGGAAAAAGGAGACGTGCTGGCTGATGGGGCGGCCACCCGAAATGGCGAACTCGCCCTCGGCCGCAACGTTCTGGTCGCGTTCATGACATTCGATGGCTATAACTTCGAAGATGCGATCATTATCAGTGAGGAACTTGTTAAAGAGGACTCCTACACTTCGATCCACATTGAAGAATTTGACATCGAGATTCGCGAGACCAAATTAGGCCGCGAAGAATTTACGCGTGATATTCCGAATGTCAGCGAGAAAGCATTGAGGAATTTGGACGAAAATGGAATTGTTCAAATCGGGACGTATGTCCGACCGGGTGACATTCTTGTCGGTAAAGTTTCGCCGAAGTCAAAAAGTGAGCTAACTCCGGAAGAAAAGCTGCTGCACGCTATTTTTGGACGTGCCGGTGAAGATGTGAAAAATGACTCGCTGGACGTGCCCTCGGGAGTTGAAGGTATTGTCATCGATACCCAGAAATTTTCGCGTCGCATGAGTCTTTCGGATGAGGAAAGAAAAGCATTTGAAAAAACGCTTAAAGAAGTTGAATCTCGTGGAAATGCCCGAGTGGCTGAAACGTTCATTCAAATGCTAGAGGAAATTAGTGAGATTATCGGTCGCTCTCCCGCCACCGAAGATGGCACCCCACTTTCTGCCGATCAGGATCCTAAGTTTTTGGCTGAAATTGCACCGCGGTTTGATGTGGCATCGCTCAATTTGCGGAGCGAACAGAAAATTGATGCGGTGAATAAAGTCTACAAACAGCACGCTCCGTTGGTAGAAGAAGCCATTGATCAACGTGATCGTGAACTGAACTCAATGAAGCGAGGCGATGAGCTCCGAAGTGGTGTGTTGCAAATGGTGAAAGTTTACATCGCGACCAAGCGATGTATCTCCACCGGTGATAAAATGGCAGGTCGTCACGGCAATAAGGGCGTCATCGGAAAGATACTCCCGCAGGAAGACATGCCTTTCTTGGCAGATGGAACGCCCGTGCAGATTATGCTCAATCCGCTGGGTGTGCCGAGTCGAATGAATGTGGGCCAGATTTTGGAAACCCACCTCGGTTGGGCCGCGTCGAAACTCGATTTCCAAGCGGTCACGCCGGTGTTCAATGGTGCGACCGAAGACACGATTCGCACATGCCTTGAAGATGCTGGGCTTCCGACGACAGGGAAAGCACAACTCTTCGACGGGCGAACTGGGGAACCGTTCGAGCAGGAAACCACCGTGGGTTACATCTACATGTTGAAACTACATCATCTTGTTGATGAAAAGGTTCACGCTCGTAGCACGGGCCCTTACTCTTTGATCACCCAGCAGCCCTTGGGCGGAAAGGCTCGCTTTGGCGGCCAACGGTTCGGAGAGATGGAGGTCTGGGCCCTGGAGGCCTATGGCGCGGCTTATATTCTCCAGGAACTCTTAACGGTGAAGAGTGACGACGTCGAAGGAAGAACAAAGATTTATGAATCAATGGTGAAAGGTGAAAACACACTGGAAGCAGGCACGCCGGCTAGCTTCGACGTACTCACCAATGAAATTCGTGGACTTGGACTCAATATGCAACTGGAGAAACGACGGATTTAAGCACCGTCTGTTTCTGAGAATATTTGAAAATTTACACATAGCAACAAGCCTCAAAAATGAGGGAATTCATCGCCAAAGCCGTTCGATAGGAATGCGAGCCGCGGCAGAAAATTCTCGAATTAAGGAGATCTGGTAAATGAGCATTGGTGAAGGCTCTTACGACCGTATCAACGATTATGCGTCGGTAAAAATCAGTTTGGCCCGACCTCACGATATTCGTAGTTGGTCCTTTGGTGAGGTCAAAAAACCGGAGACGATTAACTATCGGACCTATCGGCCGGAAAAAGATGGTCTCTTTTGCGAGAAAATTTTTGGCCCTGAGAAAGACTGGGAATGCTCCTGCGGAAAATATCGGGGCATGAAATACAAGGGCATGATTTGTGATCGTTGTGGCGTGAAAATCACTCACAGCCGTGTGCGACGAAAGCGAATGGGGCATATCGAGCTTGCCGCTCCGGTTGTTCACATCTGGTTTTTTAAAGCGATGCCGAGTCGTCTGGGTAATTTCCTTGCCATGAAGACGACCAGCTTGGAGAAGGTCATTTATTTCCAGGATTATGTGGTCACTGATCCCGGTGACACACCCTTGAAAAAGCAACAGTTGCTGACTGAGGAAGAATACCGCACCGCCCTGAATGACTACGGCGAGGGTTCTTTTGAGGCTTATATGGGTGCGGAGGCAGTCCATAAACTGATGCTTGGCATGGATCTAGTGCGGCTTTCCGAAGAGCTTCGCGGCGAACTGGCCACTACCGGATCCAAGCAGAAGGAAAAAGAATTGATCAATCGGCTCAAGATTGTGGAGTCGATTCGTGATAGCGATAACAAGCCCGAGTGGATGGTATTGGATGTCATTCCAGTGATTCCACCTGACCTGAGACCGCTGGTTCTTCTCGACTCGGGTAATTTTGCGACAAGTGACTTGAACGATCTCTACCGCCGGATCATTAACCGTAACAACCGCCTCAAAAAATTGGTCGATCTCAATGCGCCGGAGGTCATCATCCGCAACGAAAAACGGATGTTGCAACAGTCGGTCGATGCACTGTTTGACAATAACCGCTGCAAACGACCTGTCTTAGGCAGTAGCAATCGTCCGTTGAAATCCTTGACTGATATGATCAAAGGTAAGCAAGGGCGGTTTCGCGAAAATCTGCTCGGTAAGCGTGTTGATTATTCAGCGCGAAGCGTCATTGTGGTTGGTCCGAAATTGAAATTGCACCAGTGCGGTCTGCCGAAAAAGATTGCCCTGGAGTTATTCCAGCCATTTATCATACGCCGACTCAAAGAACTCGGGCACGCGGATACGATCAAAAGTGCCAAGAAGATGCTGGAGCGTAAAGACGAAGAGGTCTGGGATATTCTGGAAGAGGTCATTCGCAATCATCCCGTGCTGCTCAATCGTGCTCCAACCCTGCATCGTATGGGAATTCAGGCTTTTGAGCCCGTGCTGGTGGAAGGCAATGCAATTCTGCTACATCCCCTCGTCTGCAAAGGGTTCAATGCCGACTTTGACGGCGATCAGATGGCTGTGCATCTTCCACTGTCGATTGAAGCACAGGTGGAAGCACATACGCTTATGATGTCCATCCACAATATTTTCAGCCCATCCAGTGGATCCCCGATTATCAGTCCTTCACAGGACGTGGTCATGGGATCGTATTACTTGACCGTTGCCCTGCCCGATCGCAAGGGCGATGGAATGGTCTTTTCATCAACTGACGAAGTGCTGCTGGCCTATTCGTTAAAGAAGATCGATACGCACGCAAAAATCAGGGTAAAAATGCCTGAGGGCACGAAAGTCCGAAGTGAGGCGCAGGACGACACCTTCTCGGCAACCATGGTCGATACGACCGTGGGTCGCGTCATCTTTAATTCGGTGCTTCCCGACGGAATGGCCTTCTACAATCTGCCGATGCGGAGCGGTGAGTTGGCTCGAGTCATCTCGGATTGCTACCAAGAACTCGGTCGTAGAGCGACAATTATTCTGCTCGATGACATGAATCAAATGGGTTTCCGCGAAGCCACACGCAGCGGTCTTTCCTTTGCCACCGATGATTTAATCACGCCGGAGGCAAAGGGAACGGTGATTGGTGACGCCGAAAAGAATGTGCTCAAAACAAACAAGTTATACGCGCGAGGCATTATCACCGAGGGCGAGCGATACAATCAGGTCCTTGATTGCTGTACGCACGCACGCGAAGAGATCACTAAGGCGATGATGTCCGAGTTGGAAACGGATTATCGCCGAGAGGGTTATGTGAACCCGATTTATTTGATGGCAATTTCAGGTGCTCGTGGTGGCGTAGAGCAGATTCGCCAGCTCGCGGGCATGCGAGGCTTGATGGCAAAGCCCTCTGGGAAAATCATCGAAACTCCGATCAAGGCAAATTTCCGTGAAGGATTAAGCGTGCTTGAATATTTCAGCTCAACGCACGGTGCTCGAAAAGGTCTGGCGGATACGGCACTTAAAACGGCTGACTCGGGTTACCTGACACGAAAATTAGCAGACGTTGCACAGAATGTTGTTATCACCATGCATGACTGTGGTACGACGCAGGGCATTACCAAAGGAATTATTTATCGGGGAGAAAAAGTCGACGTTCGCCTCGCCGACTCGATCAAAGGTCGGGTGAGCCGGACCAACATCGTCAATCCGATTACCGATGAAGCGATCGTGAGAGATGGAGAAATGATCACGGTCGATATTGCACGGCAAATCGAAAATCTCGGCCTGGAAAAAATCCAGGTGCGCAGTCCCATGACATGTGAAGCCCCGCTCGGGATTTGCCGCTCGTGTTACGGCATGGACCTCTCGACCGGTTCGATGGTCGAGGAAGGCATGGCAGTCGGAATCATTGCGGCGCAAAGTATCGGCGAACCGGGAACGCAATTAACCATGCGGACCTTCCACATCGGTGGCGTGGGCCAGCATGATGTGGAAAAGAGCGAAATTCGCGCACAAAAAGCGGGAACCGTGCAGTACACCCGCCTGAAGGTTGTGGTCAATCAGGAAGGGGCAAACATTGTGCTGGCCCGTAATGGCGAGATCA
>JAYZMM010000103.1:0-20783 GCA_036153155.1 Planctomycetota bacterium
CACGCAGCACTCCATAAAATGCCGATCAATATGCCCAATAAAAGAATCGATTGGGGAATCGCAGAGATCGATTCCGCGAACATTAACACGCTGAAATAATAGAGGACTAGATCGGGCCAAATGACGAGTGGCCCAAATACAACAAGCAGTGCCATGGCGGAGCGATACAACCCACCTCGCCCCAGCCAGTCGTGTGAAAAATGCCAGACTGATAAAGCAAGAAACGCAACAAGTCCAACGCGGGGATAGAGCATCCAGACAGCAAAAGAACCGGCCGCCAGGATCACATAGACACTCAGAAACAAGATCGCCGATCGCTTCGAAGAAATCACCCCCGATTTTTTGGCTACCGCATAATCGAATGACCCGTGCGGGATGCCGAAAACCGCCACGGCAACCAACAGCAAACCAATCGTGACTATCTCGCTACGTGCCATTCCATACGTTGCCACCGCCACGATTAGCATCAAACCAATCGTAATTCTTAAAGCAAGATCCATGTGATCGATTCCGCTAAATGAATCTTTTGAAGACATGTCGCTATCTGATCCAATCTTGCGTTGCGGCGACGATAAAGGGACGCTTGGGCATTCCGGAGATCACGGGATAAAGCACGCGAGGATCGCTGCTGCCAGACAGAAACGCGGCGAACTGATCCCCTGTGGTTGCTTTCGCCATTCTGAGAAAAAATTCCGGGCACCGAGAGATGTTGGATCGAACGGCTCGCAAAAAAATTCGATCCAATGACCGCTCAATCGTTTTTCCCGAATAGGCTATGCACGGCGGGTTGCCTGCGGCCAACTCCGCAGCGCATTGTTTTGCCCATCGATCAATCCGTCGAATCGCAAATCCGGTCGACGCGCGTGCTGCGCCTCCGGCAAGACCAGCGCGGATAATTCGCGAGCCGCCACCTACTGAAGCCTTGATGGGCTGCATGGGAATCATACCCGTTTCGACTCGCAGCGTTTCGAAATTTTGGCCGCCGGCCAACTTTCGGATTGTTTTTGCGAGACGACTATCTAACTCCTCGGATTCGATGTGATCCAACGCAAATGCTGTTTCTTCGACCAACGCGCGGTAGGGATCGAGGGGCAATAAATACTGAAACCATACCGCCCGATGATCGGCTGCAAGATTTCCCATGAGCACCGCCCGATGCGGATTAAAGATTGGCTTGTGAAAGACAATTTCGCGACCAACGAAAACTTGAAGTAGGCCGTTGGATTCCGATCCGCTGGCCAATTGCGGTCGCGCATCGATCACATATTTTGCGAAGTAATCCCCATGGTCCGTTCGGACAGAACACCCGTCGTCCACCTCACATGTTTCAGAAACTTCAACACCGGTTTTTAAAGTAACATGACTGCACTGTTTTATCTGCGATACGGCACGTCGATAAAAGTCGCTGGAGCGCACGTAACAGTATGGTCTCTCAGAAGCCTGATGCGATATCGCCTCTCCCATTCCACTGATTTCCCAATGCCACCACTGTTTGGAAATCATGTCTTCGATCCAAGACGGATCGTTCGGATCTTTCCAAAAACACCAAGTACGGTCATCGGTATACTCCGCCCGACGCTCCAGGATCAGACAGGAGTGCTCCCTAGTTCCCTCCTTTGAAAGGTAAGCTCCGAGGCACAAGCCTGCAGCGCCCCCACCCACCACAATACAGTCGTATTTACGGGTCGCGTTATTCATGGACGACACCTGAAATGGAGCATTCGCCATTAACCTTTCGGCCTAGTGGCGTCCATAAACATCGTGCGAGTGTCCGCATTGTTCGCACGAGCTTGCGGTGTGGCGGCACCACCGTCCGTTGCCTGCGTACCTCATACCCCCGTTGTTCAATGCAACGTCCTATCTCACGGTAGACATCCGCTGCGACTGAGATCCCGAGGCGATTCTTCATCGGCAAACATGCTAAACCTGAGCGTGCCTTGGTGTAACGCGATTCTGCCATCCGCAACAAACGCTGAACCGCTCTCGTCAATTCAGACTGTGTCTGCTCCGAATGTGACGACAACTGATCAACCGACAAAGTTGGAATCCAGTTGGCTGGGATATATTGTCGACCCATTAAGGCATCCTCACGAATATCGCGGGCAATGTTCGTCATTTGCATCGCGATGCCCAGGTCGGCGGCCTGCGGCAGCAATTCCGGTGTACCACCAAGGATGGGGCACATCATTTCGCCCACTGTCCCAGCAACCAGATAACAATATTCAATTAGCTGCTCAACATTTTGAATCAATACGGTATCTTCTAAATCGGATATCGCACCGTCAATGAGTTTCATTGCCGAAACGGACGAAAGGCCACGTCGGTTTGCCATCTGAAGAAATTCACGAACAAGAGGCAATTTCCCTGAACCCGAGAAAATCTGCTCTCGCAAATTGACAAGTTCAGAGCGTGCACTCGGACCCGCTGTCGGGCTGTCCGCGAGATCATCAACGTGACGGCAAAAGGCGTAGAGAAGTGTGGCATCCGCTGCCGTATCTGCAGGCAAGAGCCGCGCGGCAAGGGCAAAGGTACGACCCTTCGCGCGTAAAATTGATCGCGCATCGAGATGTACATCTTGCCTATGATGCCCGGGCATGACTCGGCTCCCATCCGAGGTCTTTGGCAATCAAGTGTTCCGTCGCCTTTGCTGAACACAACACACCGGGAACCCCACCACCCGGATGTGTTCCGGCCCCGACAAGATAAACATTCTGTAATCCTTCTGCGCGGTTATGAAAACGGAACCACGCCGACTGGTAAAATAAAGGCGCCACCGAAAATCCTGCCCCCCGCTCGCTCAGATAATTCGTATTGAAATCGCGTGGTGTCATAAAAAAGTCATGCTCCACATGGCTGAGCAAACCCGGCATAATGCTTGAATCGAGTGCCGATAAAATCCGCTCTGTCATTCGAGGACCTTCTTCATCCCAGTCAATATTTGCGTTCATATTAGGAACCGGCGCCAGAACGTAATACGAATCACATTTCGGCGGGGCGAAAGAGGGATCGGTTGCCGTGGGACGATGCACATAAAGTGAAAAATCCTTCGGCAAATCTTTTTCCGCAAAAATTTCTTTCAAAAGTTCTCGATATCGCTTACCGAGCCAGATACTATGATGCGGGATGTTCGGATATTGCTTCCGGCTACCGAAGTACAGCACAAACAGCCCCATTGAGTACTTTGCCTGCTTTAATTTTATTCGGGCCGAGATTTTTTGGTCTTGCTGTGGGATCAAGCAACGATAAAGGTGGGCAGCGTCTGTGTTGGCTACGATCAAGTCGCAATCTTCTTGCTCTCCATTGGCATACTCGACACCAATCGCACGACCATTCCGTGTAATGATTTGCTTCACCGTCGTGTTTGTCTGAACCTCGACACCAACTTCGCCCATGAGATCCGCAATTGCCTTGACGATCGCTGCGGTTCCGCCCATCGCAAAATGGATACCCCACTTGCGCTCCAGAAAGTGGATTAAATTATAAATACAAGTCGTGTCAAACGGATTGCCGCCAACGAGCAAGGGCTGAACGGCAAACGCCTGCCTCAAACGATCATCCCGAATGTGTTCCGAGACGAGCCCCCACACCGAACGGTAACACCGCAACCGGAGTAGTCGGGGAATCTGCCGTAGCATCGTTCCTAATCGATCAAACGGCTGATCCGCTAATTCGGAGAACCCAACGCGGAATATTTTCTGGGACTCCGCCAAAAGACCTTCGTATCCTTCCACATCTCGAGGGCTGAGCCTATCGATTTCCTTGAGGGTGTCCTGGAGAGTTCCCCCATAACTAAAAGTCTCACCATCCGGAAAGTAATAGCGATACCAAGGATTCAGTTCCGTGAGAGTGACTGCCTCAGAGAATTTCTTTTTGAACAGCTGAAATAATTCGTCAAATAGAAAGGGTGCGGTGATCACAGTGGGGCCGGCGTCGTGACGATATCCACCTCTCGAAAATGTCTGTGCTCTGCCACCGAGTGCCGCACAACGATCAACGAGTTTGACGTGGCAACCACGCGCACGCAAACGAAGTGCGGCTGCTAGTCCCCCAAAACCACCACCGATAACCAAGGCCTCAGGCATTTGAAATAACCTTTTCCGCAGTCGACAGAAGACGAGAGCACTCATCTGAAATGATCGAATAGCAGCCACCCGGTATTTTGTGCGATAGGTCGAGTGCCAAGTCTAGCTCTCGCTTACCCTCCCGGGCAGCCTCTTTGAAAGCCAAATCTACTGGCTGCCGATTTTCACTCTTATGCCGAAGACTGCTGACTGCGTTGGGTGCCGCCGACTTGTCTTGGCGGTGCTCATCACGGGCAACATCCGCAAGGTCGTCAATAATTTGGTAGGCCGTCGCAAAATGGCCCATCATCCTACGGGCGATGTGCACCGCAAATCCACGGTCGGCTGCGATGAGCGGCATCTCAATCGGAAGGCTTAGCAGACCGCCTGATTTAGCAATCGCACCCCTCACATAACTTGACCACGGCACCGATTCGTCACCAGGCTCCGCAGTGTCTGAAGTTGCACCCGGAAAGAGGTCGGTCTCTTGACCGTAAACGGTGGAGGCAATACGAGAATGAAACAGTGCAACAAGATCACCGGTGCACGAAGCATAGACCGGATCGGCGAGTGAAGAGAATCCGGCAGAGACTAACAAATGGCTCGCCAGTGAGGCTACTTCAGGCCCGAAAGCCATCCAAACTGATGGCTGCCCCCTTCTTTCTGAGTCACGATCTTGGAGGTCATCAAGAATGAGCGACGCATTGTGCACCGCTTCGCTCGCGACGGCCAGAGGAAGTGCATTGTTAACGCTCAGACCGAGACTCCTGCCAAACCGAAAGGCAATTCGAGCCCGAGTACGATTCCCGCCGGCCGCAAGGTGATAACGAATCGCGTCACTGATCCGTGAATCGTGAAACCGCGTTGTCATGGCGGCCACCCCAATCCGCTGATCGACCTCGGCCACAAGATCGAGTCCATCATTTATTTCTGGTTGACTGTCGCTCATTTCATCACTCCCGCCCAAACGCCCGACCACCGGTTCGACCACGAAACGCCCGACATTACGCAGTGGTATGTTCGCGTATCGCTCGCCTGGTTGTTGAGAAACATCAAGCATCGTCATATTCCAATCACCCGACACGGAACGGGCACGCTGCCCGTTCCGTGCGCGAACCTCATTTCCTACTCTTCCGACGTTGCCGCCGCCCAGATCACTACACCAAACGCGATTTTGTTTACAAAATCGGCAAGGTTATAGACCAGATTCAGTGCGTCCGGTGATCCGTCACTTACCGCACCAATGACATAACCGATCGGATAGATGGACCATCCCAACGTCACAATCAATCGCAGGGCATTAAAGGCTTTTTTGCTCGCAGGAGTCCCATGACCTTCATTGATCCGCTGCGCCTCACCGGCAAAGATCTCATAGATAATGAAAAGCCAGCCAAACATCCCGACAACGAATCCTGCCCAGATATTAAGAACGCCGGTCTCGCCAAGATATCCGCCGATCAACATCACAAGAGACGCAATGAGCAACTTCCAGAACAAACCAGAGCGAACCGCAGTGATGGCCGCAAGAATGAGGTAAAACTCAACGATCTGAAGCGGCACAGTCAACAACCAATCCACGTAGCGATACACCGTAGGACTGCTGCCTTCGGCTACCCAGAAACCACGCATGTAAAAATAATGCATCGCGGCAATGCCCGTGACCATCGCTGCGACCGACAGAGAGGTTTTCCACTTCCCTCGGGCTCGATCTCTTTCAACCCAAAAGAAAAACGTTGCTGCTACCATTGCAGCGGAAATTATCCAGAAGGACATGCCGACCAGATCGCTCGGATTTAAAAAATGCGTTTCCATTTGTCCTCACCTCATCACAGCTAGTTTGTTCGTTTAACAAGTCACGCGACCAACGCGGTCGCCATATTTTTTTAGACCGCAGCACTTGATCGACAAGACGAGTGGGGCAGTTTTACAATTCGGATAGTCAAAGGATTTTTCTTTTGCCCTCTAGTCGATCACCCCTAGTAACCTGATAAAAAATGACAAGTATCAACCGGCATTTTTTTCGCACGCGGCACAGCCGCGATATAATGAGTCATTACAAAATCTATTTCTTACGATCGTTCACAAACTAATCGAATCGAAATCGTCCGACACAACCAAAGAGGTAGCTGACTCGATTGCATGCATGGGTTTCGCCGTGCTATACCTTCATAATCTTCATATTTTTGTTTGAGGCGGACCCTGTGATCGATAACGACAACGGCACAACGACATGATGCTTCGCTCCAAACAAATGCTGCCCGAATGGATGGATCAGCACGACATCACAGAGCAGGACTATCATGGCGCCATGGTCGCCCTGGACACGTTAAACACATGGAGTCGAACGGCGCAAAATCTCTGCTGGCATATCAGCCGTTTGATTCGCAACACCCACGAAAGCGGGAAGGGGCGAACATTCTTGATTCATGATTACGGTTGCGGCGACGGCAACCTTACGGCCCGCCTCAGTCGTTATCTGCAAACCAGCGGTGTCTCGCATCGCATCGTCGGGTTTGACGCCAATGCTCGCGGGATCGAAAGCGGGCGGGCACGATTCTGCTCAAGCGAGAACCCAAATCTTCAGCTTCAAACGGCCGATGTGCTCGCATCTGATGCGGCCTGTGACATCGCCATCTCCTCGCTGTTCATGCACCACTTAACCGACCACGAGTTAACCATCATGCTCCAGAAAACGAGCGCTCGCGCATCAGTCGGACTGATTTTCACTGACCTCCGACGCTGTTACGGCGGACTGGCGCTAGCCTACCTCGCAACGCGATGCCTCACCAGTTCCATCGTTGCCCGCAACGATGGACCAATCTCAGTTCGAAATAGCAGAACCTGCCAGGAAATGCTGTCGCTCGCGCGTCGAGCAGGGCTGAATGATGCGAGAGTTCATCGTAGTTGGCCTGCACGCCTTGTGTTGGAATGGCATGCACAAACTGGTTAACTTAGCTGAGAAAGAACTTCCATGAGTTCAAACCAACTCGCCTTTTCGATGTCTTCTATAAAATGGGATGCGGTTGTTATCGGCGCCGGACCGGCCGGATCGGCGATTGCAACTCAGTTAAAACGATCACGAGAGCGGGTTTTGCTCGTCGACCGACGCACGCTGCCATTCCATAAGCTCTGCGGTTGCTGTCTGTCACCTCAAGCCACCACTGAACTTCTCAAGCTGGGAATCGACTTTGGTAGGAGTGGTGGTTCCTCAGAACAGCTTCAGCGATGCACGTTCCGATCGTCACGCCATACTTTGCAGTTTGATCTTTCGCACATGGCCGTAATGTCTCGAGAACGCTTGGATGCGGAACTGATTGACCAGGCCATGAATTGTGGCGTTGATTACAAGGGCGATACCACGATCAAACAGATCGAATACGATCAATCCGAGAATTTACGTTTACTGAGTGCCGAGTCTTCCTCACATCGCAGAGCTCGCGTGACGATTCGGGCCCATTCAGTGATCGACGCCTCCGGCTTACCCTCAACACCACGGAAAACCAGAAAGCACAAGTTTTTTGCTCCGCGCATCGGACTCGGCGCAGTTCTTCGCGATGACCGGTTTCCGCTCGATAAGGGCCACCTGACAATGCTGGTGGCTCCTGGGGGTTACTGCGGCCTGGTTCGTTTAGAAAACAATTGCATCGATATCGCGGCCGCACTCGATACACGGACTCTCCAAGGACGCCAGCCATGGCAGGCGATCGAGGCAATTTTCAAGCACACCTCTTACGATCCACCAGTTGGCCTTGCCAACGCAAATTTCATCGGCAAATCTTCACTCACCCGGCGAAGTCCACTTTACGACCAACGCTGCTTCCGCGTGGGGGATTCGGCAGGTTACGTGGAACCGCTTACCGGGGAGGGCATAGGATGGGCACTACGCGGTGCCCGTGAACTAGCGACAGCTTTTGAGCAGGTTGACCCGAAGCAACCGGACGCGACGCAACAGATTGGGCGCCGGTATCGTCGTGCTTACCGTGCTGCACTACACCAAGATTTTCGCCGGTGTCGGCTACTCACTCTCGCCGCTCGCAACGGTCATCTTTGGGATTTTACGATGAAGGCCTCCAGGCTTGCGCCAGCATTAATCCGCCTCATCTTTCCACAGGCAACGCTACAACCGGTAGACGCTGCAGACCATATTGCCGCACTGCCGCAAGACGCAAAGGAATTTTAGATGGGAATCACCATCCGAGCCATCGGCCTTGCAAATCCAAACCTATCGCTGGATCAAGAGAGTGCATTGAAACTCGCAAATCATCTTTCTGATTCAAGACCCAATGACCGACTGCGCAAACGGATTGCTGCCAAGACCGGAATCATAAAACGACACTCCGTGCTGCTTGCATCAGATAACACGGGGATTCCAAAGCAGGACTTCTTTCATCCACCGACATCCGGCGCAGATCGAGGGCCCTCCACCGCCGATCGGATGCAGGCATACGAAAGTCGTGCATACGCACTTGCTGAAAAAGCTGTTACTCAGTGCTTGCTGGAAGAGGTGACCGACTCAAACCAAGGCCTTGAGCATGTGGTCAGTTGCAGTTGCACCGGCTTCGCGAGTCCTGGAATCGATATCCGTCTGATCAGGGAGCTCTCACTACCGGCAACAGTCACCCGAACCCACGTCGGCTTCATGGGCTGCCATGGATTACTCAATGCCCTTCGCGTCTCTGCCGCGCTCGGCCAAGCGCGGCCAACGAAAATCCTTTGTTTCGCCGTGGAGTTATGCAGCCTGCACTACCAGTATAGTGAAGTCCCCGATCAGCTGGTTGCCAATACGCTCTTTGCCGATGGTGCAGCCGCATTACTTCTAGAAAGTGGTCCGAACCCTGACGAAGAACGGTGGCAACTTGTCGCACAGCAGAGCAATCTATTCGATGGCACTGTCGATGAAATCACGTGGAAAATTCGTGACCATGGTTTTGTGATGCACCTGTCACGAGACGTGGCCACTCATCTTGAAACGCACTTGAAATCATACGTGGATACTGCGCTTGAGAAAAATGGATATTCGCGGAAAGACGTTCGTCACTGGGCGATTCACCCCGGTGGACCGAAAATCTTAGATGCGGTGGCAACGGCTCTTGCGTTGGGCGACGAGGACCTCGCCGTGTCTCGCAGCGTGCTAAAAAACCACGGAAACATGTCGAGTCCTACGATTGCCTTCATCCTGTCAAAGATCTTTGAGGAAAACATTTATGGCCCGGTGGTAGCGCTTGCCTTCGGGCCAGGCATTACCTGCGAATTAGCAATATTTCAGCGAGGATCTGAACGCTGAGCCGGCTGCACCGAATCAGACTCGAGCGCGTCGCAAAGCTGCAGGGCGAGCGCGGGGAGCGCCGTACCGCTGTAGGTGATGTAATGAGCGCGGTCCGTGTTCAGCGAACGGGTCCACCAGCGACCCGATTCGCGTTGATTTCTATTGAGCCACGCGACTCCCTGCTGAATTCGAGGATCGTTGCCGGGCACTCCCGCTTCCCGCAATGCGACAATTGCCAAGCCCGTCATATGCCCATCACTCGCCGGATCTGAAAAACCGGGTTCGGATTTCAGTTTTTCTGCCCGATTACCGCTGCCCCACGCCTCGGGAGCCGCCATCGTGCGGAGGGACCAACCGCCATCCTCGCGTTGATGCTCAAAAAGCAATTCGATCAATCGTTGTCGTTCGGATGGCGTGATCAAATCTGGCATGCGGGCGCTGGCCCAAAGCAACAGCGTGCGGCCGTAGTCGTGTGGCGGCTCAGACCGAAGATACTTTTTGAGCTTATCGATTCGAGTGAGCAATTCAGGATTTTCGCCAGTTTTGATCTGTTTGATCCACCCCGGAGCGGTCGCCGCGGCAATCGCGGCGACCGTTGCCAGGTGATATGCATCTGATTCATAAGGAGGCCAGCAATCCTCGGTTCCCCAGGAACCATGCTGAAGCTGCAGCGAAAACATTAATCGGAGTGCCTGATCGGTTTTTGGCGAGAGTGAACCGGTCACATGCTTATCCCATTCGGCGAGGCCTGCGGCCAAATAGATCACCTGTGCCGGGCCTGTCCCCCGTTGGATTTTCTTGGGGTTTTCGCCTGCCAATTTCTTGAGCTGTTCCACAAAGAAGGTTCGCTCGGCATCATTCGGTGCACCGAGGGATGGCGAGAGTGACGGCCGAATCGTCATGTAGGTGCCATTGGTGTGGCAGCTGACACACTGATGCTTGCCGCTCCACGCCGTGCTTGCATCCTCCAAATATTTCTCTGCCACATCGAGCGATACCGAGTTGCGGATGCCCTCGTCTGCACTCGCTGCAGGGATGACGATTTCCGCATGTTCGTATTGCGGTTTCGCCACATTCGATTCGGCGGCCGTCAAATTCCCCCTGGGGCACAGGAAGCAATTCATTAGCGCTAGAAAACATAGAAACAGGAACGGGCGAATGTTTCGACTCATTACCCCAATCTAACAGGCGAATCGTAACGTGCAACGGACACGTTGTTCGTCCATATTTGTATTGCAGATTTCCCCTTCTCTTCTTTGCATCTGGCAAATCATTTCCACGGTACACACCCATGATATGCATGGGTGTTTGGAGCAAACTGGAAAAGATGAACGACCAGAAAAACATTCAATCATTTCATTGATTGAATGACTGTCTTTGGTCCTATCAACGCGCGCTGCACTTGGTTTGAGAACCTTGTTGCGGCTTGCTGTGGACAGTTACCGGTCGATTAGGGCGGCCCTCAACGGTTATCCAAAACGTAAGTCCAATAACAATAGGCGCGATGTGATGCCGACACCATCGGTCGCATGCTCAGTCAACAGCGGCGTTGAACAATGGGCGACAAAGGCTTGCATACTTAATAAATCATGCAAGTGATAAATGCATAAAAAAAAAGAACTTAAGCGCAAAAAGTAGTTGACATCCGAACCGAATCCCAGATACTGAACCCTGATCGTAATTGCAAATCGATTGCATTAAGGCAATGCCCCACCCGCAAGCTTACAGAAACAACCTGCCAACGATTCGACGCTACGATTCAACTGATTGTAACCCTTGCTTCGTGCCGCCCGCCCCAAATCCCTTGGCCTAGAACTAGCCAATGAGTATGCAACCTCCAATACTGCACGCTTGTACTGTTGCCATCGCTGATGATTCGATGAGCAACAATTCTAGCTACCTGGCGTTGTGGAAAGCCAGGACTGCGGCGGCTCCGTCTACGAACTCCACACGACGAGGGTTCACGCTTGTGGAACTGCTGGTCGTTATTGCGACCATTGGCCTCTTGGTCGCCCTTCTGCTACCTGCCATCGGCTCGGTTCGAGAATCGGCCATGCGGACCCAATGTGCGAGCAACATGCGGCAGGTTGGCCTGGCCATGCTTCTCTACACCGATGCACATGGCGGCAAAATGCCGGGCACGTCCCACACGGTGTCCGATGACGAAGAAGCATGGATCGATCTCCTCTCTCCATATATGGAGGACGTTGACATCATTCGAATTTGTCCGCTCGATATATATGGAGAGGAGCGCGTCGAGCTAAGGCAGACCAGCTACACCTTGAATGCCTACCTGACAACGGAAGTCGGCGAAGATGAAAGATGCATCGACCGAGACTTGATGAGCGACTCGCAAACTATGTGGGTCTTTGAGTTGGGCGACAAAAAAACATCGCAGTATCTTGATCACGTGCACTCATTCAATTGGTTTAGGATTAAAAATATTCTGTTCAATAATGTTTACGAGGCGGTATCAGGTGAGATTGACACCCAACGGCACGGCGAGGGATCAAATTACCTATACGCCGATGGTCGCGTCGAATTCATTGGCGCCGACACCATTAAGAGCTGGTGTGAAAAGGCGACGAACAGCCAACCTGGACCGCCAAAGGCAGTATTTAACTTTGTTTTACCGAACCCTGGATGGCCACCAGGAGGAGAATAAGAATCGACGACTCTATCCTGCGGCCATCGTAGATGGACACAGGAAGACACGCGGCAATGATACATGACCAGGAAAGGTTTTGTTTAACAGACGAACAGGATTCGCACCTTGATGAACCCCATTTTCCTAATTTTTCCTTAAGGAGGAAGACTGATGCGAGGATTTTTGACTAAGCGCTTCTGTGCTTTGTTTGCGGTGGCGGCTTTATGCCTACCGTCAACATCGCTGTTTGCAGAAGAAGGTCATGAGCATGGTCACGGCGACGTATTGCTTACGATCTCTCCCGAGAATGAACTTGCCACCGGATTGGTTGAAAACCAAACTGAGGTGGACGAACTTGAAGGAGTAACCATCTACGAGGTCGAACTGGATGATCCGGGCGTCTTCGGTTACGGAGAGGCATTTCACGCCTCGGTCCCCGGCGTATCGTCCGGCCCGCACCTTTCGGGCGGTATCGCGCCGCACTCGGCACTTACCCCCAACACGGACCTTACGTTTGAACTGCTACACATGGAACATGATGGAGTGGACTCGAACTTACTGTTCTGGGATTTCAGTGCGTATGATCCCACAACTGTGGACGAGGATGACGTGACCTTTGTTCCGGTGTCCGGATCGACGCTTACGATTTCAGACCTCTCCGACCCCTTGATCAACGCTGTTGCAGATGGATCGGGTTCGGACGTTTCCGGATTCACCATTGGCACGACAGATAGCACTGGCGGTCTTCACGAAGACATGCAAATCGAGATTGCCGACGCCTCTGGCATCGACACCGACCCCGGCATTTACCTCTGGTC
This sequence comes from Planctomycetota bacterium, assembly GCA_036153155.1. Lineage (GTDB taxonomy): Bacteria > Planctomycetota > Planctomycetia > Pirellulales > UBA7805 > UBA7805. The sequence continues at coordinate 12,793 of JAYZMM010000103.1, forward strand.
GATGGAATTTGATCTCGGTGGCATTCATAGCGATCCGGTTTATTTCCTCGCAATGACCGTCGGTATTGATATGTCAGGCAATGTTCCATTTGATGACTCGAACTTCAATGCAAACGACTCCGAAGAGCTCGAAGAAGCTTTCGAGAACATGATGGGAGCTGCTGAGCACTATGTCGCAGAAGAATTTGGAGCCGGTGGCGGGCACGATCATGGTGCTGCCGTCCCCGAGCCTTCGACTCTCGCGATGACCTTGATGGGACTGATCGGCGCGTTCGCTTGCGTTCGTCGTCGTCGGAACCTGAAGTAAATCGTTGTGTTTACCACATGAAACCTGCGACCCAATTTTGGGTCGCAGGTTTCTTTACTAGCTACCACGAGTAGCACCTTTGCATCCCAGTAAAACAATTAGATAAACCAAACGCGGGTTGCATTCCCGCCTTATCGTGAACAAGAGGTTCCGGAGACATGAAGTTTTCCATTAAATCCCCCGGTTCAATGTTTGCCCTGCCAACCGAGTTCCATGCCGACGCGAAAAAACTCATGGTTTCCTGGCGCGACTTTGCCGGAGTGACCGCTTCCTTAGCGTGCGCCGTTCACTGTGCGGCGATGCCTCTGGTAATCGCTTATTTACCGGCAGTGGGGCTTTCATGGATGGCAGAGGAGGGATTTCACAAATGGATGGCTGCGATTTGTATCGTGCTTGCTCTCGCAGCGTTTATTCCCGGGTGGCGGAAACATCGCCGATTCTCCCCAGTACTTTGGGGTGTTGCGGGCCTAGCGCTGCTCATGGCAGCAGCATTTATTCTTGAACCGCTGGGCTTAGGCTGCGCACATTGCGCTTCATGCCACACAGCGTGTGAAACTTCCGAGCAGTCAACGTTCCTGAGTGCCACAATGATTTCGCCGTGGATCACGCCGCTTGGCGGTTTGCTGCTGGTCGTTGCCCATTTGCTAAACCACCGCTTCGCGGGCCTATGCTGCCAGGGTGAACAACCGTGTGCGAGCAGTAGCAGTATTGAGGTAGCAGAGGCATAAGCAGACGCGTAATATGTCCGCCTCTTTTTTGGCTTAATCGATCACGCTCGGTAACGCTCGCCAAGCTTGAGGAGCGATCAACAGAACGTCCTCTCTTCGATCTCAGTGCCTCCTTGCCCCGCAACACCGAAACAACAAGTGGCTGCTACCGCACCCAAGCACCACTCAAGACAAATAAATTAGTTGCAGATTCAAACAAGCATGCAATCAACAGTCTCAATTAGTTGACATAAATAAAATTCCGCCTGATAATGAGAGAACTTTCAGCCTGCAGTGGATAAAGTGCCACTAATTTTATTCGTCCCGCTGTCGCAAGATTTGCGTCGCGGACCTTCATGTCACCTCTTGAGTCGCCCTATGAACTCCAAAGAAATCACGCGGTTTACTGGCTGGTTCATGCTAGTAAGCATCGCAATATCTGGATGCAATAACGCCCCGCCTGTTGAATCGGATAACACGGCAAACACCGCAAACTCAAACGCGATAGAACACCGAAAGGGGAACGCAAACCCAGTGGCCGTGCCAGTGATTTCGGGTGCGGAACTTGAGACGCTCATTCGACAGAGCAGTCAGCCCGTGCTGGTTGAATTCGGTGTTGATTTTGCCTGCCATCGCTGCGATCAAATGAAACCTCAAATCATCCAACTCGCCCAACAGTTTGAAGGTCAAGCGAAGATAGTGAGGGTCGACTTTAACGCTAATCACCAAACAGCAATGCGGTATGGCGCAACCATCTGCCCAACCTATGTGGTTTTTGACCAATCACGACCGGTTTCCAGCAGAGGCTTCCCTACGTCTGCCGACCTCCTCTCACTTGACCTGGAGTCCGTATTAAACCAGAGGAAAACCACATTTTGAAAAAACCGCCGATCAGTGCGTGGTTTTCCTCAATCTCCACCCACGACTTTTTGCCCTGGAGCAACCGTGTCATTGCGCCGCTGCGCACACCGCTCGCTTGGTTTGTGGTGGCTGCTTTTGCGGCTGGTTTAACCGGCGCAATAGTCGCGCCACAAGGTTGGGTGGTTTGCGGAATCATTTTTGGTGCCCTGCTACTCGGAATGGCTTGGCCCTGGTTGGCGATGCGCGGTTTGAATGCCGCAATTCATTTCGATCGACGTCGCTGCCATGAGTTTGACGAGGTAACCGTCGTGCTCACTGTCACCAACCGGTGGCCGTGGCCAGTGTGGGGACTCCTGATAGAACGTGGCTTTTTTTCCGCTGTTGGCCGCGCGAGCAATCCGCAGCGATCGGCCACGACAGCGCTTGCGCAGGTAACCGGTTGGTCAAACAGCAGCTTTGAATTCAATTTCAAACCACCGCGTCGTGGCATCTATCCGCTCGAGCAACCACTGCTGGCAACCGGTTTTCCATTTGGCCTCTGGAATGTAAAGCGCGCGATTACGGTTTCCCAGGAATTAATCGTCTGGCCCCGCACCACCGACCTTCGTTCGCTGCCGATGCAATCCGGAGATCGAATGGCCACAAGCGGCAGTTACGTTGATCGACCAGGTCATGATGGAGATATCATCGCCGCCCGTCCTTATATTCGTGGCGATTCGCTGCGGCGTATCCATTGGGTTCACACGGCACGACGCGATGCGCTAATCGTCTGTGAGCGACAAACTGCATCGCAACTGGGTTTCACCATTCTGCTAGACCCTTATGCCTTTATCAGCAACGAACAAGGCCTCGACTGGGGATTGCGCGTGGTCGCCAGCCTGTGTCGTGAGTTTCACAATCACGCCTGTCAACTGATGTGTCAATTGGGCAAAGATCAATATGTTATTGCATCGGGTGCCGCCAGCTTGCATCGCTTATTCGATCGATTGGCCGCGTACAGTGGGCCCGCAGCGATAAAGAACGTTCCAGCACTGCGAATTCCAGCAACGTCAAATCGGCAGACGATTCTGGTAACATCCGCCGTGCGTTGGCACGAGTTGGGCCGCAGCGAAACCGGAGGACGAAACAGACCAAATGTTCGTGCGGTTGTCCTGGAAGAGGATGCGCATCGCCCGGCTAAGCATGCTGCCAGTCAACGCCGCGGAATGGCAGCAAAGCCATGGATCGACCTTTCTCTCGCTAGTGAACCTTCACGGCAGTTTCAACGGCAATGGGAGCGGCAATGCCATGACGACTGGGCCCAATAAAGAACCGGGAACACTGCTATTGGTGTCACTGGCAGCTCTTTCGCTGACGGTAGCCCGAGTTCCTTCCTGTCCGTCACTGAGCTGGATGCTAGCCACATCCATTTGCTTTATCACAGCTCCGTGGATTGTCTGGTTTGTCCTTCGCACCCGTTGGGACAGACAGATTGATCGCTACTTTCCCCTATTGCTCGCAGTTTGGACTGTGTTGCCCCTGGGCATTGAACTGATCATGCATCGTTTCGGGGTTGGCGACCTGGCAGTCATCACGATGCTTGTGACCTTTCAAAATGTCGCGCTAATGCTCGGTGCGTTCAGCCATCATCACCGTGCTCAGCAGATCGCCTGCTTACTTGCAGCTTTCATCGCCTTATTTGCAATTGCAATCGGAACGTCTACTGCGGTTTATATCGTTGCCGGTCTATTTGGCGTCATGATGCTATGGTGGATGATGGCACGTTACTGGGAACGGGTGCAGCAACCCGTGATCGCCGGATCCATCGACCGATGTTTACCACTACGATCGACTATTCTAGGCGTTGGAGCAGGGTCTGCTGCATTACTTATTGTTGTTCTTGGCTCCACGTCTGCATCGACCTATGTCATTCGTGGATTCATGCCATCCTCAGGAGGAACGCCCTGGACCGATGACATGGCCAGTGCCGGAGTCGGTGACGGCGATGCGCTGGTTGCAGCCCGTGAAGAGGCAATGACCTTCGGTCCGGTTGATAGCGAACTATTTTTGGATTCGGAGATGCCATCGCTCTATGACATGGTCACCGAAGTCTACGGAGAGCCTGTCAAACCCAAAAAGCGGAAAAAGAGCGTCGCACTTGCGTCAGAAGACGTTAAGATCGTCGAACAGGATATGGCGAAATCGAAAAGAAGCGGTCGCGAGTTCTCCACGCTACGGCGACAAGTGGAGCGGAAACGGAAAACTCTAGATGACCGCGATGCAAATGCCATGCTGTATGTGGTCGGACACACACCCTTGCATCTTGCGTTAGAGCGATTCGATACATTCGACGGGTTGGAGTGGGCACAATCTGAGGTGACCGAGAAACATCCCACAATTCAACTAGTGGAGCGTGATGGAGAATCCTGGCTCTACTGGCTGACAAACACTGCCGCTGCCCTGCCTCGAGGCTTGCAGCCGAATGCGATTAAAATCATCAACTTGAAGACTGATCGCATCCCCTCGCCCCCCCAATTGACGGCGGTACACATCCACAAAGTGAACCGCCCTGACTTTTTTGGCTGGACTGATGATTCCTTGCTTTTTATGCCGGAACGTGACCAGATTCCGCAGCTCACGGTGATCCACCTAAGGTCGCAAGGATTGAATTTACAACCACTCCGAGACGCTGATTTTACCGCACATTTTCCGAAGATGGATCAACCCGTTCAGGCGATCACCTCCGGCAGGGCATCGCCCGCCGACGTGATTCGCATCTGCACTGAATCTACGGGCCAAAGTGAAATTGCTTTAAAAACAGCGAGCCAGTGGACCGCACACGTGCCGCGCGGCTGGCAGCAAGTGGAGGCGGTGGTGAATCGATTACGAAACGATTTCCAGCTTGATCGGGACGCGACTGCTAAAGCAGATTGCGATGATGTTGTCTCGCATTTTTTGGCAGTTCGACGTGGGCCGGATTACATGTTTGCTACAACTGCGGCGATGCTGCTGCGTTCACTTGGTTATCCGACACGCTTGGTGACCGGATTCTACGCACACCCCGACCGATTCGATCATCGGGCTGGGCAAACCAAAGTACTGCCAGACGATGTGCATGTCTGGACGGAGGTATATGTAGGCGATCGCACATGGGTCACGATTGAGCCAACTCCTGGCTACGAATCACCCGCCGAGCAGCTGACCATTGCCCAATGGGCGATAGTCGCGGCAACGGCTATCATGGATCAATGCCGCCGCCACAGCGTGCTAATACTCCTCGCGGTCGCCGCCCTCGTGATCCTGTTCAAAACCCGGGCCGTGTGGCTAGCGTTTTTGGGAGGTGTTTTCTGCCGCATCATGGGCATGCAATCGCCTGAAGCGCGGATCCGCTGGACCCTTCGCTTGCTTGCCTGGCGGGCCCGATTGGTTGGATGTCGGCGACCTGTAACGCGGACGATCAGCTCATGGTATCAGCCGCTTATGCATGAACTGGATTTGGAAACACGATGTTCACTGCAGCGTTTCTTTCTCTGGTCGGAGCGACTGCTTTATTCGAACTGGAACGTAAAACCTGAAGACCATTATGAAATCTCACACGCTTGCACAGCTGCTGCCATTGCGGCCAATCCGCGTCGATTGCGACACCATTTAAGCGAGAAAATAAAAAAAGAAAATACGAGCACGTTGCCATGACGACACAAAAGACACACCTCGAGCAAGAATCCATCGATAAGCAGATGCATGATGCAACCTGTCAGCATCAGTCTACCATCGACGCTCTCCGCAGTGCACTGAATCAAGCACTCATTGGAAAAGACGAAATCATCGAGATGGTATTGGCTTGCCTGCTTGCACGCGGGCATCTCCTGTTCGATGACTTGCCCGGTTTGGGCAAGACCACCTTAGCAAAGGCCGTTGCTCATGCGGTCGGTGGACAATTTGCCCGCGTGCAGTGCACACCTGATCTTCTGCCGACCGATATAACCGGATTCAATATGTTCGATCAGAAGACTCGAGAATTTGAGTTCCATCGGGGGCCGGTCTTTTCTGACGTCTTATTGGCAGACGAGATCAATCGCGCCACTCCCCGCACGCAAAGTGCGCTTTTTGAGGCGATGGCCGAGCGGCAGGTGACCATCGATAGTCAGTCTTATCGTCTGAGTAAAACTTTCCTGGTCATTGCGACGCAGAACCCTGTGGAAAGTCACGGAGCATTTCCGCTTCCGGAGGCTCAACTTGATCGATTCGCAATGAAGTTGCGGATCGGATACCCGAACCGAGACAATGAGATTGACATGCTGGCAGCAAATATCGGCGCAGCCGATGGTGCCGAACCCGAGAACCCTACCGTTATATCGCCGAACCAATTATATGAACTGCAAGAACACGTCTCTAAGGTTGCACTCACCGAGCATGTCCGGGCCTATCTGGTTGACCTCGCCCGCGTCACTCGCGAACATCGGGCAATCACTCTAGGACTCAGTCCGCGTGGCCTGATCACCTGGCAACGTATTGCACAAGCGCGTGCCCATCTTTGCGGTCGTGATTTCGTGACGCCCGACGATATTCAAGGCGTCGCGGGACCAGTGTTGGAGGTTCGTCTCAGCGGCGAATTCGATGCGGCTCCTCAGATTGTGGAAGAGATCCTGGCAGCTGTGCCAGTCCCTGTCCATGAACCGGCACACCGAAAGTGAGGTGCATTTTCATGAAATTCATGAAGCAATGTGGTCCGATGAGCCTTATGATGGCAGGCCTGCTGTTGAATGGATGCCGACCGCCATCCTCTTCTCCGACAACCGAGCAGGCGAACTCAGCGGCAGACCATCAACACGTTGGCGATAATGCAGATGGAGGTGACCACCAACACCTCCATGACCATGATCATCCGCATGACCATCACCATGGTCATGCCGCAGTAAAACCATCACACGGCGGTCGTATGGTTCCGATCGGCCACACGCATCATGCCAATGGAGCAACGCACTTTCATGCCGAGATTATGCCCACTGAGAACGATACGCTCACACTGTATTTAACGAATACCGATGAACACGGTGCATCCCAACCAGTGCAAGTCGACGGCAAAAAAATAGTAGGTTACGCTGCACCGCTCGATCAACAAGCAGGTCTGGCAACTGAACTCGTTTTTCTTGCAGCTGAAAATGGGAACCAGGCTACCTGGTCGGCAACAATTCCCGAGCCACTAAACAATGCGGGTCGACTTTCGGTCGTTATTCCCAAAATTACTCTCGGTGGCGAGTGGATCAATTTCAGCTTCGAAACGTTTAACGCCCCTCAGCAAATCAAGTCGAAGGAAACGCCTTTGGAGGAATCCGAGTGAGCAACCTACTGCCCGAACTCCTGCTGTTGGGAGACGCTGGAAGTCCGGGCTATGAAGGCCTCTTTGCTGATTTTAATACAACGCTATGGAGTGCCCTGCTACGGATGTCCTTAGCGATGGTGGCCGCCGCTCCGTTTCTGGTTGCCGGCGTATTTGTCGCCGGAATACTCCGTGGCATGGTGGGCGCTGAAAGAACGCGTCAAATCCTAGGCGTCGGACATCGATCTGGGCCGCTTCGTGCATGGTGTCTCGGGATCTTACTGCCGATTTGCTCCCTCGGCGCACTGCCTGTTGCCCGTGAACTTCGACGTGCCGGAGTGCCGAGTGGAACGGTCATCAGCTTCGTCCTGGTTGCTCCGGTACTCAAACCGGTATCGATCATTTACGGGCTGAGTCATATTCCACCGAATATGCTGCTCTATTTTGCCCTTGGCACCTTTCTGACTTCAGTCGGGATCGGACTACTCTGGAATCAACTCATCTCCGAAAAATTTGACCTGCAGGATCAGCAACTTGAAAAGGCACCCTCGACCAGTCGCCATCGGCTTGCTGTCACGGGGCATACCGCTGCCACAACCCTGGTTGGTCCGGCGGCCGTCGATTACGGGCTTGCGCTACTGGCCGTCGGCTTGCTCGGAGCACTATTGCCGCATGGAGCGCTGCAAACTGGTTTAACGCGTGATAACGTGCTAGCGCCTGTCATTATGGGCGTAGTCGCGATTCCCGTTTACGTGACACCAACCGAGGTAATGATGCATTTCGGGCTTATCGTCCGCGACGGTTTTTCCCTCGGCGC
>JAYZMM010000104.1:0-11740 GCA_036153155.1 Planctomycetota bacterium
TGAAAAATATACCGTCATGCGTCCTGTCACTCGTACCGTGACGCAGACTTACAAAGTGCAGGTTCCTGTCTGGCAGGATGTACCGCAGTCATACACGGTCCAGGTCCCGCAGGTGGAAGTGCGTCAAACCTATCGCACTACCTGCCGCAAGGTGCCGGTGACTGTCATGAAAACGGTTTGTCGCGATGCGGGATCCTGGATCAATCAAACAACGCAAGTGCCGGCCTGCGATTCGTGCGGCAACGCTGTAATGCAGACTGTTTGTCGACCGGTCTATGTACCCAAAATGATCACTGAGCAAGTTCCTGTCACATGCTATAAGACGGAGCAGGTGCAGGTGCCCTGTCAATACAAAGTAACCGTGTGTAAACCGGAGGTGCGCACTCGAACGGTTCGTGTCTGTAATTATCGTACTGAGACTCGCCAGAGGAATGTTCAGGTTTGCGAAACCGAGTGTGTTCCCATGACCCGGCAGGTAAATTACACCTGCATGGTGCCGCAGAAGCAGCAGCGGAGCTATAACGTAACGACGTACCGGATGATCCCGGAAAAACGGGTCGAGACCTATAAGGTCTGTGTGCCCCATCAGGTGCAAAAACCGGTGCAGGTCCAAGTCTGTAAAATGGTTCCTCAGACCGTACGCGTTCCGGTATGCAATCCCTGCTGCGACCCGTGCAATGCGTGCGATACATGTGATAATTGTTCGCTTTAAGCGGTCGTTGTTGCGAAAAGTCTGGCAAGACAGTTCTTCTTTTTCTTGCTGAAAAGGCCCGATCGGTCTTCGCGTTGCGCGGGGGATGATTCTAGAATAGGCCGTCCGCCCCGATTTCTGCACGCCGCAAGGTGCCCGCACGAGCCGATCGCATGAAGCCGCCGCTAAAGATTAAATTCACCGACTACTATCGCGGATGGGATAACGAGCACAATCTGTTCACCAAACTACTGGCAGAGATGTACGATGTTTCCTTCTCGGATGATCCGGACCTTCTACTTTTTTTACCATTTGGTACCGATCATCTGAACTATCAATGTCGTAAGTTATTTATCACTGGCGAAAATGTGCGGCCCGATTTTAACGTTTGCGATTACGCCTTCTCATTCGATTTTCTCGACGATTCGAGGAACTATCGATTTCCGTTAGGACTCTGGGGGAATGTAGAGGTCCCCGAGGACTGGGATCCGGAAAAGGTACTGCGGCAGAAAACAGGTTTTTGTAATTTTGTTTATTCCAATCCCTCATGCCGCTTGCGCAACCAATTATTCGAGCAGTTAAGCCGATACAAAATTGTCGATTCGGGCGGCAGATATAAGAATAATTTGGGACATCGCGTCGATGATAAAAAGTCTTTCCTGAGTCAATATAAATTTACAATTGCTTACGAAAATAGTTCTTACCCTGGCTACGTAACCGAAAAAATCGTCGACGCTTTCGCGGCGGACTCTCTGCCGGTTTATTGGGGCAATCCGGTAGTCGATCGTGACTTCAATCCGACCAGTTTCATTAACTACCACGATCTCGGTAGCAACGATGCGGTAATTGAACGAATCATCGAACTTGATCAAGATGACGAGGCCTATTTAGAGGTTCTTCGCCAACCGCGTTACCCAGACAATCGATTTCCTGAATTTGCACAGCCGGAAAAAATAAAACAGCGTTTACAACAAATTGTGGAGTCGTCTGAACCACCGCTCAGGAGTCGTTGGGGAGCAAGATTGGCCCATCGCGCTAATCATGTCAAAATTAAATGGGGGCACCGTCTACAGCGATGGAGAGGCAGACTCAGTATGTGAGGCCTCAACGACGTGGGTGGGCATAGGTGGTTGTGCTCGCGCTTCACTTTACATCAAGGAATGCGGCATCATCCGGATTTTGCTCCTCGAGTTCTTCGAGTCGAGCCGCCTCGATTTGGGCAAAATACTGCCTGGTTTCTTCCGGAGAAATTGCCAATTTGCGAGCCACATAAAAAGAGACCAATGAAACAGCAGCCACCGCCAAGGTCGCCTGCATTGCCGTCAGTCGTTGATTTCCATGTTCACTACCCAGCCACGTTATCACCACAATCCCACCGAGAAAGGGCACTAACCAACTGGCGGAACGCAAGTCCATCGGTTGTCGACGCAGCAGATTTGTTGCCATAAACAGGCAACCAGAGACAGAAAAAACCAAGCCGAGTTTCCAGACGATTGCCCATCCAGTCCAGAAAATCAAAAGTCCACAGATCACGAACGCCAGGGGACAAAAAAAAGAGGCAAACCACAAACGGAAAGGCCTTTTCAAATCAGGAAGTTGATCACGAAGCGCCAGGACACTCAACGGTCCGATGGCATAAGCCAATACCACAACGGATGTGAGGAACGCAACGAGCGCTTGCCATCCCGGAAACGGTAAAAACAGGAAGAGCCCGATCGGAAAAGAGAGCATGATGATCAGCCCCGGGGTACCGTGCTGTCCAGTGCGACTCAACCGCGGTGGAAGGTAGCGGTCGTGGCTCATTCCCTGGGCGATTCGCATGCTCGAACCGAGGTTGATCAACCCTGCTCCGAGTGGGGAGGCAATCGCGCCCCCCAGTACCAAATAAAACAACCAGATAACGCCCAACGACTTCACCAAACCGGCAATCGGTCCGACTTGGTCTTCAAATTGAAGGTTAGTCCAGTCACCCGGCGCTGAGAATGTGACTTCCCGAAGCCCACCTAGAAAGGCAAACTGTAATGCGAGGTAGCAAAGTAAGCAAAAGAAGATCGAGGCGAGGACAGCAATCGGCACATCGCGATGCGGATTCTTTGACTCTCCGGCAGCAATCGCGGCGTGCTGAAATCCAGTGAACGCATAAATCACGCCACCATAGGCAAGCGCTTGAAAGATGCCGCTCCAGCCCTCTGGGAAAAAACCTCCCTCTTTCGGATCGTCAAAGACCTCCCAGCTGAAAGAGAGTGCGAAGAGTGCCACGGTCACCGTGATGACCAACCCGATTTTTATCCAGGTCAAGCCATTATTGATGCGTGCAAAAAAATGAATTCCACGCCAATTGATCAGAGAAAACAGAATCCATAGTGCGGCGGCACACAAAAATCCTGCTGGAAAACTGAGAGGATGCGTTGTGACCTTCCCTGCTGCGCCGGTTGCATTCTCGGTAAGCCAGGGGAAATAAATCGAGAGGTATTGGAGGACCGCTTGCACCTCGGCGGCAACGATCACGGTAAATGTCAGCCAGCTCGACAGAGACGCAACGAATCCCACGGTTCGCCCGTAGGTCAACAATGCATACCGCGTGATGCCGCCGTTCAACGGGAGCATGGCTCCGAGTTCCGCGAAGTTCAACGCAATCACCATGATTGCAAATCCCCCGATCACCCAGGCGATCAGTGCGGAAGGTCCTGCCAGCTGTGCGGCGTAAAGCGGCCCGAAAAGCCATCCCGAACCGAGGATGCCGCCCACCGAGACAAACAGCAGGGCGATGAAACCCATGCGACGATCTTTTTCTGGCACGAGATAGCCCCATGGTTTGAATAAAGTTTCAATCATCGTACGAGAAAAAGATGAAGTTGGGCAGGCAGTGATTTAAAAAGATTTTGATACTTTCTTGTTTCAGCAATCAGTGCGGCCCAATGGGGTATCGAGCCAGTAACTTGTTCTGACGCAATTCCATGCCAATAATGAAATGTATGGTTAGTAAATCACCACTTCGTTTTTTTGTGCCTGTAATGCTGCTGAGCGTGCTCTGCTTGTTACCTTACGGGCTCACCACCGTGGCCGAGGACGCTTTCGATTCCTCAGTCGCTCGAAGTAACTCGCCGCGTACGCCACCTCCGCAACGGTGGGATTCTGAAACTGAGAGTCTCTTCGAAGGCGATCCACGACGGCGACTTCAGGGCGCCCGCCCGGACGGCAAGGGTTCAGATACCCCACCGGTCAAGCAAGCCAATGATGTCAGCCCCCTTCCGTGGGCACCACTGATCCCGGCAGAGACGGTGGAGGATGAAATCAAGAGTCTCTACATTGCCATGCAAAAGCCATTGGCCCGGGTCGGTAGCTACAAAAGTGGTGGTCATCAAACCGTGTCGGAGCAGTTTGCTCTCGTTGCTGCGATGTTTGAAATACTTGCTAGCCACCGCGAGCATGCGCGATGGAAAGATGTTGCTGCTGCTGCGGCTTCGCATTTTGCCGTCGCAAGTCGAGAATCCCAGATGAATAACCTTCAGGCATTTCGGATTGCAAAGGCGCATCACGAAGACCTCGGCCAGTTGATTCGGGGGGAGCGGGTCAACTTTTCGCCAGCATCGTCATTAACGTGGAGCCAAATTATTGAAAGGCCGGCGTTAATGCGACGACTCGCGCAGGGGTATGCAGACGGATTGAAGTCCTGGTCATTTGACGTCGACGAATTCGAAAAGAATCGCATGTCCCTGATTCATGAAGCGCGCATTCATGGCGTACTCGCAGAGATCATGCAACAGCCCTCTTATGAATTTTCCGACGATGACGACTATCGCGGGCATGGCAACCAATTGAAAATCAATGCGCAGCAAATTGCTCAAGCCGCTGAAGAGAGGAACCTTGAGCAAGTTCAACACTTCGTGGGACAGCTCAATAAGACGTGTAGCCGGTGCCACGAAGCGTACAAGTAACGAGCGCCGTTATCGAAGTTATTGAAAAATTTTGCAGGATTTCGACCTGGGGCTATATTGCTGGCAGTCGCTATTGTCGGCGGTCGCTCGAAGATAAGCCGTAATCATGGTCGCCCATGCATTCTCTGAGGCTTTGCGACAGCCCGCCGAAGCCGGTAAAATTTGGGTTAGTATCGACTTGAGATAATCACCGCTGGGCTTATTGAGTGAACTGATGGGTATTCGTTTTTTTTGTCCGCAGGGACACAAACTGAATGTTAAATCGTTTCTCGCTGGAAAGATGGGTATTTGCCCCCACTGTGATGCCCGAGTGAAAATCCCGCTGACCTCAACCCGGCCGAGCAGCAAAGCAATCAATCGAGATGTGGAGGGGCACGCCGAAGCGTTGCCCCTGGCGAGTCCATTGGAGGATCTGGATCAGGTCCTGGCGGTTGCCGAGGCTGGGTTGCCGGGCACGGGCAATCCGGCAGAAGCTTTGACAAGCACTCCGCCCGGGAGTTTCTCGGCAGATCCGCCTCCCCGAGGGTCGGCTGATCCGCTCAAAGAATCGCCCGAAGCGCAGTGGTATGTATGCCCCGAGCCGGGCGGACAAAATTACGGACCGGCCACTGCAGAGGTAATGCGGCAATGGGTTCAAGAGGGTCGAGTGCAGGGAGAGCACTTGGTCTGGCGCGAGGGATGGGAAAATTGGCAACGGGCTGGCGATTGCTTCGCCCATCTTGATAATCAGCAACCGCCCAACGCACCGAACGGGCGATAATCAACATGAATATTCAAAAGTTTTTAGCGCATCATGGGTTAATTGCCAATCCGTTTGTGGAAGAGGATGCGCAGACTGACCAGGTATTCAAAGAACATTGTTTGCGGGAGACCTTCCATCCGGCATGGGAGAAAATCTATGGAAATCCTGCCGATCCTTCCACTTCCATTGTGTTTGGTGAAAAGGGATCTGGAAAAACGGCAATCCGTCTGCAGATGTACGAACACCTGATGCTCCAAAATAAAGAGCGGCCAGATCAGCGGGTGTTTGTGATTGAATATGTCGATTTCAACCCATTTCTGGACCATTTCTGGGAAACGTTGCCCACCCGACGCCGCAAACCAGACCGTTTGCTTGGTGAATGGAAGTTATGGGATCACGCCGATGCAATTTTATCGCTGGGTGTGACCCAACTGGTTGATCAAATCTTAGCGCAAAACGGTGACACGTCAGAGAAGCGTTTTCCGCTCGATCTCAAGTCGCTGGACCATCATCAGGCTCGGGATCTTTTGCTGCTCGCCGCTTGCTATGACCGCTCGACTGCAGACACCTATCAGGGACGTTGGCATCGGCTGCGGCGGAAGTTGCGATTTCGCACTTGGAAAAGGAGATGGGATGCGGCACTCTGTTTACTTGTTCCTCTGGTGGTGTTGATCATCATTTTTTCTCAGGGGTGGGACGCGGGTTTGCAGGCACTCAATACACCCTGGCCCTATCTGGCCGCTGCGGGCGCTTGTTTACCGCGAACTTTCCGGATGGCCAAGAGCTATCTCAAGGCGCGAGGCATTGCACGGCACCTACGCACGATTCCTACGCAGCGACGCGCGCTCGGCCAGTTGCTACTCCATTTCTCGGCATCAGAGTTCGAGGGCCAGCCCCTGCCGAATAAAGATCGTACGGATGATCGCTTTGAACTGTTGCGAAAACTACAGGGCGTGTTGCAGAGCCTGCAGGTGCCCGGCATCGTAATTCTCGTAGATCGGATCGACGAACCGCACCTGATTAATGGTCGGGCCGATCTGATGAAGGCCTTTCTTTGGCCCTTGCTCGACAACAAATTGCTGAAGCACCCGGGCATCGGTTTTAAATTGTTGTTGCCGATCGAATTAGAAGATTTTCTTGATCGCGAGGAACGAGATTTCTTTCAGCGTGCCAGGCTAGATAAGCAAAATATGATTCCCTCGCTGGAATGGACGTGGGAAGCACTCTACGACGTGGCGTCTGCCCGCGTGCGTGCATGTGCACGAGAGGACTCCCAGCCGATGCTCCGCGATTGGTTTGAGGAGGGCATGAGTGAAGCCCGACTGGTGAAGGCGTTTCGCGATCTACGCGTGCCGAGGCATCTTTTCAAGTTTATGTATCGCCTTCTGATCGAGCATGGAAATGCATACACCGATGAAAGTCCCGCCTGGAAGATTCGCAGCGAAATGTTTGATTCCGTTTTAGCCGTATATCTCCGCGATCAGGAGCAGGTCGATCGCGGTTTGCGGGCCGGATAAAATCCGGAGCAGGGTGATGGGCCTAGGAATGTCGGTTAAAGGCCGTATACTGGGCCCGGTTTTTGCGCTGAGGGCGCTGGGGCCGCTGGTGGCCTGGCACCCAAGACGCGAGTGGCACCAGGGGGACCAAAAAGGGATAAAAAAAGAGAGTTCCTGCTCGCCGGGACAGGAACTCTCCAATTGGCTGTCCGAGATTCCATTACGGAAGTTCGGAGACCCACAGCCGTAATGCATCTATCGGTGCTATCGATGCTAGAACTTTACTCGGCGCTAAAAGCTGGGCGAAAAATCAACGAAGAAGGACAAAAAGCATGAACACGGGCGGTATAAGCCGCACGGTTTGACATTGCTCTTAACCGTTTCTGGGACTTGATGCGGGGTGAAGGTGTTGGAAAGTCAGAAAGCAAAACTTGCCCTTGAGGATGGGACCGTCTTTGAAGGAACCGCGTTCGGTGCTGCGGGCGAGGTGGACGGAGAGGTCTGTTTTAACACTTCGATGACCGGATATCAGGAAATTCTGACCGATCCGAGTTACCGTGGTCAGATTGTCACAATGACCTATCCGTTGATCGGAAACTATGGCGTTAATGAAGAAGACCGGGAAAGTGAGCGACCGCATCTGGCCGGTTTTATTGTTCGCGAAAATAGTTTGATGCACAGCAATTTCAGGGCCGCCGGCGATCTTTCGGCCTATCTGGAAAAATGGGGCGTAGTTGCAATTGAGGGAATTGATACGCGGGCGCTTGTACGGCGGATTCGCCAGGAAGGTGCGATGAAAGGGGTGCTTTCGACCATCGATCTAGACGATCAGAGTCTGGTGGCCAAAGCGAAGGCAAGTCCCGGTCTGGTGGGTCGGGACCTGGTGCAGGAAGTAATGCCTGCAGAACCTGTCCACTGGGATCAACTTCTAAGCGATTGGGCGACGCTGCCCGGGGCTGATGACTCAGCCCATGTCTCGAGCGGACATATCGTAGCACTCGACTTCGGCATGAAGTGGAATATTCCCCGACATCTGGCCAGTCGCGGATTTCGCGTGACGGTGCTGCCCGGATCCTCATCGAAGGAGCAAATTCTTGCAGAAAAACCGGACGGTATATTTCTCTCCAATGGCCCTGGAGATCCGGAGCCGTTGACCGGGCCGGTGCAGACGATTGCCGAGTTGTTGGGCGAAAAACCGATCTTTGGTATCTGCCTCGGGCATCAGTTACTGTCTCTTGCCTGTGGCGCTGAAACATTCAAGCTGAAGTTCGGGCATCGGGGTGCCAATCAACCGGTGCAGAATCTGGGGACATCTCGTGTGGAGATTACCTCACAAAATCACGGTTTCGCAGTCTCCGAAGACACGCTTCCGGCCGAGCTTGAGGTGACGCATCGGAACCTCAACGATGGCACGATCGAGGGCGTGCGGCATCGCGAGCTGCCGGCATTCAGCGTGCAGTACCATCCGGAGGCCTCGGCAGGTCCGCACGACAGCGACTATCTTTTTGATCGATTTGCCGAGTCGTTGCAATAATCCAAGCCGATACTGTCGGATGGGGTCGTCGTGCTCACAACGTTGCAAGACAGGTCACCTTAGTCCGCGTCAGCAGGGACTGGTTTTAACCGCATCGCGTAGGTGGCGGCTAAACCATTGAGTCCCGCCAGCACAAGAATCGGCCACAGGGCGTGCTGAAAGTGGGCAAGGATTCCGAGGGCAAATGCAAACAGCACGGCCACGCCGCCTACAAGCGTATCGCTGACGGCAATGTAATAGGGCCGAGTTTCCGCACTTGCCAGGGTGGCAACATAGATCTTTCGTGTCGATGCGATGCCTTGATCGGCAAGCGCGATCAAAAAGAACACGATATCGTAATAAAACCAGTGGCTCTTTGGGTTGCCGTAATGACTGAGCAAGGCGACTAAAGCTGCGGCCAGGGCGATCATGCCTCCCAGACTCATGATCCGCCGTAGTGGCCACGGTGATAACCGCTGCCAAAAAAAGCCCCCGATCATCAGCCCCAAACTGGTTGAAATCACAAAGCCACCAAGCGCATCCTCCGTTTTTTCGTGCTCTTGCGCCGCGATAATCGCATAAAATGGCATCGCTAATTCGATGGAGAGGAAAAGAATCCGTGCGACAACAAACTGTCGAAACCAATCGACCGTCTTCACGTGATTGATTCCCTCGCGAAGCGTGGCCAGGATGCCTTGCCGATCTTCACTGTTTGCTCCCCGCTGTTTTTTTTCAGCGACTGCGGACTCCCTCACCATCATGCTCAAAATGCCTGAAAAAATGGCGACGGCAATTCCTACCCACAAAAGAGCCAGATGTTCTTCGTCCGCTTCATTGAAATATAATTTTTGGCTTGCCCAGGCCAGAATGATTGCCAGCAGTCCACTCAGACCAGTCTGTGAGAACAGTAGGCTTCGCCGCAATTTACGTGGCACGACGTAGCCGAGCATATTTTGGAATGCGAGGCGACTTAATCCTTGGCCAAGACCAATGATGGCGGCGACGCTAAGGAAGATGATCGAAAGAATCACAAATTGTCTTGCATCCTCAGCCGTATCCGCGGTCAAGGCGACCACAACCAGAGCTGTCGATGCGGTCAAGATTCCCAGGCTCATATACCATTTGCAAATCTCGGCAGCCGAAATAAATGGCGCAGATACGATTTGTCCGATCATTCGTGAGATTTGCACGATGGGGATCAGGAGTCCGGCAAAAATAGCGGGCGCACCGAACGAGATATAAAGAAAGGGCAATACCAAGCGGGGACTGGAGAGCGTTTGACTGACGTCAAGTAACACACCCTGCCCGAGCAGCACGCGAAAGTTCCACCGCGTTGTATTTCCTTTGGGCATGGGTCGCCTGCGGTCTGTTTGGATCTGCACCCCGTTCTTCTACTATAAATGCCATGCGCGTGCAGAGGGCAGAGGGGCATCCGCAAAAGATTTTGCCCTATTTTTGAACAACGACGGCTCTATTTCCAGAGTGGAATCGCGTCGAAGACGTTCAGTAGCCGGGCGGCACGATCTGTTATCGTCGGAACGGGCGGAGCAAATTTCTCACCGGCCGTTGAGTCAGGCTGACCTGAGGGGCTCGTGCAATCACTCGTAAGGCACGTGGGTGTCCATTTATATTTGCATTTTTCACATTCGTACTCAAACTTCCGCATCACCTTTACTTTGCGGATCCGTGCCCCTTTGCAGGGCACGGGACATTGGCAGTCACCCGAATCACAACTGCCGTTGCAACCTTTTTGAGATGGCTTTTCCCATGGACAGGTCACCCGGGGGATGCAGATCGTTTTGCATTCAACCCGGTAAAAATGTTTTTTAACCGCTTCTTTTTTAATTTCAAGATTGCATTTCGGGCAGCAATCGGGAGCCCCACCAGGGCAGTCACAGGGTGTTTCATACGCGGCAGTGGCTATCGTTTCCTGGCGTGTGGTCTGGGCGTTCAGTGAGGAAACGCCGGCAATCCAGATTGCCGCCAAACAAGCAATACGCGTTATTTGCGGGTGTGAAAGGGGCATTGCGAAATACGTTTTGATGTCCATTGCTTGCTCTTTTGAAAGGCTATTTTGCGGTTTACCAGTCGATCATGAACTGCGTTCCAAAGCAGTTGTAGTTTCCGCTCGTAGGAACGTTATTTGCAATTTGATTACCACCAGGTCCACCGCCGCTATTGTTTGTATTTCGTTGGCTTATCGCGCCGTTAATATAATTGAACTGCATACGGGCATAAGGATTCCACCACCAGTTGAGAGCAAAACTGAAGCTCTGACCGACACCACCATCGATACCCTGGTCGCTGAAATCGCCCCGAGAAAAACGTCCGGCAATCTGCCATGCACCCCAACCGCGTCGGCGACCTTCATCGGTCTGCACGATAAAGAAATTTTCGTTTGGCTTGGTGCGGCCCAGCACACCGCGTTGACGCTTCCACGGTGAATAGTCGTCCGTGAGCCAATAAGCAACATATACATAACCGCCGTGGAAATTCAGATTCGTATCACCGGTGCGCTGCATGGTGACTCCCATATATTCGCCCACCACCGACAATTGATTCACATTGATCACCCCTTCCACGCCGCCAAGTTGGTAGGACTCTCCGTTGGTGATCTGGCCCGTATCGAACCAAGCCGTTTGTGAATAAGCCTCAGGTCGCGTTCTGAATCGCGCTGTGGGACCGCCATTGGGAAAACAAGCCGCGCCTGAAAGCGCCCAGTGAGCATAGCCGCGGCCATCTGACATTTCGTCATACCAGATCGTGTTGGCAATACGTCCGGCGACTTCCGGTTCGAATTGGTTGTTATAGATGCGGCCGACCTTTGCCAGATTTCGCATGTCAAATCCGCCGTACCGCCAGTTCCAGCGTTCGTCATCCGAATAGCCGTATGCCTCCACACCCAATCGTCGAGCATCGTTGTTGAAGGCATCGACCACATAAGGCCGCTCCATAAAGACCATGTAACGACTACTGTCTAAGTGTGCGAGTCCATAGGGACGCTTCTGATTGCCAATGAGAATTTTGTCGTTCCAGGGAAGATTCAACCAACCGAGATAGGCATCTTTGAAAGTGACTGCATCCGGTTGGGCAAACTCCATTTGGAGTTTGTATTCCATGTTTTCAAAAGCCTGTCCCTTGGCACCGAGTCGCAAACGGCGAAAGCCGATAAAAGGTTTTGGGTTCGTGTTGGAAAAGGGTATTTGCGTGTCAGGTTGTCCCACCCAATTCACCAGCGGTGAATCTGAGGGAAACGCCCAATAGTCAAGCATGGCACGACCAAAGATTTTGATCTTCGGTTTCTTGATGATCTCGATCTCAGCAACATCGTCAGACGCTCGTTGTTTTGATACAGCGGCA
>JAYZMM010000105.1:0-33347 GCA_036153155.1 Planctomycetota bacterium
ATCGGCGGATTTTACGAATCTGGTTACTCGACCAATCCTCATTGGATTGCCCGCATCGAACCGAATGCAGAGCATCCCGTCACGCGGTCTCAAACAACGGCAGATATTAATGACGAGTGGTACTTTTCAATCCGTTTTCCGAAAGATACTGCTGTCACGCCGCTTCTACAGGCCGTGCCGGACAAGCAAGCTCGCTCAAAGAATGGTTATCCACCGGTCCCATACCCTCACATCCAGGCTGCGGATGGAAAAAAAGAGACTCTGATGTGGGGTTTAGAGCGACCTGATGGTGGACGCGGCATTGGATTTACGGGAGGTCACTGGCACCGTAACTGGGCACACGATCAGCAGCGTGATGCAGTTTTAGCCGGCATTGTATGGGTCGCCGGTG
Organism: Planctomycetota bacterium; assembly: GCA_036153155.1. Lineage (GTDB taxonomy): Bacteria > Planctomycetota > Planctomycetia > Pirellulales > UBA7805 > UBA7805. The sequence continues at coordinate 392 of JAYZMM010000105.1, forward strand.
GAGACGTTCCAACGCGCGGCATTTGCTCCGCGCCCGTGGGCCAACAAGAGCTTAACGTGCATCTCGACCCCAAGCGTCCGATTCAAGAGATTCAACTGCCGGAAGCTGTACAACAATAGCAATCCCATGGATTGCCGTAAAATGAAAGCGTTCGATGCCCTCTAAACCATTGCTTGAATTTAGAGAGGTGTCTTATGAGGTGTCGGGATGTAAAATTCTGGATCGTGTGAGCTGGACACTTCGCAGCGATGAACATTGGGCTCTGCTGGGTCCGAATGGCAGTGGAAAGACAACCCTGCTACGGTTGGCGACCGGATTCCTCTGGCCGAATGCCGGTGGGAGTATCTGGCGATGTGGCCGAGCCTGCAGCGACTTGAGGATATTGCGGCAAAGTATCGGTTGGGTCGCCCACCATCTTGCGAAGTTGGTCCCGCCACATGAGCCGGCAATGGACACGGTACTCAGCGGACGTTTTGCCCAGTGGGGACTTCGCGCCACAACTCGCACTCAACTCACTGCAGAAGATCGCGAACGGGCTGCCGCGCAAATTGAAAAATTGGGAATGACACCGGTTCAAAATCGCCACTTTGGTCATCTTTCGCAAGGGGAACAACAACGGATTTTGATTGCGAGGGCTCGCATGGCCGATCCCCTGCTGATTCTGCTCGATGAGCCATGCGCCGGACTAGATCCTGGGGGACGTGAACGACTACTGGAAGACTTACATGTCTGGATGACCGACCCACAATCTCCCCGTGTTGTATTTGTCACCCACCATGTGGAAGAAATTCTTCCACCGATGGAGCACACTTTGGTTCTGAATCAAGGGAAGATTGCATGCAGTGGCCTGACAAAAAAAATGGTAAACACCAAATTGCTCTCCAAGGTATTCCAAACCACTCCCTGTCGAATCGAGGTGGAGGGCGGACGCTATTGGCCCATCTGGAACGATCAACAATGATCGGTGTCACGCTTTATCGGGGCCGCGATGGCGAGAGACTTTCTGGTGGTCGTTGAAGGTCGACAGCGGGTCTCTGATTTTCTTTTAAATCGGCTTGATGTTTTTCAAATGCCGTTTGTAATCGTTCGACTACCTCGGGATATTGTGTCGCAAGATTGGTTGTTTCGCCAATGTCGGCAACCGTGTCGTACAGTTGGACTGGATGTTTCGACAACTGCTTTACTTTTCGCGGTCGATCCTCATGCCGCGTTCCTTCTTGCCACGGATAGTATTTCCATTTTCCACTACGTACCGTACCCGGTCCATGCAGCAGACAGTATGTATCGTGTGGACTTTTAGCGCCGGACTTGCCTTCCAGTAGAGGCCAGATGTTGTGTCCATCAATTGGTTGGCTTGGCAGTTTTGCCCCCGCAAGAAAGGCGAGTGTCGGCAGAATATCAACGCTCGCTACCACCTCGCGGCAAATACTTCCCGCAGGAATTTTTCCTTTCCATTGCATGACGGTCGGTTCACGAATACCACCGTCATACACGCTTCCCTTCCGAGATCGCAGCGGCAGTGAGGAACCGACCGCGGCTCCGTTGTCGCTGGTGAAAATGATCAATGTTTTTGCATCCAATCCAGCACGGTGAACGGCTTTGGTGATCTGACCCACTGACCAGTCAACCTCCTCGATCGCATCCCAGATCAACCGATCAGTACGTCCTGCAAATTCTTTCGAAACAGCCAAGGGTAGATGCACCATGGTATGCGGCAAATAAAGAAAAAAGGGCCCCTCCTTTGCTGCATCAATAAACCGCACGGCCTCTTCGGTATACCGCTTCGTGAGTGTTGCCTGATCTGCCGGATATTCAATGATTTCTTCATCACGCATTAACGGGACCCAGTTCATATGTTTTTGTCCCTTTTTCAACTGGTCTCGCGTGACTCCTTCTCGGAGAACAATCTCCTCGGAAAGTTTGTTCGCAGGGTCAATCCACATGTCATTGCTATATGGAATGCCGTAATACGAATCGAATCCTTGCATCGTGGGTAAGCAGGGAGGTAAATGCCCCAGATGCCATTTTCCGATGCAAGTGGTGCGATAGCCGATCGCTCGTAGCATTTCTGCAATCGTCACTTCATCCGGATGAAGTCCCTGTTTACTGTGCGGAAACAGTACCGCATCCATGTTGAGTCGTTGGTAGTGTGTACCGGTCATTAGCGCGGTGCGCGATCCGGAACAAACCGGACAGCCCACGTAAAAATCGGTAAACCGCATACCGTTGCGGGCCATTTCATCAAGATGCGGTGTCCGCGGACCACTCGCACCGTTGAAGCCTACATCGCCATACCCCAGATCATCGATGAAAATTAAAATGACATTAGGCGTTTCATTCGCAGGTGTTTGGATGTCGCCGGCGTCCGCGGCAAGAACAAGACTGAACCATCCAATATTCGATGATAAGACTGCTGATAGGACTGCTGTCAGTAGTAGTGCCCTGAACTGCCTGATTGGTCGAGGCGATGATAAAAGCGAGTCGGTCATAGAAGGATTCCGTGTTTGATTAAGGAGCGCAAGGAGCGCAAGGAGCGGATGTGGCGTTTGCATAAGTCGTTTTCTGTTCCACGATCGCCCTGTATCTTAACCGCAAGCAAATGCCAGGAAAGGTAGTGGATGTGGTCCCTGTCATCGAACTGCCCTTGTTCAAAGAGTGGCCATTTCCTACAAGCCAAGTCTGTAAAGATTCGTGCAAGGGACCAATGATATCACTGCATAAACCATCATCGATTTCACGGAAACCATTGATCCGCCGCATGTTTGCCAGATCGTCTCGTGCATTGCTTGTTTGGTGTCTTCTATTAATCGCGCTCGGGTTTGTGGTCGATCAATCCCAACTCCAGCAGGCGGCAGGCGATGCGCAGCAATCTCGATCGGTCCGCAAGCTTGCGGAACTTCGCGCCCAATTGACGGTGGGTCTTTTGCCGGCCTCTCCAGCACAGGAAGCCTTTCTCGATAAGGTGGTCGCTCATGTAGCCCGCAGGACCCTTTCGCTAGAAATGGTGCAAGGGACCTTTGTCTGGGCGTGCGACCAGGCGGATTGGGCCTACCCTTATTTCGAACAGGCGCTCCGGCAGCGGGCACGCCGCGTCGGAGTACAGCTCTGATCGGGTATTCTGTCGCCTCGCCCCAAACGGGTCGCTTAGCGGGACATGAATTCGACCACCAGGTTTTCATCTACCGGTAGACTAATGTCTGCGCGGCCCGGTTGTTGCTGTACTGTAATCCGCAAAGTTTCCGTATCGACGGTCAACCAGTCACATGGCTCGCCTTCCGACTCGTTTTCCATGTGGTGATATAACTGCAATATATTTTTACGGTTTCGCACTTGGATCACATCACCGGGGCGAACGTGATAAGAAGGTTTATTCGTTCGCCTTCCATTGACGAGAAAATGTCCATGTACGATTCCCTGTCGGGCTTGTGGTCGTGTGCGGGTTAAACACGCTTTGCGAACCACATTGTCGAGACGACACTCGAGAAATGATAACAAGAGTTCCCCAGTTCGCCCCGGTTTCCGCGAGAGGCTTGCGAAGTAACGTCGTAGTTGTCGCTCGCCGATGCCGTAGAAGTGCTTGATTTTCTGCTTTTCAACCAGACCTTGACCATAGGTCGACAGCTTGCGGGGTCGAGTGTGCATCCCCGGCGGCTCGGGGCGTCGATCAAAGGCTCGAACTGCGCCTCCACTTTCGTAGATCTGCGCACCCAAGCGGCGATTGATTTTACCTTTTGCGTCTCGATAACGCGCCATAACGATGTCTCCTTTGTTTGAAAAAAATCACAATCCGGAAATACCGAATTGCTGGGTGATCACCGCATCGCTTGCCGGAAATCAATCACCCGTGGAGGTTTTCTGTAAGACCGTCCATGATGAGCGAATTGAGAATCTTTTCAAGTGGGATAGGCCGGGGAATGTGCGGAGTAGCAGGCAACGTAAAAATGCGACCGGTCCGGCTTGTGGGCTTAAAAAACGTGTAAAATGACCCCTTTGATCGGGGAATCCGTAGGAGAGGTTCTCCTGGTCTATGACGGTTTTCTGAGTGAGACATGCACCGATGCAATCCTTTCTGACCGCTTCGTGGCGGCAAACATTCAGACGTCGGCTCAAAGCATGGTATGCCCGCCAAGCTCGAGACTTACCTTGGCGACGGACACAAGATCCGTATCGAATCTGGGTCAGCGAAATCATGCTTCAGCAAACCCAGGTTAAAACGGTGATTCCCTACTATGAGCGGTTTTGCAACCGATTTCCGCAGCTCAGCGATTTAGCAGAAGCAAAGGAAGCGGAAGTTTTGCAACTTTGGGAAGGGCTGGGCTACTATCGACGCGGAAGACAGCTCCATGCGGCGGCCAAACAAGTCCAAACAGAACTTGGAGGCGTCTTACCGACTTCACGGAAAGAACTGCAGCGACTTCCGGGCATCGGGCGATATACGGCAGCCGCTATTTTATCTTTTGCCTTCGATCAGACGGAGCCTATTTTGGAGGCGAATACTATCCGCTTGCTGGCGCGATTGGCGGCGCTTCGGTCTGAGGTTTCCTCGTCAAAATCTCAGGAAACACTCTGGTCTCTATCAGAGAGTCTGATACCTAGAAAACACGTCGGACAATTCAATCAAGCTCTGATGGAATTAGGAAGCCTCATTTGCACCCCGAAATCTCCTCGATGTGAAGACTGCCCTGTGGCGGATCTTTGTCTGGCTCGCCAAAAAAACCTCACCGCGGATATTCCGGTGATGCGGCCTCGGGAAGCGATCGAAAAAATTCGTGAAGCATTGGTTTTAATTTGTCGCAAGCAACGATTTTTGATTCGCCAGTGCGGACCGGACGAACGATGGTCGGGCCTCTGGGATTTTCCCAGGATACGGTTGGATCAAAAGAAGCCATCAGCCATCGCCGCACAGATTATCGACGGGGTCCGCGACTTGACTGGCTACACAGTGACGCCTGGAAATCGCATAAAAACACTTAAGCACGCGGTGACTCGTTATCAGATCACCCTCGATTGCTATGAGGCGACAATTGCATCGTCACGACGCAAACAGGGCAACCGCACCCCGCATCGCTGGGTCTGTGCAGCTGAGTTGAACGATGTGCCCCTGAGCGTGACAGGACGTAAAATCGCCCGCAATCTGGTATCGCATCCCACCTTGGAAATGTAGAGATGTGCGTTTTGGACTTGCCGCCTCGCGGCAGAGCGTTATCATCGATTCGCGGGGGCACTTTAGCGAACAATGGTATTTCAGGTGAATTAGCATGCTCTTGCTTAAAGATGTCCAAAAAGCTTACTCAGAGCCGGATGGGACCCGGTTGCCGATACTCGATATTGCGCAATTTCAGGTCGATCGGGGGGAGCAGATGCTCCTGGTCGGTCGGAGCGGGAGTGGCAAAACAACCCTGCTGCATGTGATTGCCGGAATCACCAAACCGGACTCAGGAATCGTCGAGATTGCTGGACGAGATATCACCCAACTGTCTGAAGCAGTCCGTGACCGATTCCGTGCCGACAAAATGGGCTACGTGTTTCAAACATTTAATCTCCTGCCTGGTTTTAGTGCGCTGGAAAATGTCCTTTTAGGCATGGCGTTCACGCGTAACGCTGCCGATGTCGATCGCGGGCGCGAGTTGCTCAAGCGGGTTGGCCTTGAGCATCGCCTTTCACACCGCCCTGCGGCACTTTCGGTGGGTGAACAGCAACGGGTGGCAGTTGCTCGAGCGTTGGCAAACAAACCTCAGTTGCTTCTGGCAGACGAACCAACTGCAAATGTAGATGCCGGACACCAACAACAGATTGTCGATTTGATTCGCGAAACATGTCGCGAAGAAGATGTGGCTCTGGTGATGGTGACTCACACTGCGGAGATTCGCGCACAATTTGATCGAGTCGATGAATTATCGGACATCAATCAAGTCGAGCATAGTGTTGTCTAGATCATTTCTTCACATCCTTAGGCGGGCAAAGATTGCGAGTTGAACGATGAGTTTATGGAAAATTGCCTGGCGGAGCGTTCAACAGCGAAGTCTTTCCTCGTTGTTGACTGGACTTTCCATTGCCCTGGGGACGGCATTGGTGATTATTGTCTTGGTGGTGTATGGGGTGGTTGCTCAATCATTCCGTGAGGCAGCACAGGGCTATCATCTTATTCTTGGTGCGAAGGGTGGAAAGCTGCAATTGACGCTCAATACGGTGTTTCATCTGAGTCAACCGATCGAGAACGTACCATATTCGTTCTATAAAGAGTTCACTGAATACAAAGATGCGGAGGGCAAACCGACACGAGGGAAATATGCATCGGCAGTCGAGGTGGCGGTCCCCTATTGTTTGGGCGACAGTTATCAGGAGTTTCGCGTTGTCGGGACCACACCCGATTTATTCGATAAATTGAGCTATGGCAGCTATGCCGATGGGAAGCCTAAATTTTACGAATTTTCAGCAGGAAAAAACTTCGCAGTCGATGATTTTCGCGGTGCGGTGATTGGCGCTGTGGCGGCAAAGAAAACGGGCCTAACGGTCGGTGACCGATTCCCTATTACACACGGATTGGCGGAAGATGAGGATGCACATGTTCATGAGGAAGATGCGTTTCATGTGGTGGGCATTTTAAAGCCGACCGGCACACCCAATGACCGTGCCGTGTTTGTCAATATGGAAGGTTTTTATCTGATTGCTGACCACGCGAAACCAGTTGAATCCGAACCGGAGTCTGCCGAATCGCAAGAATACAGAGAGCAGGCGGATCGTTTGCAGAGAGTCGATACGATGCTCGCGAAGTTGCTTGCCGACGGTAAGCTCGAACCGGATGTTGCAAGCGAAGTGAAACAGGCGGAGTCTTTGCTTGGCGAAATGCAGGAGTCATTCGCTGCAAAGATTTCCGATGACAAGGACCAGTCCACCCCAGCAGCTACACCTGCGGCAGGGAAACCGGATGCAGAAGGAAAAATAGCTCCGTTACCGGAGAATCAACGCGAGGTAACGGCTGTGTTATTGTTGCTTAAGAATGATGTCTTTTCACAAATATTGCACAACAAAGTCAATGAAGGCAGTGTGGCCCAGGCCGTTTATCCCAGTCGGGAGGTTGCGCAACTCTTTGAGGGAATTGTGGGGCATGTCCAGACGATCCTTCTGGTTCTCGCAATTCTTGTCGTGATTGTCGCGGGAGTTGGTGTCATGGTGAGTATGTATAACTCGATGAGTGACCGTAGTCGAGAAATTGGCATTATGCGTGCATTGGGTGCCGGGCGTGTTACCGTGATGACCATTGTTCTGCTCGAAGCAATTCTGTTGGCCGTCCTTGGCGGCGCAGTCGGGGTGATTCTCGGGCATTCTGCCATTGGTGCTTTCGCATCGGTCATCGCGGACAACACCGGGGTGATGATTCACTTTTTAGAACCAGCACCTGCAGCGGATTTCGGCGGTTGGCGTATATCCCCTGAGTTAGTTTTGATTCCCGCATTAATTCTATTGGCGGTCCTCGTTGGCTTTCTTCCCGCATTGGTCGCTTATCGGACCGATGTCTCTCGGGCATTGAGTCAGTCTCCCTAGTGGGAACCCGGAACGAATCGTATGTCTGCTTTTGTGAAATTACTCTTGCAGGTTACTACTCTCATTAGTATGGGTCTCAGCATCGCCTTACCCGGAGTCGTAGAGGGGTGTTCGATTTGTGCCAGCCTCTCACCAACACTTTGTGATGAAATGGCCGCCGCAGATCTTGCAGTTGTGGCGGAATACATCGGTACCCCGGAGGTCGGTCCGGGGATCAGCGATCCGGAGGCGTATAAATCCTCGTTTCGGATCCGAGAGATTCTTAAAGGTTCCGACGAAATTGATGACAGTCTGTTGGTGAAGGTGCTTTTTTTCCCCAGCGAGAATGCTAAATCGGGTGATCATTATCTAATCCATGGCAATTGGATCGACAACGATGATCAGACTGCCATGGTGATCCGCTGGACAACCCCGATCGCAATGTCGGACGAAGCGATAGCGTATTTAAATCGGATGTGGAGTTTGCCGGAAGATGAGCCACAACGATTGATCGAGGCAATGGCTTATTTAGAGAATGATGATCCTATGCTCCGCCGGGATGCATTCGACGAATTCGGCAAAGCCCCCTATGAATTGCTTGAGCAGTTGAAACCGGTGCTCGATAAGCACACATTGATTGCGAAAATCAACAATCCGGACACGGAATCGAATATCAGGAAACTCTGTTACACGCTGCTCACGATCTGCGGCACACCACAGGAATTGCCCTTTCTTGCGTCAAAGATAAAACAAGAGCAGGAGCAGGCGAGCGAATCGCTTCCCGCAATTATTGCCTGCTATTTAAGTATTGCCGGCGCGGAGGGTTTACCGCTCATTGAGAACATCTTTCTCATGCGTGAAGGATCCGATTACGAGCGTCGCGCGGGTGATGCGATCACGGCGTTACGGTTTCACGGGCAGGAGGCATCGGTCATTGAGCGAGAGCGGATCAGCGATGTATTTTTGCGAATGCTACAAAGACCCACGTTGGGTGCCCGCGTTCTGAGTGATCTTGCGCGTTGGGAAAACTGGTCGGCAGTAGATCAAGTTGTTGCCATGTTTATCAATGCGGAGGGAGACGGGTTGTGGGTGCGGGAACCGGCGATTCGCTATTTGCTTGCCTGTCCCACCGAGTCGGCAAAAAAACAGATTCCAAAACTCGAGGCACTTGATCCCCTTGCGGTTCGCAACGGGCGCCGATTCGCGCTTCCCTTTGCAATGGGGCCAAGAGAATCCGGCGTAGATAATCAGAAGGCCACCGTCTCGCAAGTCGAACCGACAGAGACCCAACAGGTGGGTAATTCAGAGCCTTCCGCTGATGCTCCGGTGGTTTTTGGTGAAAAACAGCCGGCAACGACACGGGCACCAATCAGGCAGCAGATGGACCGCTGGCGCTATGGCATTCCGCTCGTCATTGGCCTGCTATTCGTGGTATTATTAGGTTGGTTTGTGATGCGACGGCAACCACAATCGTTTTGATTGTGTTGCTCCAAGAAAACACATCGAGAGGTTGAACGAAAATGCACTGCTTTTTTCGAATTCTGGCGATGGTGTTGTTTTTATCCGTTGGTGGCAGTCTCCTCTTAGCCTGTCCTTTTTGTCGCCCCGTAAAAACCACCTTCACCGAGGATATCAATGCCGCCGATGTGGCAGTGCTTGGGGAACTTGTGGCCCGCCCAAAGCGCCCCGACTCGAGTGAGGGTGAACTGCCTGCGGCTGATATTATTGATTCTTACAAGACTACGTTTCGAATCAAAAAAATTTATAAAGGAGACAAGCGAGTCGATCTTGGCGATGAGATTGTCGCAATTTATACGGGAGATGCTCCCCTCGGTGCAGAGTGTTTGCTTCGCGGGATCGGAAAAGAGGAAGACCTGCAATGGGTTCCACCGTTGCCGTTGAGTCAACGGGCTCAGACGTATGTGGAACAGGTGCTGAAGCTTCCCGAGAATGGAGCTGAGAGGCTAATCTTCTTTGAAGATTATCTGGAGGATAAGGATCCGGTTTTGCAAGGAGATGCTTTTGATGAATTTGCAAGAGCTGACTACCAGGCACTGAAAGATGTTCGTGCGAGTATCGACCATGAGAGGCTTTTGAAGTGGATTCAAAATCCTGATGTCACACCCTCTAATCGTCGTCTTTATTTCACGATGCTAAGCGTTTGTGGTAAACCGGAAGATTTGGATTTGCTGCGCGAAATGCTGGTTTCGGGTGACGAAAATCAACTGAAGGGTCTCGATTCATTGATCTCTTGTTATCTCACTCTTGCCGGTGCAAAAGGTATCGATTTGGTTGAGGACGAATTTTTGAGGGGCGGTGTGTTTTGGGATCCTGAATACGTACACACCTATGCGGCAATTATGGCAATCCGCTTTCAGGGACAGGAAGGCGACATAATTCCACGTGATCGCCTGATTGCCGCTTTGCAGATTGTGCTTGACCGGCCTGAGTTGGCAGATCTGGTGATACCGGATTTAGCCCGCTGGAAAGATTGGGCTTCCATGGATCGTCTAGTGCAGATGTTTAAAGATGCTGGGGAAAAGTCTAGCTGGGTCCGAGTGCCGATTGTTAATTTTCTCCGAGCATGCCCCCTTCCGGAGGCCAAAGAACAATTGGGAGAGCTGGCTAAGATTGATCCAGATGCGGTGAGGCGAGCCACCACATTTTTCCCATTCGCAACGGGAAGTCGTGGTAAAAAGTCAGAAGTTGCCACCGCTACGAAGCCGAAAGAAGAGAAACAAGAGACCGAGAAATCGTCGCCAAAGCCATAAATTTTATTTCGCATTTTATTTCGCGTAGATGGTATCAATTTACAGGTCGTTTAGATTATTGCCTGAAGTTAAATCGATATGAGTATGGATGTCCAGTTAGGCGAAGCGATTGACGCGACTGCCAGTGATGACGACTACCGCGCATTGTCGGGTGCAGCGGTAATGAGCCTTGCACTTGGGTTTTTGTCAGCCCTTGCCTTGCTTACTCTTTATTTGTCTGTGATTCCCGTTTTGGGCATCCTCTTTGGTTTTTATGCAATCTTGCAAATCCGCAAACACCCGAGTGAACTAACCGGTCGGGGTGTTGCAAGTGCGGGAGTGATTCTTTCCTTTGTGCTTTTAGTGGCGAGCGCGAGTGTTGCATCGTATGTTTATGCCACAGAAGTCCCCAATGGATATGAGCGGATTTTTTATTCCCAATTGCAACCGGAGGAAGGAAAAATCGGACAAAAAATTCCTCCGCTTGCTGAGGAATTAGATGGGAAGAAGGTTTTTATCAAGGGATATGTTTTTCCTGGGAAACAGCGCCAAGGAATCAAAACCTTTCTATTGGTTCGCGATAAAGGAGACTGCTGTTTTGGTGGAAATCCGAAATTAACAGATCGGATCCAGGTCACACTGGCTGACCCCGAGCGGTTGCAGTTTGATCCCTACCTGCATAAAGTTGCCGGCACATTCAGACTCGTCAAGAATCCGGGCGAGGCGATTGATGCGGGTGGCGAGGTTTATTATCACCTGGATGACGGTCAGTTACGATGATCAAAGGTGGTCGGACTAAAAATATTCTTTTTGTGATAGTGGCGTTGTTGCTGCCATCGTGCAATCAGGGGTCGGCAGTGCCAGTGGCGTCTTCTTCGCCAGCATCCTCGTCAGACGAAGATGATTTGAATACGCGCGAGCGAACAGAAACTCAAGACGACGATCAGCAAACTGAATCCATCAAGCTACCGCTTCAACCAGCACAAAAGTCCAGGAGTTCTAAAACGCAAGCGATTTCATTTGATGACATCAAGTTTGAAATGAAAATAGACGATCCGTTTGATCGCTCAATGCTTACCAAAAAGATTACCGAGTACGACGGACAAAAGATTAAGATTCGCGGATATATCCTGCCAAGTTTCAAGCAAGATGGGCTCACCCAATTTGTTCTAGTTCGAGACAATTTGGAGTGTTGCTTCGGGCCAGGCGCCGCGCTCTATGATTGCGTCATGGTGGAGATGCAGGCCGGAAAGAGTGCTAGTTATAGCGTGCGACCAGTGACAGTCGAGGGCGGTTTTAAAATCGTTGAATGGAAAGATTACGACGGGGTCATTCGGGCGATTTATCATCTCGATGGTGACGCCGTCTACTGAGACAATCCGGGTCGAATCGCCGAGTTGTAACGGGCAAGACTCGGATAGAGAGCCTGCAGATTCAACGTATCGCCGGTCTCTCTCTGTAAGTTCAACAATTCTGTAAAAAGTTGTTGCAGTCGTTTTTTTTGTTTCGGATTAGTCGCCAGATTGTGTAACTCGTTCGGGTCGGTTTGCAGATCAAACAGAAGAATTTTGCGAATCGTTGGATATAGAACCAATTTAAAGCCGTTTTGGACAATCATTCTTTGGCTTTGCATGTATCCGCCATAGATTGCGTCATAGTTGCCCGCACGTTGCTTTCGCAGGATGGGAACGAGACTGCGGAATTGTACGTGTTCAGGCACCTCAATCTCGGCGAATTCTAACGCAGTTGGCATAATGTCCTGCAAATAGATTGGCGTCGAAAAACGTTGCCCCGGTTCGATACCCGGTCCTTTTAAAATAAATGGGACTCGCATGCTGTGGTCAAACATATTTTGTTTACCCAGCAGGCCATGATTTCCGACCGCTAGGCCGTGGTCGGCAGAAAAAATAATAAGTGTGTTGTCAGCATATTGTGACTCTTTAATCAGATCCAGAATCCGACCGACTTGCTGATCCAAGTGTGAAATAATCGCATAATATTCCTGTCGATGGACTTGGACTGCGTGTGGCGTCCGTGGAAACGGGGCTAATCGTTCATCTCGCAATTCCGCATCGCAACCTATCGCATCTTTGTATGGATATTCGGGAACAAAAGACTTCGGCACCGCAATATTCTCTAGCGGATACGCATCTATAAATGCCTTTGGCGCCTGCCGAGGATCATGCGGGGCATTGAATGCGAGATACATGAAAAATGGTGTGTTGTCCGGAACTCCTTTTTTGATGAAATCACAAGCATCGTTTGCCAGCACCTCACTCCAATGTTTCCCGCCTTGCCAATAGCCGCCCTGCGCCGGATCCCAGGCTTTCCACGGGTCGTCTTTGCGCGGCCTGTCATAACTTGCTGGCGTATCGGCGGGCATTCCCGGTCGTACATGTTTTACGATATCAAACACGTTGGTGACTTCAGCTTGAAGATGCCATTTTCCAGAGAAAAAGGTGGTATAGCCCGCGTCCTGAAAATACTGACTCCATAATTTTCCACTGCGATCTTTATCGGTGGGAGGATTGACTTCCCTTTGCGCATGCCAAAGAAAGCGTCCCGTGTTGAGCATACTCCGACTAGCAACACAAATTGCGCCATGCCAACCTCCCTGGTTATAGGCATGTGTGAAAACTGATCCTGCTTGCGCGAGGTTATCTAGGTTGGGTGTACGCGGTTGCTGCCCCCCTGTGATTTCAAGCACGTCGTAGGCAAGGTCGTCGGCAAAGATGAAAATGATATTTGGCCGTGTCGGGGTATCCGTTGCCGTTACCATGGTGTTGAGCAGCAACACCATTAAGATGGAATATAATCCGCGACAATATTGCAACAGACATTTCTGGTAGTGGTGCGAAGACATAATTGTCTTTTCCGATCGGCAGGTGGGCGTCACCCTACTCTACTACACTGAGATTGTTTCGCTGTCAACCATTTTGGCTATAAGGACGCGCTAATAGAGTAGCGACCGAAACGGAGTTCAGAGAGTGTCTATTCAGAAAGTGTCGATGATGAAACCGCGTTAAATCCAAATAATGTCTCAATCGATTTAGGCGCGGTGTGGCAAAGTAAATGAGTAGAGCATGACAACCGATCCGCTGATCAATAGTCCCCAGGGAGCCCAAGCGGGTGGCGAGACGACAAAATTAGAAGGAGCAGCTGCGGTGTTGTAAAGGTCGGCGTCCGAAAAATCAGCGGTTGTGAAAACGGCTGTTTCGACGAACAGGCATTCAATACCGATCAGCGAAATAAAAAGACCGACGGCCAGAATGGAAGCACGAAACATTTTACTGGTAAACCTTTGACAGAATGGTGTTCCCTTTTTTTATCGGCGTGATCTTTGGTCAAAATAAAAGGCGTCTTGCGATCAGTTTAAACTTTAGGTCTGAAGCGGCCCCTTTATCGGGTTTTATGAATCGGTCCGTTGGCAAAAAATTTGTGTAGCACCGATCTGACGCGTTGGAATCCTTGTCGCGTTAGGCACTTACGATTAGGATGAAATTGGGAAACTCATCACAGTTTCCGACTAGCGATTGCCCCTTTTCAGCGTCTTGTGTGACTATACCCGCCGTAAGATTCTGTAGCGATTATAGGGTTGGTGCGGATGATCACGATATGTGAAACATTTTGTGGCCTCATGAAGTCGAAAAGGTATCCCTGATCGACAGCGGAAATTGGCCGCATTGGGAAAAAATGGAATGGATCAAATCAAAATCTTACTGAGTGAAGACTTCCGCCGAAGGCGTTGGACGCAAAAGCCGATGCCAATGGATAGGGCTTATTCGGCTTTCGTAACTTAATAATACGGCCGAGCGAAGGGATACAGAAGTTGCCTAAGAAACCAAAGCTTTTGTTTGTCGGCGATTTCGAGACTCAAGACGACTCGGTGCGTCGATCCCTCGAAGAACAATTTCAAATCGTGACGGTGGCAAACCTGTGGCGGGCCGTTCATCTCCTTCGACAGGACACGTTTGACGTAATTCACGTTTTGGAGAGTCCGAAAACGAGTCTTCTTCAAATTAGCGATATCAAATTCAACTCGCTCGTTTTGGAGAGTATGCCGGATGGCGTTGTTCTGCTTGATGCAGAGAACAAAATTGTTTGGCATAACGCCTGCATGCAGAAGTGGTGTGGTCAGGAAGCTTTGGTTGGTAAAAATTTCTACGGTGTGCTGGCAAGTCCAGAAATTTTGGGACCTGACTTTTGCCCGTTGCACACAGCGTTTTCTTCACAGACACCGAGCAATTCGACTCTACGGACTGCAGACAATCGATATTTTCATATTCATGCGGTGCCAACCACTGTAGAGGGTGAACAATCTGATCAATTGATTGTGACGGTCCGTGACGTAACAACGAAAATGCATCAGCAGCAGAAAATGGAGGCGATTCAAAAGGCGGGCATGGAATTGGCGGATCTAAAGCCAGAAGAGCTAAAACACATGTCGGTCGATGAACGGATTGAACTTTTGAAGTCGAACATTGTTCACTTTACAGGCGAGTTATTGCACTATGACGTGATGGAGATTCGTTTAATTGACCGAGAAACGGGAAGGTTGGAGCCATTGTTGGCGGTAGGCATTGAGCAAGAAGCTGCGGTCCGTGAGTTGTATGCGCAGCCTCAAGGTAATGGTGTGACCGGATTTGTTGCCGCCACCGGTAAAAGTTATCTATGTGAGAACACATCTGAAGACCCGCTTTATCTTCTGGGGGCGCGAGATGCAAAGAGTTCAATCACAGTTCCCCTGATTTCGCATGATGAGATGCTGGGAACGTTCAACGTAGAAAGTCCGGATTTATGTGCGTTCGATGAAAGTGACCTGCAGTTTCTTGAGCGATTCTCCAGCGATGTTGCTGCAGCGTTAGGCACCCTGGAGTTATTGGTGGCAGAGAAGGCGACCACTGCTGCTAAGAGTGTCGAGGCAATTCATACTGCCGTAGCACTCCCGATCGATGATATTTTGAATGAAACAGTCAACGTGATGGAGCGTTACATCGGGCATGAGCCAGAAGTAGTTTCTCGCCTTGAGAGCATTCTGCGCAACGCGCGAGATATCAAACAAGTGATTCAGAAAGTGGGTCAAGCAATGACTCCGAGCGAAGCCGTCCCTCAGTCTTTGCAGACGGAATCGAGACCTTTATTAAATGGACGGCGTATCTTAGTTGCGGATGCAGACGAAAATGTCCGCGTGGCAGCCCATGCTCTATTGGAACGTTACCAGTGTGCGGTGGAAACTTCACATGATGGCGTGGAAACGTTATCGATGGTCAGAAATATCACTGCTCTCGGTGGTTATGATCTTGTGCTTGCCGATATTCGCCTTCCCGATATGAACGGTTACGAGTTAATGCAGAAATTGGCGGCGATTACCGCATCGTTACCACTCGTTTTAATGACCGGCTTTGGTTACGATCCCGGACACTCCATTGTGAAGGCAAGGCAAGCAGGTTTAAAAGAAGTGCTTTATAAACCTTTCCGTCTGGACCAATTGCTGGAGACCATCGAACGTGTTCTGGTAGAGTCAGATGTTTCTCCGTCGACAAGTTGATGCGACCGAGTCTGCATCATTAGTTTGGCGAAGAAATAACCGGCACTTTTTCTGACGCGATAGTATGATCCGGCGACGGATCGGATTTCAGAAAAGCGGGTGGAGCCGTTGGTCGCTTGACGAGTTCAACACAAATTCCGCCAACCCGCAGTAAACGGTGAAACCGCGTGAACCAAAATTCTTGGTTCATGTCAAATTCGAGTGATTTACATAAATTATAAAATTCGACTCGATTGTGGGTGCGGCACTTCCAGATTCGACTCGTCCAGGCCCCGATAAACGTGTCTTCAGTCACAAAGAAAAGTACGCGACCCCCGGGGCTTAACACACGTGATATCTCTTCCATTCCTAGTCGAGTATCAGGCACATGCTCTAATGCATAGCAGCAGGTAATGCAGTCAAAGGCCTCATCACGAAAGGGTAGTTGTGCCAGGTCGCCTAAAACAAAACGGGGCCGATTACTGTTCAATCGCTTGCGGGCTCTAGTAATCATGACACTGGAAATATCAATTCCCGTAATTTTTGTATCGATGTCCGCATACTGAATGAGATGGGATAAAATCGGACCCGATCCACTCCCAATATCAAGGATGTTTTCAGCCCCTCGCAGATCGAATTGTCGCTCTCTAAAGACAATCTCACCGTTCCGGAAGTGACCAGAAATGCGACTTGATCTCGCTAGCAATGCACCTCGATGGCCTGCATAGATGCCAATTACTTTTTTACGATATTGCGCATCACTGGTGTTGTGAATTAATTTCGCTTCAACGAGTCGATGAAGCACCCGTTGTTTCCATCGTTTCGCCTTTTTTGCAAGCGCACCGAAAATGGATTTCTTATGCTTTTCACGTATCATTTCATTTGGCGTAAGGGATTCACAAACACCTTTTTGTTGACCGAAAACATCGAAATACACAGGTCGCGAGGGAACAAATAGACAGATTTCATTCAATCACAGAGTCGCCATTCGAATCTCACAAGCCATGGAGGGGATCTGCAGAGCTGCGACTGCGAAGCATTATCGCATGATTAAAACAGTCGCACTAGACCCGATAAGTTTCGCACCTCGCAAAGAAATACGCCTCACGCGTATCAAGCTGAGGAATCAGAGATTACAATCTACGAAAATGCGTAGTCTGAGTGGACCGATTGCATAAACGTTTGAATACTTGCCTCATGCTCGGAAAAACGAATGATCAAGTCTTCAAACTGTTGGCGGAAACTTTCCGTCGCTGGCTCGGTCTGATCACCGATTTGTGAAGATCTTCGGAGTTGGTGTACAGCGCGTTCTACGTCAGCCTGCTGCTGTCGCAAAGCTTCAGTAGCACGCGTTAGCCACGGATTCTCAAAAACTGCTTCTTCATAAAAGGTGTGCCCAAGATCGTAAAGTAAATGGTTTTCAAATTGCTGCAGCAACTCGTCCAGTGGCGTATGGACCTCCCTCAAGGCGGCATTCGTCGAAAGCAGTTGGGTAACAATTTCAACCAGAACCCGTGAGCGAAACAAGGGAGTTGACCTGGGAGCGACTGGCAATGGGGCAGATCCGATTTCGGGCATGACGACCTCCGACCAGAAACGCGAACTTAGAGTCAGGTTTCGATAAAGCACAACGATCGTCACAATGAGATCGTTAATGCAGTTGCGAATATGGACCATCCATCTGGGAGAGTCAAGGTGCAAACGAATTTGTGAAAATGATTTTGCGGAAGCGTCCGCGCAAAAAACTGTTTACTGCTATATGTTTAAGCGTGCTATCACAAGCAATGCACGCATCAATAAACACAAGTTCTAAATCCCGATAATAAATATACAGAAATGAATTTAGCGATACTTCATTACCACCTTCGACCGGGAGGAGTCTTTCAGGTGATTGCAAACCAATTGCAATCGTTAAGTAACGTCTTGAGTATCGATGATCCTTATCGCGTCTCGATTTTTCACGGCACAACGAACGAAGAAGAATATAGTTCGCAATGGCCCACGTCGCCCTATTTGCAGGTGTCAACACGTGCCGTTGATGGCCTTGGCTATGACCAGGCACCAGAGCCGTCTACCGATCCATCGACCCTTGCCGCCCGAATACTAACGGCTCTAGATGCTTGCCAATTTTTTCCCCAAGACACAGTCATTCATGTTCACAATCATTCTCTTGGTAAAAACGCATCGCTTCCGGGAGCATTAAAGATTATTGCCGAGGAAGGATACCCGCTTTTATTACAGATTCACGACTTTGCGGAAGACTTTCGTGTCGAGCAGTATCAGCATTTAAATGCCATGTTAGACAGTTCGCCGATCGGACTCGGTTGCCGGCTTTATCCCCAAGCAACGCAAATTCATTACGCAGTACTCAATGGGCGGGACCGACAGATTCTTTCAAAGAGCGGCATACCGAATAAGAGATTACATGCCTTGCCAAATCCGATTGTCGCGCCCGAAGATTTGCCAGATCCGCTCAATATTCGTAGCGAGATGCAGGACAAACGAGGCATCCCGATAGACGTTCCTTTGGTGATCTATCCTGTTCGGGGTATCCGCCGGAAAAATCTCGGAGAACTTTTATTGTGGAGCGCATTATTTAAAAATCGAGCGTCGTTCGGAACAACGCTTGCGCCGAAAAACAATGCCGAGAAACCTTCTTACAACCGATGGAAACGGTTAGCCGAAAACTTGCAATTGCCTTGTCACTTTGAATTAGGAGAGTCTTTTTCTTTTAAGCAAAACCTATCGGCGGCCGACGCACTCATTACGACAAGTGTGGCCGAAGGTTTTGGCATGGTTTTTCTGGAGTCACAATTGGGAGGTCGGCGACTGTTGGGACGGAACCTTCCAGAGGTTACGACGGAATTTGCGGAGAATGGAATTGATCTTTCGTCGCTTTATCAAACGCTTTGCATTCCGATGCGGCTAGTAGACAAAAATCGAACGATTGAAGGAATCTCGGCTGCATATGGTGAGGTGCTCCGAGGGTTTGCGCCTGAACTATATTCTGAGCAAACTACGCGAAGATCTCTTGTGGAGATGTTATCGGGTGGTGTTGTAGACTTTGCATTTTTAACGCCTGAAATGCAGGAGCAACTGATTTTACACGTGCACAAGCATCGAAGTGCAGCTGACGAAATTCTTGAGTTGAATCCGTTATTAGAAAAAAGTTTATTCCATCAAGAAACCGAACCGTCCATGCAACGATGCATTGTTGCAAATCGAGAGGCTGTGAAAAATCACTACGGTCCATCTTCAATTGGAGTCCATTTGCGAGACATTTACTGTAAGCTTCTTGGATCGCCACGCGACAAAGAAGTTATACCTTTGACTCGCAGTGCAACTATTTTGGAATCTTTTTTAAACCTGGAAAGGTTCCGCCCCGTGCGATCGATGTCATGAATCAATCATACTTGCGCATTGTTCAAAAATTTAGCCAGCCGCAAACGCCATTACCCACCGACATGGTAAGAAGGCTGCGTTGTCTTAAGGAAGTTAAGGCAGTTTTTTTTGATATTTATGGCACCCTATTTATCAGTTGCAGCGGAGATATCGGGGTTCCGTTGCCAGGATTAAACGGTACCCCAGCTGCGGAACAGCATCAGAAAACCCCCAAAAATCAGTTGGCAGACGCACTGGGAAAAAGATTTTTTGAATTATTTCCTGCAGATCTCAATGACCGACGCTCTCCTCTCGCGGAACGGCTTGTAGGGATGCAAAGACAGAACGAAGACACATATCCGCAGTGTGGCCAGCTCTTGATGGAATCCTTCAGATCGCAAGTTCAAAAAGTTCATCGAATCAGAAAAAAGGAAGGAATTCCCTGGCCCGAGGTTGACGTTCGCGATATTTGGCAGTCAGTACTCGGCGAATCACATGTCGTTTCAAATGGTAACGACAGACTGATTGATCAATGGGCGATCGAGTATGAAGTTCGAATCAACCCGGTTTGGCCCATGCCAAATGCAAACGATTGTATCGATCAACTCGGCTCGGCAAACTTAACGCTTGGAATAATCAGCAATGCCCAATTTTATACCCCGCTGTTGTTCCCCGCTTTGCTGGATAAGCAGCTTGAAGATTTGGAAATTGCTTCAGAAATGCAATACTATTCATATCGTTGCGGCAGGGCAAAGCCCGATCCTTGGATGTATCAGCAGGCGTCCGAAACGCTCGCTCAGATAGGGATTATCCCAAGTCAAACACTTTATGTGGGTAACGATATGCGTAATGATATCTTGCCCGCCTCCCAGGTTGGCTTTCGGACTGCCCTGGTTGCAACAGATCGGCGCAGTTTGCGTTTGCGTGAAGGAGACCCTAGTGTCGCGCACATTACTCCTGATCTTGTTGTGACAAATTTAAGCGATTTAGTTGATTGTGTATTAGGTTGAATCAGCAGAGTGGGCTCCTTTGAAAATATAATAAGAACCGAAAAAATCTCAGGCTGAATAGAGCAGTATGGCAGCACATAATATCGGTTTTGTAGGTACCCGATTTGCGGGCACGGATGGCGTATCCCTAGAGAGCGCTAAATGGGCGCAGATTTTGTGGGATCATAGAAACGTAAGCTACTGGTACGCCGGTAAACTCGACCGAGATCCCGCAATCAGCATGGAGGTCCCCGAAGCTTACTTCTATGACCGTGAGAACTTGCTGATCAATGAACAAGTGTTTGGCGTTCGCACGCGCACCCCCAGAATAACAAAAAAACTTTATGAGTTGAGCGAATATCTCAAAGGCACATTGTATGACTTTGTCGAAAAATTCGATATCGAAATCATGATCGTGCAGAATGCCTTGTGTATTCCAATGCATATTCCCTTAGGTCTTGCAATCACACACTTTATTGCGGAGACCGGATTTCCTACTATCGCGCATCACCATGACTTTTATTGGGAGCGTAGTCGCTTCGCTGTGAATGCTGTGGAAGATATTTTGCGAATGGCATTCCCCCCTTCGCTGCCATCCATTCAGCATGTGACAATTAATTCCTTCGCGCAGCATGACCTCTCATGGCGGACCGGAGAGTCTTCTATTTTGGTCCCGAATGTGCTTGATTTTGAAACCGGACCTCCCCCGGATGACGAATGGACTGTGGATATGCGCGCGGAGATTGGCTTAGATGCGGATGATATCTTGTTGCTGCAACCGACGCGTGTGGTGCCCCGCAAAGGTATTGAGCATTCGATATCCCTCGTCGCACAATTAAATAATCCAAAATGCAAACTGGTTGTCTCGCATGAATCGGGGGACGAAGGGGATGAATATCTGACGGCGCTGAAAGATTTAGCGATCAATCAGGGTGTCGACTTGCGATTTATTCACACACGCGTCGGAGAGATCCGCAAAACGGATGAGCATGGTCATAAAATATATACACTTGGCGATGTCTATGCGATTGCCGACTTTATTACCTATCCCAGCCTCTACGAGGGATTTGGGAATGCCCTGCTCGAGGCCTTTTACTACCGGAAGCCCGTGCTCGTTAACCGCTATTCAATTTTTGTAGCCGATATCGAACCGCGTGGTTTCGAGGTAATCAAAATGGACGGTTTTTTAACACGTGATGTCGTGGACAATGTTCGACTTGTTCTGGAAGATAATGAATATCGTGAGCGGATGGTCAGTCACAATTACGAACTCTGTAAAGCATTCTTCAGCTACTCGGTTTTGAGGCGTAAGCTACGCGCCTTGGTCACGAATTTTACAGGTATGGAGGATCTCTAGGATCCCGATTTGAGCCAGAGGAAAGATTATGCACGTGCGCAAATTGAGTCGTTGGAAGAGTAAATTGAGTAAAAGGGCTTTTAGAAAGGCGACCGTAATTTTTTCAATAGCATACTCGTTTCAAACCACACAACTTTTTGCACAAGCCAAGACAACGGATGTTTCGGAAAATGAAAAGAGTTATTTCTTGGCTTATTTGCTCGTTTTGTTTCTGATTGCGCTGGGAGTAGTAATTGTTGCGCGTTCAGGACGGCGTGCAGAGAAACCAAAAATGGTCGAGAAAGACCTCGAGTATCGTTTAGAAAAAATGAGCGGCCGAACGCGAGATACGTAGCGTATTTTCTTAGCCGGTTCTTCTTGCCGATTCAAAATAGGTCGCAATTGTTTGCACGACAAACCGCTGTTCTTCGTCAGTGAGCTCAGGAAAAATTGGCAATGCAAGCGTTTCGCTTGCAGCTTTTTCTGTTTCCGGCAAACTACCGACTTGATATTCAAGGTGAGCAAAACATGCCTGCCGGTGCAGAGGTACCGGATAATAGATTTCAGTGCCGACTTTTGCTTCCGTCAAATAATTGCGCAGTGCATCTCTTTGTCCGCCTCGGACGCGAATCACATACTGGTTCCAGACGTGCCTAGCCTCGACTATTGAGGCGGGTAATTCTAGGTGATCTGTAAGTCCCGCCGCCTTGAGCAACTGATCGTATTTGCGGGCATTGTCGATCCGCATTTCGGTCCACCGCTCGAGGTGAGGAAGCTTGACATTGAGCACAGCCGCTTGGAGGCTATCGAGTCGACTATTGACACCGATTGCCTGATGGTAATAACGCGGTCGCATGCCATGCCCTCGCAGCAGTGAAACACGATCGGACCACCGTTCATCACTGCAGGTCAGAATGCCACCATCTCCTGGGCCACCAAGATTTTTGGTTGGGTAGAAGCTGAAGCAGCCCATGTCACCCAAAGCCCCGGCCCGTCGTCCCTGGTATTCAGCACCAATAGCCTGCGCGGCATCTTCAACCATCAGTAGATCATTTCCACGAGCAATATCGCAAAGTGTATTCATATCTGCACACTGTCCGAAAAGATGCACAGGGATAATTGCTTTTGTTTGCTTTGTAATGCGTCGTGCTACATCTGTGGGGTCAATATTGAAGGTGGTTGGTTCAATGTCAGCGAATACAACTTTTGCTCCCACTCGTGTCACGGCACTTGCAGTGGAGAAGAACGTGTAGCTCGGCACAATCACTTCGTCGCCCACACCGATATCTGCAGCCATTAAAGCCAAAAGTAGAGCGTCGCTACCCGAGGCGCATCCCACGGAAAAAGATGATTGACAAAAGGCGGCTATTTTTGCTTCTAATGTTTTGACTTCCGGGCCGAGCACAAACTGGCCTGAATCAAAAACGCTTGAGATAGCGGCGTCTATCTCGGCGCGTAGCGGCGCCATTTGTCGTTGGATATCGAATAAGGGAACGCTTTCAACGGAAGGGCAGTAGGTGCCTGCCGCTAAATATTGTGACCCATCGCTTACCGCAACATCGTTGCTCATCGCCATCGTGGCATTCCCTTTTTCGAAATCGGTATCTGTAACTGCCGCTAACTGAATGGAAGGGCATGATTTAGATTTTTCTTGCATGGTCGTCAAGGTCGAACCGGTCGCACCTGCCGCCAATAGCCTGAGTGTCCGATCCTTGCCAGCAGTGCCACCGGATAAGAATTGCTCAAAAGCACCCAAATTACCGGCGACCCCAGCCTTTTGCCTGCTTGTCTATGCTTGTTTACCCTGCTTCGCCAGTATATTTTGAGGAAGTAAATCTCCCACCCTAAACCCACCGACCGTTGCCCATGTCTCGCTTCTGCTGCGTACCGCGTGTTTCCGCAAAATATCACTCGCTTCTATATGCTTTATGTTTTCTTGGCCTGCTGTTTGGGACAGCAAGCGATACGGGGGCCAGCGACCCTTTGGATTGGCCGAACTGGCGGGGTCCGGCACAAGATCGAAAGTCGATTGAAACCGGCTTGCCTGCTCGGTGGAATCCTAAGGGAGGTGCAGAAAGCAATTTACTCTGGAAGCGAGAGGATTTAGGAAGCATTTCCACACCGGTGGTGCTCAACGGTAAGCTCTATACGATCGTTCGCAGTGAAGCGGGCACATCGCGTGAGGGAGAAAAAGTTGTCTGCGTCGATGCGGCGACCGGAAAAACGATTTGGGAGAATAAATTCAATGTATATCTCTCTGACGTCCCTGACACGCGAGTCGGCTGGTCGAGTTGCGTTGCCGATCCAGATACGGGCCATATATACGCACTCGGCGTGTGTGGCATGTTTCAATGTCTTGACGGTGAGACGGGAGAAACGCTCTGGTCTCACTCACTCCACGAAGAGTACGGTCTTTTAAGCACATATGGTGGTCGCACCAACGTTCCGGTGCTATTTGACGATCTTGTCATTATCAGTGCCATTGTGATCGGCTGGGGAGATATGGCAAAACCGGCGCATCGTTTCCTCGCGTTCGATAAAAATACGGGCGAACTAATTTGGTTCAACGGCACTCGATTGTTGCCCTACGATACGACCTACAGCACCCCCAGTATTTCAATGCTTGGGGGTCAGGCCGCACTTATTTTTGGCTCGGGCGATGGCGCGGTCTGGGCACTGCAACCGAGAACAGGTAAGCCGATCTGGAAATATCAATTTTCCCGCCGCGGATTGAATGTATCGCCGTTGGTGATCGACGAGAAAGTCTATGCGGCACATGGTGAGGAGAATATTGACGATACGACGATGGGAGGGCTGGTCTGCATTGATCCGGCGCGAGATGGTCCACAGGGTTCTGCCGGGGAAATCGATCTAACTGGGTCGGGCGAAGTTTGGCGCGTAAAGGAAGTTATGATCGGTAAGAGTTCCCCTCTTTTGATTGATGGAACACTGGTGGTGGTGGATGATCGCGCGACCTTGATGGGATTTGATGCAAACACGGGTGAGCGAAAATTCAGAAAAAAACTCGGCACCGTAATGCGTTCCACACCTCTGTATGCTGACGGTAAGCTTTATCTTTGCACGGCAAACGGTCGATGGTACACGCTGGAAATAGACGGTGACAGAGTAAAAACGCTTTACAAAATGCGACTACCTGCAGGAGAAGGAAGTTACGGATCCCCGATTGTTTCGCATGGGCGTCTTTACATTCCGACTACAGAAAACCTCTATTGTGTGGCCGGCCAAACCAACACAACAGAGTCTGTTTCGGAGTCTCCGGAGGCTATCGAAGAAACGGCCCCCGTCGATAGTGAAGCCAGTCATTTGCAGATCGTGCCGGCAGATTCTTTGATTCGTCCAGGAGAAAAAATTAATTTCCGTGCCCGATTGTTTGATGAACGCGGCAGGTTTTTGAGAGAAGTTCCTGCCGAGTTTACGGTGGATGGGCCCGGAACAATTGACGGCGATGGTGTCTATGTTGCTGCGGATACGAACGCGCATCAGGCGGGCGTCGTTCACGGTAAAGTGGGTTCGCTGACCGGCACAGCGCGCATCCGCTTGGTTCCCGATTTACCCTGGGTATTTGATTTTAATGACAAAGCAGTTCCGATCACTTGGGTCGGTGCACGTTATCGCCATCAGGCCCGCGATCTAGATGGCGAGCAGGCGATGGTGAAGGTTTCTACCATTCCCAAGGGTGCACGGTCTCGGGCATGGATGGGGCATCCCGATATGCACGACTACACGGTCGAGGCGGATGTGCGTGGGGATGTGAAAGACAATAAAATGCCGGATATTGGCCTGATCGCACAGCGTTACACGCTTGATCTGATGGGTGCGTACCAGAAGTTGCAGATTCGATCCTGGGTCCCTGTGATGAGGATGGCCAAAAGCGTTGATTTTTCTTGGAGTCCTGATGTCTGGTATCGTATGAAGTTCTCCGTGACGACTGAGGAACAGGACGGACAAATGCGTGCATTGCTTCGGGGTAAAGTCTGGCCACGCGACCAAGAAGAACCGACCGCTTGGACTATTGAAGCGATCGATGAATCACCCAATCTGAATGGTAGCCCAGGGCTATATGGTAACGCAAAAGATGCGGAACTATATCTGGACAATATTCGAGTTTACCCGAATGATTCATAAAGGAGTCAGGCGGGTGGAAGAGAGAACACATCGTTAGTTATCTGTGATTGCTTACCGAGAGGATAATACAGTTCGATGCACGGAAAAAAACAATTGATCGCTTTTGCGCTGGGTTTGATTTGCAGTATGCCTGGTATTGGGCTCACCGAAGAGGAAAATTCTTCGAGCCCTACCGTAACGAAAGAATGGACTCAATGGGGTGGTGATAGTCAGCGGAATAATACACCGGTAGGTAGAAATATCCCCTTGGATTGGTCACCTGGCGAATTTGTTGGCAACCCAGCAGTCTGGCAAGCGGACACAGCCAAGAATATTAAATGGGTCGCCCGCTTAGGCTCTCAGACTTATGGAAATGCGGTTGTGGCCGGCGATAAAGTATTCGTAGGAACGAATAATAGTGGGGGTTGGCTGCCCCGCTATCCGGGGAAGGTGGATCTCGGTTGTTTGCTTGCCTTCGATAAGCAGGACGGTT
Source organism: Planctomycetota bacterium (assembly GCA_036153155.1). Classification (GTDB taxonomy): domain Bacteria; phylum Planctomycetota; class Planctomycetia; order Pirellulales; family UBA7805; genus UBA7805. Next base: position 26,517 of record JAYZMM010000105.1, read on the forward strand.
CGTTTCTCTGGCAGGATTCAAGCGAAAAGCTGCGTACAGGCCGCGTACATGACTGGCCACTGCAGGGAATTTGTTGTGCACCACTCGTCGAGCAAGATCGCCTTTGGTTTGTGACAAGTCGCGGTGAAGTGAAATGTTTAGACACTGAAGGTTTTTATGACGACCAGGATGACGGTGTGCCGGCGGGATGGGCCAGAATGTTCGATATCACCAAAAAGTCAGACCCGGCGGCTGACACGGTAAAAGGTGCCGTGTCGCAGCTCGACGCCGGAGAGATCCCGGAGGTCATTCGAGATGGTTTCGCGAAGGCGGGATCGTCCCTTCCGGAAAAGGTTCGGGTTACTTCAGAAACAATTGGAAAAAAATGGTCTCTTATGCCCCTGGCAAATGGAGAGGGAGATCGCTTCGAAGTTCGCCTGATAGGCCCCAAGTTGAGTGGCTTCAAACAAATTACGACTTCCGACAAACAGGAATCAGATGTCGTCTGGGTCTACGACATGATGAAAGGCTTAGGAATTTCTCAGCACAACATGTGCAGTTGTTCTGTAACGTCGGCTGGCGACCTTTTGTTTGTGAATACGTCTAATGGCGTCGATGAATCACATATTTTGCTCCCCTCGCCAGATGCACCAAGCTTTCTTGCGATGGACAAAAATTCAGGTGAAGTCCTCTGGACCGACAGCTCCCCGGGAATCAATATTTTGCACGGTCAATGGTCTTCCCCTGCCTACGCTGTATTGGGTGGGGTCCCTCAGGTGATTTTTGCAGGAGGTGACGGTTGGGTTTATAGCTTCGATCCGCAAGGTGATGGAAACGGGAATTCTAAATTGCTCTGGAAATTCGATGCCAATCCCAAGGAATCAAAGTGGGAACTCGGCGGACGTGGAACCCGTAACAATGTCATTGCCACCCCAGTCATTTATGATGATCTGGTCTACGTTGCGGTGGGGCAGGATCCGGAACATGCCGAAGGCAATGGACATCTCTGGTGCATTGATCCAACCAAACGTGGTGATGTAAGTCCCACCCTGGCATATCACGTCGACAATCCCAATGAAACGATTCCCCATCGACGTTTGCAAGCGGTGGATCCAAAAAAAGGGGAGGTCGCCCGTGATAATCCCAACTCTGCGGTGGTCTGGCACTATGACAAGCAGGATCAAAATCAGGATGGTGAAATTGATTGGGAAGAAGAGATGCATCGAAGTTGTGGCACGGTCGCGATCAAGGATGGGCTTCTCTACATTTCGGACTTCAGCGGCCTCTTTCACTGCCTCGATGCCAAAACAGGCAAAGTGCATTGGACACACGACATGTTAGCCGCCGCCTGGGGTTCCCCGTTGATTGTTGAAGACAAAGTTTACATCGGGGATGAAGACGGGGATGTAACCATATTCAAACTTTCTTCAGAAAAAGAGATTCTCTCGGTCGATGAATACGGAGATTCAGGTCCGATCAATATGGGAAACTCGGTCTACAGTACGCCAATCGTTGCAGATAATGTGCTCTATATCAGCAATAAAACCCACCTCTTTGCCATTGCCGAGCAGGCGGAAGAGGATGTCGACGAGGCAGCGACCGACGAAGGCAACAAGTGATCTAGGAATCGATTTCTGCAATTGCTTGCAGCACCTCCTGGTCATGTCCGTCCACCCGCACACGACGCCATATTTTTGCAAAGCGTCCTTTAGCATCGATCAGGAAAGTGCTACGCACAATTCCCATCGTTTTCTTGCCGTACATATTCTTTTCACGCCAGGCCCCATATTTCTCTGCAACTTTGTGGTCTCGGTCGACCAATAAAGGAAAATTTAGCTTATATTTTTTGCGGAATTTTTCGTGATCTTCCTGGCTATCCGGGCTAATGCCAACGACCTGCACGCCCAATTTCTTGAATTTCTGTTTCTGATCTCGAAAGGCACATGCCTCTTTCGTGCAACCGGGAGTGTCGTCTTTGGGGTAAAAATAAATCACCACTGGATTGCCCTTGGACTCACTTAGTTTCCACTTTGAACCATCATTGGCTTCTAACGTGAATTGTGGAGCTTTATCTCCTTCTTCCGGCCAGTCACTCATAACAGCACCTTTCTGTTTTGTGTTCAATTCTCAGCAAAGACAATTGCCTATTGTTTTTCACCCGCCCCATTTTTCAAGATACCCGCTAGTCCGGTACTTTCTCGCCGTATTTTCAGAACTCATGTAACGCACTTTGCCGAAGATGGGACGTTCCGGTCCCCAGGCTCGATCGTATCGGCCGAGAGTCCAAAAAATCCCGCTGTAAGAATTAGGGTCTCGCCCATCGACCGCATATTTATTGTTTAAATGAATCATCGTTTTCAGCGCCTCTTGCGGACTTGGAGACCATTCGAGAATCTTCTTGCCCCACAACATCCGGAGGTAATTGTGAACCTCGCCTGACTGGGCCAGTTGCCTCTGTGCGGCGTTCCATAACGGATCGTGGGTCTCCGCTGCATCAAACGAATCTTGTTCATAAAGATAGGGTCTCGGATCATTTGCATGTTGTTGTAATGTTTTTTTCGACCAGTCAGGCAATGAGCTATACCGTTCATAGTCATCACGATGAAAACACATATTGAAACCTAATTCACGCCAAGTGATGAGTTGATCAAGAATCGCTTCTGTGTTTTCGTCCACTCCCCACCACCCATTTCGAGCCCCGGTCGCTGAATCGGCTAAATTATCGATGCCCCAAGAGGCACGCTGCATGATCCGATCAAAAACCAAGTGACTACTTATGTGCCCGAAGTGTAAATAGGGTGAGAGGCCGCTGGAACCATCCTCCTCGGGAAGGTTTCGCATCGACGCGTATGCACTCAATCGGTGGTCGATAAATCTCTTCAAGCAATCCTCTGCGGATTGCGGGCCACCCGGGATTGTGACCGGCTGGACGGAGTGATCGATCGGCAATTTTTTGAAAGAGAATTCTGAAGGGGGCCGAGTGAGTTCTGGCCACCGCTTGCTGATTGAACCATCAAGCGTCACAGATCCGGTTATTTCCGAAGACGGCAAGGGGTCAGCGTCAGGTAAAGCGTTCAGATGCGGACGCAATGTTTTTTGCAGAAAGCGCCGAAAATCATATGCACGAACGAAACATTTTTCCGTTACCGCCATTGGAAGCAGTCCATTGGAATCGATTAACTCACATTTTTTGGGCAAACGTCTCGTGACACGCCGCAACATCCGAGCTAGAAAAAACGCCGGATAGTCGTCTGTCACGACCACTGCCGCATGGCTTGCTAGCGCATCGATTAGCCCATCTCCCGCACCTTGTGACGGCTCTATGTACGCCCGATATTCAATCTTTTTTTTACGGCATCTGCGATCGTTATCGAGCATGCCATCGAGAATGAACCGATGGAATCGATCTGAAGCCCAAGGGTAGTCACAGCTAAGCGGCTCCACGACAAGCAGCGGTTTTCGTAACTCGCGCGACCAGTCTAGTGCCCGTTGGAGGCTGAAATTCCAATGGACCCTACGGTGAGCAACCATCCAGTAGAGAACATAGTCTCCGGTTCGATCAACGTCATGAGCATTGCCGCATCGAATGCGGTCTTGCGGAAAATCGCGCACGAATTTAAATCCTAGGCTGGGCGAGCGTCAATCAGCGAGCGTGTTCCAGAAGATAGTGACCAACCTTCCATTCCCGCCCGTTTGAAAATCGGAACAATTCAGCACATGCCATAAAAAATATGCGCCAGCGATGGAACTGTAGTTTCGCCAAATCAGCTGGCAAGTGTTGGTGAAGGATATTGAACACCTGTTGACTGTTCAGATCTTGGTGCGAGATCCAATCTTCACATGTTTTGGCATAGTGATTTCCGTCAATGGCCCATTGGGAAGCAACCCGTAGATGATTGCTGAAGTAGGAAAAAATATCCTCGGACGGCATGATCCCACCAGTGAAAAAGTATTTTGCCATCCAATCCTGTTCGGAATTGGTTTCAAAGAGATATGCAAATAAACGATGGCAAAAAATATGGACAAATAGCTTCCCATCCGGTTTAAGCCATCCGGCAATCCGCTCGAGCAGTTGATGATAATTGCGCATGTGTTCAAACATCTCAATTGAGATCACGCGATCAAATTGCTTCTCAATATCGAATTCCGTCAGGTTTTTGGTTAGTACGGTAATCTGCTGGATTCCTCTCTTACGAGCTTGCGCATCAATATATTCTTTTTGACTCGCAGAATTAGATACGGCGACGATGCTTGTCTCGGGAAATCGCTCTGCAATCCAGAGGCTCAATGAGCCCCATCCGCACCCCAGTTCCAAAATCGACATCCCGTCACGAATGTCTGCTCGTTGGCAGGTCAATTCGAGCATTGCCTCTTCAGCCTCAGCTAAGCATTCATTCCCAGTCGGATACAAACAGCAACTGTATTTCATTCTGGGACCGAGAATAAACTTGAACATTTCGGCAGGCATTTCATAATGCTGGCGATTTGCATCCTCCGTCTGTACGGCAATCGGGTCATTTTTACGATTGGCATAAAAAGAATGCTTATCCCTTTCGCTCGGATTGTTTTGCTGCTTGAGTCGTTCGCGCAACAGGCGTCGAATACCATAACGGACAATAAAATCAGGCATCCAACCACGCTCGGCCAAATCTATACCAATCACTCTACGAGATCCTTTTTAGGCCACCATGGAATGAATGCACTCGTCGTCTTTTGATACTTGCGGTAATCGTCGCCCCGGCTAGCAATGGCTTGCGCCTCAGTCGGAGGAATTCCTGTTTTGTAAACCAAGGTGTATAGCAGCAACAGCGGTAAAATAATGGCGACCCACCAGTAGGAATTACCGATTGAAAAAGGTAGCCAGCACCACCAAAGAACCCATTCAAAGAAGTAGTTCGGGTGCCGTGTGTAGTACCATAGCCCGGCTCTACATGTTTTGCCCCGGTTTTTATCACTTTGCTTGAACTGATTCAGCTGAGAGTCAGCAATTGCAACTCCCGAGAATCCGATCACCCAGATTGCAATCCCTAGAATGTCCCAGATCCTAAAGTGAGCTTGATTCCAGCATGCCACAAGCAGGGGAAGCACAAAGAGCAGTACGGCGACTGCCTGAATTTGAAAAAAACAAAATAGCCAACGATTCGCCGATGTCCCCCATTTCTGTCGCAGTGTGGCATAACGACTTTCTTCAGCATGCCCTTGCATACGACGAAAGAGATAAAATGTGAGGCGAAATGACCAGATACCGATAAGAAGAGCGACCGTGAAACGTCGAGAAAGGTCACCCTCTGATGAGATCGCACAAAAAATACCACTCACCCCGATTCCACCCGCCCAACCAAGGTCGACAATCCCTGCATTTTTTCGAACCAATTGGATGCACCACAAGAGCACCATGAGGGAGCATGCAAAAATCGTAATTACAATAATTTGTATTGCGGGAGTCATTTCAAGTATCTTCCGCACATCGGCAAGGCAAGGGAACTGTTGAGTTATAACGAAGTGGAGCCGGATGACTTTTTAAATGCAATGTGTCCGACCTGGATCTTTCCTTCCGCAAAACCACCCGCACAGTAGCACAAATAATAGTCCCAGAGCCTCAGGAAAGATTCACCAACATTGAGGTTTCGGATAGCAGTGAGGTTTTCGTGAAATCTTGTACGCCACTCGATAAGTGTTCGGAAATAATCCTGGCTGAAATTAGTGATATTTACTAACCGGAGTTCCCCTGAGTTTGTTGCTTGCCGAATTGCTCCTAATGATGGAAGACACCCCCCGGGAAAAATAAATTGCTGAATAAAATCCGTTGAGCGTCTATAACGCGAATAATCAGAATCGGGTACGGTGATCGCCTGAATAAGGGCTGTTCCTTGGGGCTTTAGCAGCGAAGCACACTTTTCAAAAAAAGTTCTTAAGAATCGGTGCCCGACTGCCTCTATCATTTCGATCGACACAAGTTTATCGAAGGTTCCGTCAAGATCTCGATAATCCTTACAGACAACGTTGATTTTATCGGACAAGTTTTTCTGCCGGACCTTATTGTTCACGTAAGCAAATTGCTTTGCGGAAATTGTGGTCGTTGTGACTCGACAGCCATAATTTTCAGCGGCGAAAAAGGCAAAGCCGCCCCATCCGGCGCCGATCTCTATGACATGATCATCGGAAGAGAGATGCAACGCGTCAGCAATCACGCGATATTTCTGCATCGATGCTTCCCAGAGGCTACTCTCCGGTCGATCAAAAATACCGCAAGAATATGTCATCGATGAATCAAGAAAGAGGCTGAAGAATTCGTTTCCCAAATCGTAATGTGCGGCGATATTTTTTCGACTTCCCTTTTTTGAATTTGGGTGTAACCGTGACACGATCCAGTAGTACCATTGCTTGATTCGAGCAAACCCGTGATTGATTTGTCGTAAATAATCTTCATTTTTTGCAAAGAGTCGAATCACGCCAATCAAGTCAGGAGTGGACCAGTCTCCATCGATGAAGGCTTCAGCCGCACCAATTGCTCCACCTAATGCCAAGCGTCTATAGCAACGCGGATTATGAATAATGATTTCCGTTCCAGGGGCATTCTGATCACCAAAGACGCGGATCGTTTCCATCTCCCGTAGCGTTAGGTGTCCATGTTGAATGTTGGAAAATTGTCCAAACAATCGGCGTCGGAAAAATGAAGTGCATTTCGAGGAGCGACCATCGTGCAAGGCGACTGCCTGTGGCTGTGATGCCGTTGTGTCAACGTTTGCACCTACAAGTTCTGCGCTGTTTTTGGGTGCGGATAAAAGGGGAGCTTTTTTTTCCATAATCGAAATGCCTGATGGTAAATGGCGGTCACTATTCGAAGTGTTA
>JAYZMM010000106.1:0-5904 GCA_036153155.1 Planctomycetota bacterium
AACCTGAATTGCGGGCCCTCGGTGATTTTAATAGCGCGAACCGTAAACTGCTTAAGATAGCGATCTGCAATAGATTGAAGTTTGCCACTTTCCGGTGCGATCGTTTGAAGCACCTGCTGCAAATCATTGGTGAGAATCGCTTGACGCGTTTTTTCTATTGCCTTCTCAACGCGTTCGTTTTCTGTCTCGACAATGGTTTCAATCACGACACAAGCGCCACACACGATCGCGACGCCTATAATCCCAAACAGCATTCGTTTATCGCCGCTTCGCAATAGTGCAACAATGAATGCAAATTCAACAAGTGCCGCCACTGCCAACACAGGCGTCACATCTTCAAAAAGCCAACTCATTCGGCATTACTCGCATTGCGGACGCTACGAAATCTTCGCCAAAGAAGAAGCAGCCAAGCCATTATCAGCGGTGCGACCAGGAGCCACATCAGCGGGCGCACGGTAATCGCTTGCGGCTTACTTTCTGCCAAAGCGCCGGACTCATCTGATACTGTGGTTGCCCCACGCTGCATCTGTTGAATTCCGTGAAACTGCTGCTCAATCGCCTGCTGTCTCCGGTTAATCTTCCCCGAAGCAAGCATGAGGACGACAATCCCGAAGCAAATGAATGCGATCAGGTAATGTAATCCGCTGCCTGATTTATGCGGAGACTTTTCAGGGGAATCACTCATCGCCGCAAATCCGATGTTTCAACGAATATTTAATATTGAGGAAACAGGGGTCCCCCGTAAACCGCCGTGTCGCCCAACTGTTCCTCAATCCGCAGCAGTTGGTTGTATTTGGCCATTCGATCCGTCCGGGAACCACTACCGGTTTTAATCTGACACGTGGAAAGGGCGACGGCAAGATCCGCAATCGTCGAATCTTCTGTCTCTCCACTGCGGTGACTGCTGATTGCGGTGTAGTGCGCCCGGTGGGCAAGTTGCACCGCTTCAATCGTCTCAGAGAGCGTGCCAATTTGATTTACTTTGATGAGAATACTGTTTCCGATACCCTCATCAATCCCGCGTTGCAATCGCTGCGTATTAGTGACAAATAGATCATCACCCACCAATTGAACACGGTCACCAAGTTTTTCCGTCAACTGCTTCCAGCCCGACCAGTCATCCTCGCTGCAGCCATCTTCAATAGAGCAGATCGGATATCGATCCACCCAATCGGCGAGCAGATCCACCATACCCGCAGCATCAAACTTCTTATTCTCTAGCGTGTAGTGACCTGAATCCGCATCATAGAATTCGGTTGCGGCGACATCGAGTGCGATAAACACTTGACTCCCGCTCTCATAACCTGCTTGCTCGATAGCTTCCAAAATCAGATCGAGAGCCTCGGCATTACTCTGCAAATCCGGAGCAAAACCTCCCTCATCTCCCACCGCGGTTGAGAGCCCCCTTTTGTTTAATACTTTTTTCAAGTGATGGAAGATTTCAACACCGCATCGCAGCGCGTCACTGAACCTTTCAAAACCGAGAGGCATCACCATGAATTCTTGGACATCGACCGAGTTATCGGCATGCTCTCCACCGTTCACAATATTCATCATCGGCGCGGGCAGGATGCGTGCCCCTGCACCACCCAGATAACGGTACAGTGGCAATTCACTCGCCGCCGCAGCCGCATGGGCCACGGCGAGAGAAACACCAAGTATGGCATTCGCGCCAAGATTCTTTTTATTCTCTGTTCCATCGAGTTCGATCAGGCGTGCATCGATCGCCGCCTGTTCCACGGCGTTCATGCCGGTCAACTCGGCATCGATGGTGGTGTTAATATTTTCAACCGCCTGCAGCACACCCTTTCCCAGATACACCCTTTCGTCTCCATCACGCAACTCCCACGCTTCGTGAACCCCGGTACTGGCACCGCTTGGTACAGCTGCCACACCGACCGTGCCATCGAGCAGCATGACCTCTACTTCGACCGTAGGATTCCCACGGCTATCCAAAATCTGTCGCCCGTGCACCTGACTGATCGTGCTCATGGTATCGCTCCGCTTCTAAGTATTTTGGTATTTTGATGTATTTTGATTATCTATCTGATTTTGACCCCGGTCTGCTTCCTCGCCAGAGGCGAGAGGAGCGAGCATTGTGCCCGATCAGGCCGCCGTCCGCTAGTATCGAAACCGTCACTGCAACGTCGAAGCAGGCACAGGTTCCCCGGATCGCTTCTCATGACGAGATAGAGCCGGTAGGATGGGGGCTTCTTTCATAGCTGTTATCCCGCGAGCGTTACGATGCGCAATACCGAGCATGCTCCTTCGCCGCTTGAGGTCGTCCCTCTGCCAGACCATATCCACAGCATTCAGCCGGGTGGCGGGATGTGTTACAGCCTTGAGCTATTCTGGGGCCGCATACGCCGATGGTATCTGCAAACGTTTCGCAAAGGATATATCGCCAGGATGGAGAATTTGCGGACCGGTTCAACTGATGGTGCGCCGCATGCTATCCTCGATCCACGAGATCTCAAATATTGCCGGAACCAGTGCACCTGCGCGTGGAATCAGACCGATGATCCATTCGCTTGGCGAGAAAAGATTCCCTTGGCTCGATGGGGTTTGGCCGAATCGCTAATCCTGGGTGGCCTGTTTGCAACAATGGCAGCTGCGCCGCTGCTAATCGATATCGAACTTTGGCCGCTCGCGATTCCACCACTGGTTTGCTTTGTTTGGATCATCTCATTTTTTCGCGATCCGCGGCGAAGTGTTCCGGAAAAAAGTGATCTCCTTGTCGCCCCTGCCGATGGCAAGATTGTCGAAATCGCCTACCTTGATGACGAGCCCTATATTGGTGGCCCCGCAATTCGAGTTAGCATTTTTCTCTCCATTTTCAACGTTCATATCAATCGATCGCCGTGTGAGTGTCAGGTAATTGAATTGCGATATGCACCGGGACTCTTTCTTGATGCTCGGAACCCAGATAGCGCCCTGAAAAACGAGAGTATGTGGATCGGTCTCCAAGAGACGAAGGCGCCTTATCGCCGCTATAGCGTGCGACAAATCGCAGGCCTCTTTGCCCGACGAATCGTTTGCGATCTGCGACCCGGTGAAACAATCGCGCGTGGCGATCCATTTGGTATGATCAAGTTGGGCTCGCGGACCGAAATTCTGATACCGCAGGAAGATGATCTCGCATTGCGTGTGCAAGTCGGTCAAAAGGTGAAGGCAGGCACGACACCCATTGCCTGCTATACTTGACAAGAATTAGACCGTTTTCGCCACCCACTGAATCACAAATACCGAGTCAGGCTGCCATGCGTCGCATCCGCACGATTGCCATCTTTCCCACGCTCCTTACTCTCGCAAACCTAGTATGTGGGTTTTACGCCATCGTGGTTGCTTCCCGAATTGACGCGCCGACTGCACTCTCGGACAAGACGCCTCTCACAAGCGAGATTAATTTTCGCCAAATCCCCAAGGTCCCCTGGATCATCGACCGCTCGGACCCGACTCAGAATATTGTGCTCTGTGGTTGGCTGATCGTGCTAGGCATGCTTTTCGACGCGTTGGACGGTCGCGTCGCACGCTTGGCAAATCAAACCAGCGATTTCGGTGCACAACTCGACAGCTTGAGCGACCTGGTTACCTTCGGTGCAGCACCCGCTTTTTTGATGGTCAAGATGTGTCCGCACTTTAGTTATGAGCACCGGAACTGGGTCTGGATCATTGCTACCGTTTACGTCTGTTGTACAGCCCTCCGGTTAGCGCGATTCAACGTGGAGACAACCGAGGAAGATGACCATAGCTGGTTTAATGGACTACCAACCCCGGCCGCAGCGGCGGCAATCGCAGGCTTTGCTCTTATATTTTACATGCTCCGCTCAACGGGTAGCGGATCAGAGGATGTCGCGAAAATTGATGAGCTTGTACAGTGGGTACTGCCGATGTATGCGGTCTTGGTCTCTCTGTTGATGGTCTCGCGTATTCCCTACCCGCACCTTGTGAATCAATTTGTTAGGGGTCAAAAAAGTTTTGCCCACCTGATCGGGCTGATCTTTGGTCTGCTACCGATCCTCGTATTTCCCGGCTATGCAATTCCGGTTCTGGCAGCCGGTTTTGTGGTGATTCCTCCGCTACATTACATCTGGCAACGGTTTTATCGTCATCGCCGCCAGGACGAACCGATTTTTTAAACCTTTTACACCCGGCAGCAATGCAATGTTTACTGGATTGGTACAAACCACAGGCATCATTCACGGTGCGGAAGATATCGGTTCGGGAAGAAATCTGTTGATTGGGGATATCACGATCCCCGAGAAGATTAAGCTGGGAGATAGCGTGGCGGTTAACGGATGCTGCCTAACGGTAGTCGACATCGCAAAAGACACTTTTGCATTTGAGGCAGGCCCTGAAACGTTGCAACGCACAACCTGTGGAGATTTGAGGGCGAATGACCGCGTGAACTTGGAATTCTCACTCTGTGTCGGGGATCCTCTGGGAGGACATTTTGTCACGGGACACGTTGATGGTGTCGGCGAATTACATCTCCGAGAAGATGATGACGAATGGTCGATTTGCTCTTTCAGGGTACCTCGAAAACTGACAACTCAAATGATTTCGAAAGGATAGATCGCAGTAGATGGGGTTAGCCTTACAGTGGTGGAGGTTCAGTCTGAACACTTTACCGTTCAGCTCATTCCCCACACCCTGTCTCATACGACTCTGGGCGATTTGTCTCCCGGTAGTAAGGTCAATATTGAAACTGATATCCTCGCCAAGTATGTACAAAAATCGACCCAGGCAGAGCGAGAATAATGTCGACCCCGGAGGAAAACGAACCCCAGCAGCAGCGGCAAACGATTTCGTTTCTGAAACGCCGCTTTCGCGAAGTGGGTCTTCAGCCAGCGAGTCGTCACGGTCAGAACTTTCTTATCGACATGAATCTCCAGCAACTTCTGGTCGATGCTGCCGAATTAAACGAAACCGACCTGGTGCTTGAGGTAGGAACCGGGACCGGTGCATTGACCGCGCTGCTTGCCCAGAAAGCAGGTTCGGTGATCACCGTTGAGATCGATCAGCACCTTCATCAACTGGCGAGCGAAGAGTTGTGGGATTTCAAGAACATCACGATGCTCAAATGTGATGTCCTGCATAACAAAAACAAATTATCAAATGAGGTGCTCGATGCAATTGCAACCCACGACGCAACAAGCCATTTCAAATTGGTGGCAAATCTTCCATATAACATTGCCACCCCTTTAATTTCGAATCTTCTGGGCTGTGCAAATCCACCGCAGTCGATCACCGTAACGATTCAGAAGGAAGTCGCCGAGCGGATGCTCGCCAAACCTTCGACGAAACATTATGGCCATCTCAGTGTGTGGGTGCAAAGCCAGTGCCGCGTGGAGTGCATCCGTGTAATGCCACCATCGGTTTTCTGGCCCCGACCGAAGGTCGAATCTGCAATCATTCAACTCACTCTCGAAAAAGAACGTAGAGACGAAATTCCGGACCTACTTTTCTTCCATCGTTTTACACGAGCACTGTTCCTGCACCGGAGAAAATTCCTCCGTAGTGTGGTTGCCAGTGCAATGAAACGGGACCTGGAAAAAAGTGCCGTCGACGCAGCGATCGCCAACGCGGGTCTCCAATCAGATCAAAGGGCGGAACAACTATCGGTTGAAAAAATATTAACGCTCTGTGAAGCAGTGCGCGATCAACTGTCGCAAAAAAACGCATAGCACATACTACCCCATCGTTTTCGTTCGCCGTTCCTGCTACACTGCGACATACGGTCAGCGAAAGATGATGTTGCTCACAGCCTTGGGGGATGCGATGAATTTTATTGAAATGTCAGGCAAGACATTGCGGCAGGTTGTCAATGAGGACGAGTTGCCCGAGGGCGCATTTGAAGCAGCGGGCATCGAGGAGCATACGGTCGTCAGAATCAACAAGCAG
>JAYZMM010000107.1:0-10789 GCA_036153155.1 Planctomycetota bacterium
AAGTCGGGTGCAACATGCCCGATATGAAATTGACCAATAATGAGGTCAAAACGATTGTCGACTATTTACTCACTCTGAAGTAATCGCTGAACGCTTACCCGATACATTATGGCCACCATCGACTCCTTCCCTGCAAAAGAATCCGCAACTGAATTGCCAGCAGTACCCCTGAGCACGAAACTGCACGGCTGGGTGGCCTCGGTTGATCATAAGCAGATAGGCATCATGTACCTCATGATGAGTCTGTTCTTCCTGATCCTGGGTGGACTGCAGGCCTTTTTGATTCGCGCCCAACTCTGGGCGCCGAATCTCGAAGTTGTCGGACCAGACACCTATAATCAGCTTTTCACGATGCACGGCACAACGATGATCTTTTTTGTGTTGATGCCGATGCTCTCCGGTTTCGCAAATTACCTGGTGCCCCTGATGATCGGGGCCCGCGATGTGGCGTTTCCACGCCTGAACGCACTCGGTTTCTGGCTCTCATTTTTTGGCGGCTGCCTGCTCTACTTCACCTATTTCGGCGCCCAGGGATTATACGGCGCAGAGAACGCACCTGACATCGGCTGGTTTGCCTACGCGCCGCTGACGTCTCCTGCGTATGCGCGGGGTAACGCCACCGACTACTGGATTCTCGGCACGATGCTCACCGGTGCCGGAACGATTGCGTTCGGCGTCAATCTTCTGGCAACCATTTTCACGATGCGTGCGCCCGGCATGCTGCTTACCAAATTGCCGCTGTTTGTTTATATCTTCATGATCGACGCGGTGCTGATCATTATCGCTTTTCCGCCACTCACTGCAGCGCAAGTCATGTTGCTGCTTGACCGCTATGCGGGTGCGCACTTTTTCGATCCGCAGAACGGAGGCTCGGCCGTACTCTGGCAGCACCTCTTCTGGTTCTTCGGGCACCCGGAAGTTTACATCCTAGCGCTTCCCGCCTTTGCGATCGCCTCTGAAGTGATTCCGGTCTTTGCGCGAAAAGTTATCTTCGGATACGCATCGATGGCCGCAGCGACCGCAGCCATCGCATTTATCAGCCTCGGAGTCTGGGTGCATCACATGTTCACGGTCGGTCTGAGTGACGTGGTGGATACGATTTTTGCAGCTTCTACTTTTCTAATCGCGATTCCAACGGGTATTAAAATTTTCAACTGGACTGCCACGCTGTATGGCGGACGTATCCGTCTGAAAACGCCGATGCTCTTTGCGCTCGGGTTTCTATCGATGTTTTTAATCGGGGGCCTGACCGGCATCATGCTTGCGGTCGTGCCCTTTGACTGGCAGGTCTCGGATAGCTATTTCCTGATCGGACATTTTCATTACGTGCTTTTCGGCGGTTCGCTCTTTTCACTGCTTGCAGGGTTCTATTACTGGTATCCCAAAATGACCGGGCGGGTGATGAGCGAAAAGATTGGCGTACTCCAGTTCCTATTTACATTTATCGGTTTCAACCTGCTCTTTTTTCCGATGCATATTTCCGGACTTTTGGGCATGCCACGCCGCATTTACACCTACACCGAACCGGGCTGGGTGCTCTGGAATCAGCTCTCCACGATCGGCGCAGCAATTATGGGCATCGGCTTCCTCTTTTTCTTTTTCAATCTGATCTGGTCATTGCGACACGGAAAAGTTGCAGGGGACGATCCCTGGGACGCCTGGACGCTGGAATGGACCATCCCCTCGCCTCCACCAGTTTACAATTTTGAAAAAACACCGACAGTACGTAGTCGCAGACCACTCTGGGACTTGAAACACCCGGACGATCCCGACTGGGAACATGAATAAATCCTGAGCAGACAACGATGAGTACGGGCACACTTTCCAACGAACAATCGCATCCGCAGCATCAGCCCTCGCGGCTAACGACCCTCGAGACGGGGGTCGTGGCGTTTCTTTGCTCGGAAGTCGCCCTCTTCAGCACCCTGATCACCACCTATGTTATTTTTCTCGGTGCGGAGACCCCGGGGGCGAATCCAGCCGAGATGCCCACTCCGGCCAACACCCTCGATCTCGGCTTGGTGCTGATTAACTCGGTCTGTCTGCTCAGCAGCAGTGCCACGATTTACTTTGCCCTGAAGGCCCGCAAGCGCGGAGCGCACATCCGCTATCTCGTCTGGTTTGCGATCACGATCCTGTTGGGCATCGAATTTATCCTGGGCACGGGCTACGAATGGTACGGCCTGATGACCGAAAAGCAACTCTGGATCAGCACGAACAGTTTCGGCAGCACGTTTTACACGTTGATTGGTTTTCACGCCTTCCACGTTTCAATCGGCATCGTGGTCATGATGATTCTGTGGGTCGTCGAAGCGGCACGTTGCCTGAAAGCGGAGAGCGAGGCACCGGAGTTGGTTTCCTGGTACTGGCACTTTGTCGATGGCGTATGGATCCTTATTTTCACTCTGGTTTATCTGATCGGTCGCTGAGTTCATGCAAGACAACAATACGCAAAATACGCCGACCGAAGGCATTGAGATGCCCCGACCGACCGCAGCGCCGGTCGTCATTTCCTTTGGCGCGATGTGCATGGCCAGTGGTCTCGTATTGAACTGGATGTTTTCTGTTGTCGGCTTGATTTTATTTTTCGCAGGACTGATCCGTTGGATTTACATACTGGCAACCGGCACCGGGGAGGAACTCCTGCCGCTCGGAGCGCGACCGCAACCGGTTCGTCAATCTAAAGTTCAGGTCGAGCCGCTCCGACCCGGCATGCCGGGTCACCGGATGCGGATTCCCGATAAAGTTCACCCGGTTTCGGCTGGTCTCAAGGGTGGCGCAATCGGTGGCGTTGCGATGGCGGTCACGGCACTTTCCTATGGGCTCTTCAGCGGACGCGGCATCTGGTATCCGGTTAATCTTTTGGGTGGCATGATCATTCCGAGCATTGGCACGTGGACTGATGAGCAACTCGGCCAATTTGACTTACTCGCGTTATTCTTGGGAACGATTATTTTTTTAGTAACCTCACTGGGCGTGGGGTTGATGTTCGGTATTTTGCTACCGACGATGCCACGGGTACCGATTCTGTGGGGTGGACTTGTTGCCCCGCTACTCTGGACCGGCGCGATTTATGGATTCATGGGCATTTTGAATCCTCCGCTGAGTGAGCATGTCGACTGGACCTGGTTTTTCGCCTCACAATTCGCATATGGCATTACGGTCGGTATCGTCGTGATCCGCAGCGAAAAAATACCAGTCGGAGGGTTTCGATCATGAGCAAGATTCTCCGTGACCCAACCATGCAACGCCTTGTTTGGGCAGTGGCGGCTGCCGCTGTGATGCTGCCGCTGAGTGGTTGCGGCTCGGCAACCGGTTCTGATAACGAGCAACGCGTCACTTTTGATGACTGGATGCCCGGCAAACCGCTGGAGAGCGAGCGGGAGCGTCCCTATGCCTATCAATTGAACCCCGAGAAAATTTTTGCCACCAGTTGCGCAGGCTGCCACGGCGATGATGGCCGGTTGGGGCCGGCACCCCCGATCAACGATCCGCTATTCCTGGCAATCTATACTCCCGAGCAGATGCTTGCGATCCTGGCTGGTGGACGAAGCGACGGGTTGATGCCGGCCTTTGATGCAGGGCACGTTGGGGGCCTGACCGAACAACAGCGAACGATTCTCGTTCAAGGCATCTGGAAGCGGTGGGGTGGTGCAAGTGACCTGCCGGAAAACATTCCACCCTATGTGCAACAGGCATCAGGCGTGGCCGCAGCGGGCAAGGCAATCTTCGCTGCTGCATGCAGTCGCTGTCATGGTGAATCGGGAAGCGGCGGAAGTGCCGGTGCGCTCAACGAACGTGGTTTTTTAGCCCTCGTCAGCGATCAGTTACTCCGCCGAATCATGATCACGGGAAGACCTGATCTTGGATGTCCGGATTTCGTGCAGTCCGGAAACGCAAGTTCACTCAAACGACCGCTGACCGGTCCCGACATTGCCAACGTAGTGGCCTTGATGGGTACGTGGCGGTCGCAGGAAGAAAAAGCATTAATCGGTGGGCCGGAAGATGAATGAAATGCAAACACCAGAAAAATCGGCCGCCGATGGCGGTTGCAAAAAAAACAGGCGGGCCTGGTTCGACTGGATTTCATGGGTGGTGCTGGGTACGGCGAGCCTCATCATGAGCCTGCCGGTGATCGGCTTTCTCTTGGGCAGCGTGATCTGGAAAAAGAAAGACCAGTGGGTACCGCTGGGTAAAGTTTCCCAGTTCAAACCGGGCACCACGGAAATGGTCACCGTAAAAAATCCGGTACGAGGTCCCTGGGATGGAGTCACGGGCGAACTGGCCCTTTACGTGCGGCACCTGCCGGAGGGCGAGGAGAAACAATTTCAAATCTTCTCGCTCCACTGCACGCACCTCGGATGTCCGGTCAGTTGGTTTGACGAGCCGGGCCTGTTTTTGTGTCCCTGCCATGGCAGTGTGTTTTATGCCGATGGCGGCTATGCCGCCGGGCCGGCACCGCGAGGACTTTATGAAATGAAATATAAAATCGAGGGCGATCAATTGGTGGCCCTGGTAGGGCATTATCCGACGCTTCAATCGCCCGGTTCGGCAAGCGTGAACGCGACACAAACATAGCTTGGGAAGGACACACGTGCTGCAAGGCATCAAAAATGTAGTGATGTGGTTCGAGCATCGTCTGGTGCTCCGGGAGACATTCTGGCCCATCGTCCGACATCCGGTTCCCCGGTCACTCCGCCGTAAGGTCGGCTGGATGTATGTGCTGGGCAGCACGGCAATGACCCTGTTGTTTTTACAGGTAGCGACCGGAATCGCACTTTCGATGGTCTATGTACCCTCGGCAGGTGAAGCCTTTGAGAGCCTGAACTATCTGAACTTCCAAGTCCCTCTCGGTTGGTTGCTGCGGGCGATTCATAACTGGTCGGCGACCATGATGTTGATCGTAGTGGTCTTGCACATGACCCAGGTCTTTTTAGCGGGTGCCTATAAATATCCGCGAGAACTGACCTGGATGCTTGGAGTGATCCTGTTTTTCTGCACCGTCGGCATGGCATTCACTGGGCAGGTGCTCCGCTGGGATGCCGATTCCTATTGGGGTCTCGGCGTCGGCGCTTCGATGATCGGTCGCATTCCTTTCATCGGCCCCGAATTGGTCGATCTGATGATGGGCGGCCCGATGGTGGGCGGAGAGACCCTGAGCCGATTTTTTGCTTTGCATGTCTATATCATTCCCGGCATTCTGTTTGCCACGCTCGGTGCACACCTGTATCTGGTGGTCCGGAAAGGCATTTCGGAACCGCCGGAGGTGGGAAATGAAGTCGATCCGGATACCTATGAAGAAGAATATGAAAAACTGATTGCCGACGGCGAGGGCGACCCGTTCTTCCCCGGACCGATGGCCCGCGACGCCTTTTTTATCGGCTTCACCCTGCTGTTTGTGCTTGCCATCTCGATCATTTTCGGTCCTGATGGACCCGGGCTGTCGCCCGATCCGGCCAACGTAGCGGTGGAACCGGTGCCCGACTGGTATTTCCTCTCGCTGTTTGCGGTCCTGGCGCTCAGTCCTCGCTCGCTCGAGACCTACATCATTCTGATTGCCCCGATCATTGTGGTGGGTGTGTTGTTCATGGTGCCGATCTTTGCCAGTCGGGGCGAGCGGCATCCTTTCCGCCGACCAGTGGCGGTGCTGAGCGTCGTGTTCATCTTCCTGGTCCTCGGGGTGCTGACCTGGCTCGGCTATAAGGAACCCTGGTCACCCCACATGAATGCGTGGACCGGCGATGCTGTTCCGGTCAATATCGTCAAACGGCTGAGTCCCACCGAAATGCAGGGCGCCGTAGTGCTGCAACTCAAGGCGTGCCGCAACTGCCACGCGCTCGATGGAATCGGCGGCCACCGCGGCCCCGATCTGACGCATGTCGGCTCGCGACTGGATCGCCCGGCACTCGTGCGGCAAGTGGTTCAGGGCGGGGGGAACATGCCGGCTTATGGCAAGCAACTTACCGGCGCGCAAATTACGGCACTCGTTGATTTTCTCCATGCGTGCCGGCCCGAAAATCGACCCCCTGCCGTGGTGCCGACGCCGGGCAGTATGAACGGTGAGAAAAAAATGGCCAAGCGTCAGCCGTCACAGTAGACTGAGGCGTGCACTGAACGGCTCTCTGAAATTCGAGGAATGCGATGTCTGCCGATTGGCAAGCTTTCTGGACCTCGTGGCAATGCGACGTGTGGCTCACGCTAATGCTGCTACTCACTGCGGGGATCTACACCCGTGGCTGGCTGCGGCTGCGGGCACGTGGCGTTCGCTATTTCGGCCCCTGGCAGCTGGCCTCCATGGTCGGTGGGTTGTCGGCAATCTATCTCGCGCTGCAATCGCCGCTCGAGGCATTCGGTCCGCTCTTGCTACAGATGCATATGCTGCAGCATCTGCTACTGATGTTCATTGCCCCCCCACTGATCTGGTTATCACGGCCTGAACTTCCGCTGCTGGTGGGCCTGCCACGATTAGCGAGGCAGATGGTCGCCGCGCCGCTACTCCGCGATGAGGGTGTACAGACGCTGTTTCGCACGCTGCGTCATCCGGTAATCGCCTGGCTCCTGTTTGTGCTGGCCACCTGGATCTGGCACCTTCCGGCGCTTTATACCCGGGCCCTGACTTCGCCGGTCTGGCACGAGGCCGAGCACGCCACATTTTTGCTTGCCGCACTCTGCTTCTGGCACGTCGTTATCGCACCTTACCCGCACGCGCACGGAGCGAACCGGTGGGTGGTGTTGCCGTTTTTGTTTTTAGCCGGCCTGCAAGGCACTGCACTTTCTGCCCTGCTCACTTTTTCAGATCGGGTGCTTTATGCGCATTATCTGACCGTGCCGCGCATCTGGCAGATCATGCCGCTGGATGACCAGGCGGTGGCCGGCGCCCTGATGTGGGCCTGCGGATCGCTGGTTTATCTCATCGCTCTGTCACTGGTGGCCGTGGAGATCTGGAACGCGCCTCAGCCCGCCGTGGCCGGTGGATTGCCAAACCACAAATTACGCCTGGGAGGAGTGAAGCCTACCAAGAGTGCATTGAGGCGTCGCGCAGAGGTGTTGCCTCGCACAGATGCCAGTCCGGGCCGCTGGGATCTGCTCGGCCTACCCGGGATCGGCGCTATTTTAAAGAAGACTGCGACCCGGCGGGCCCTGCAAACGGTGCTGCTGCTCGGGGCCGGTCTGATCGTGCTCGACGGCTGGCTGGGCCCGCAGATTTCGCCGATCAATCTGGCCGGCGTGCTGCCTTGGATCCACTGGCGGGGTGTGCTGGTGCTGGGTTTGCTCGTCGCCGGAAACTTTTTTTGCATGGCCTGCCCCTTCACGTTACCGCGAAAGGCGGCCAAGCGGCTGTTGGGCGGTGCGCATCGGTGGCCCACCTTTCTGCGGAGCAAATGGCTGGCCGCAGGGCTGCTCGCATTTTTTTTCTGGGCCTACGAGGCCCTCGCCCTTTGGGATAGTCCGTGGTGGACCGCCTGGATCGTGGTCACCTACTTTGCTGCGTCGTTTGTGATCGACGGTTTTTTCCGCGGTGCAGCGTTCTGCAAATACGTCTGCCCGATCGGTCAGTTCCAGTTTGCCGCATCGCTTGTGTCACCACTCCAGATCGCCCCGCGCGATGCGCACGTCTGTGCGGAATGCACGACGCACGACTGCATCCGAGGCGGACCGCAGGGCCCGGGGTGCCAGACCGATCTATTTGTACCGCAGAAGACGAGCAATCTCGACTGCACGTTTTGTCTCGATTGTGTGCGGGCCTGTCCGCACGACAACGTCGGCTTGCTTGCGTTCGTGCCGACCGCTCAGCTCGCGCCGCCCCGTGATGCGGCTGGTGGGAGGGCGCACTTCTGGCAACGAAACGATGTGGCCATGCTGCTGCTGGTCTTCTGCAGCGCGGCGTTTGTGAATGCAGCCTGGATGATTGCCCCGGTCGTTGCGCTGGAGCAGTCGTTGCTTCAGTCACTTGCACTCAGCAGTCGACCCATGTTTGTCGCCGTTGGCATCTTGCTCACCCTTGGCGCGTTTCCTGCGGTTGGGCTCTGGATGGCGGGCGGTGTCTCCCGCGCGATGAGCCGCGGGGCGGGCACAGCGTTTTGCACAAACTGGGAGACCGCGCGCGATTTTCTGCCTGCGTTTATTCCCCTCGCGTTCGCGCTGTGGTGTGCGCACTATGCGTTTCATCTGTTGACCAGTGCCGGAACGATCTTTGCGGCCGGCAACCGTGTGCTGGCCGATTGGAATCTTGCTCCGCTGAGTGAGGCGGCGGCCGCGTGTGCGTGCTGCGGCGATGTGGCCAGTTGGATTTTACCGGTGGAAATTCTGCTGCTCGATGGCGGGCTTTGCCTTTCGCTGTTTGTGGCCTATCGGATTGCCGAGCGACGGACAAACTCGGCCGCTGCGGCACTCCGCGCCTGGGGCGTATGGGCGATGCTGCTGATCGGACTTTTTGCCTTTGCGGTCTGGATTCTGATGCAGCCGATGCAGATGCGCGGCACACTGGTGCTCGGGGGCTAACGCAATGCGGGGCATGCTGTGGATTCGAATTGCGGCTTGTTTCGGGTGGTGGTTATTGTCGGCCGCAATCACGTCGATGGCATCAGTGGCCTGCGGAGACGGCGGGGCGGTGGTCTTCAGCGGCGAGCAGGGACAGCTGCGAGTGACGGTTTTCGCCGAACCGGTGCCTCCGCGGGTGGGGCCTCTTGATCTGAGCCTGCTGGTGCAGGACAAAACGTCGCTTGAGGTGACCGACGACTATCGGGCAACGGTGACGCTTGTTTGTGAGTCCGACGCAACGGTCGATGCCATCACGATGCCGCTCGACCGGGCGGCAGCGACCAACCGTCTGTTTCGCGCGGCGCTACTCGATGTGCCGGTTTCCGGCACGTGGCAGGTGAGCCTCACGGTCGAAGGCGCAGCGCCTGCCACCGCTGCAATGCGTTTTGCGTTTCCGCTTGAGATTGCACCGCCACAGCCGCGGATCCGTGACGTGTGGCTCTGGATTCTCTTGCCGACATTGCCGCTGCTAATCTTTCTGGTCGGCAAACTCCGCCGGATCGTCAGAGAAGTCGGCGGGTGAAACTATTTGATGCCGATGCCGGGCGGGCCGATGGCCGCCGTTTCAATATAGGCTTCGATCCCATCGGCAGTGCGGATCAATGAATAGCTGCCCGCCTCTTCGAGCAACTTGACCGGGGTGCCCGGCCAGAGTTGTCCTTCGGGGGGTCGTCCCTGCTGAGGGCCGCCGGTGTAATAGGGGGTGGCGGTGCCGATCTGGTAGGGATACTCCGCCTCGGCTTCTAGAATGGCCCGTTCTTCCGCCTCTTCCGGGATCCCGCTCGGGCTGCACCCGAACAGCGGGAGGCAAATCAGCAGTCGCCACAGGTTTCGCTTGTGCATGGAGTTACTCCGGTGCTGTCTTTGAATTTGCCGTATTGGCACCATCCATATGGTTACCTTATTCAGGCTAACGCGAAGAGCCCGAGCAACGCAACGTGACTTTTTGGCTACCGTGGATTGATAGCGATTGACAGTTACTCACACCGCTGCCGCGGAGTCCGCAGCGTGCTAGCACTGCCGATTCTTGCGAGCGGCAACTAATCGAGCCCACTTTCCCGCCACCGCGTGCCGATAAATAGGGGTACCACCCCGCCGCACCCCACACCCACCTTCGGAGGCCGATCGATGAAGCGCTCGCACAAGGTCATCAGCATCGTGGCCGTCTCACTACTCGGCGTCGGCCTCTTTCTCTGGTCGGCCATCGGCAATCATTATGTGGTCGAAATGAGTCGCTCCCACAGCTTCACCATCGATATGCCCTTCGTTTCGCTACGCAAAATTTTAGTGCAGACCAACGCGTCGAGCGAAATTATTAATGCCGGAGAGCATAGCAAACTGATCTCGATCAACACCCGCAATCGCGAAGGGCACGTCAACAACATCCTCGCGCCGTTTCAATCGTGGGCAGGCAGCGAGGTCAGAGATTTAACGCTGCAGATCAACGATCCCTATATCGGCACCCGCACCGCACCCTTCACCCAACACGTCTCGATCACCCCCGGCACGATCGACTCGGTGATTAAACTCGCCCGCAACGAAGGCCCCCTGCTCGGCTACAACGTAACCACCCACATCGGTGGCGATGGCAACGCATCGCAATTCAACACGACGCTGGAAATGAAAATCGACACGCCCGCCCCCTGGTTCGCCCACTGGTTTGCCCGGATGCGGGTCCGCAGCACCATGCGGCGGACGCTCCGCGCACAGGAGGAAGAAATTCGAGCCGCGGTCGAAAAACATCGCGGCCAATTTTAGCCACGTGTTTTTTCGAAAAAAGGCCTGAAGAACAACCGATCCCCACTGTGGTGGGAGTCATCAGGAGGGATACTTTTTGCCCCGAAGTCGCTGGCAATGAACTCCCGATTTTTAACCCTATCTGCTATAATTGCAGCAGAACACACAAGCAGTAATCGATGCGTTGGGTGGCCCTAGGATGATCGCATCGACTGCTGGGTGTCGTTTCCCGCCCCCTCGCCCGCTGAGACTCGCTGCCATGGTAACGCACTGGTTGCTGCTGATTGCGATCACCGCCGCACCGGCCGAAAGTGCGGAACCGGCCAGCGGGAACGGAACCCCCGCACACGAGCAGATCGACTTCGGCCGCGACATCCGGCCGATCCTCTCACGGCGGTGCACGCAGTGCCATGGCAGTGCCGATCAAGAAGCAGGTCTCGATTTCTCCACGCGTGAAACCGCACTCGCCGAACTCGACTCGGGCGAACGGGCCGTCGTGCCCGGCGACCGC
>JAYZMM010000108.1:0-8378 GCA_036153155.1 Planctomycetota bacterium
CTGGCGGGCGCGGTTGTAAGTCATTGATAATTCACGAATCAGTTCATCTGCATTTTCGGTTGCCGATTTCATTGCTACCATTCTGGCAACCTGCTCGCTTACGGCAGCATCAAGAAAGCATTTGAAGAGCTTGACCTTAAAACTCATCGGAACAATTTCTTCTAGAATTGTCTCAGCAGATGGCAAAAATTCGATGCCGCTGCTTCTCCCGCTTGTTGCTGCATTATCATCTGCCCCTGATCCCGACTCATCTTCCGTTAATCCGCCGAGCGGTAAAAGTGTTTCCACGGTCGCCTGTTGGCGAGCGATACTTAAAAATTTGGTATAGCAGACATCCAGGCGATCAATCTTACCTGTTGCATACGACTCCAGGTATCGATCGGCAATGCGTTCGACGTCTTCATATTTGGGCTTGTCTTCAAATTGCAGAAAAGTTTCCGCCACCGATATTTTGCGATTTTCGAAGTAAGTGGCACCACGTTTTCCCGAAACCTCAAAATGCAGTTCGGGAAATTGCTCGCTCAAAAGCTGCCGATTTTCCCCAGCCATTCGCAATACGTTGCCGTTATAGCCTCCACAGAGACCACGATTTGAAGTCAGCACCAGTTGAATGGCGGAATGTTGCTCGTCGTGCGATTGCAGCAGCGGATGACTTAGCTCCATCCCGGTGTTGGATAAATTCGATACCAACCCAGTGATGCGATCAGTATAAGCGGTTGCAGCACTCGCGCGGTCCATCGCTTGCTTAAAGCGCGCTGTCGCAATCAACTCCATCGTCCGTGTAATTTTACGGATGTTTTTGATTGATTTACGTCGTTTGTCGAGTGCCCTGGCATTGGCCATGCGATGGTCCTAAAGCTGAATTTTGTTCTGGTTTTGTGACGGTGATTCTCAACTGGTTTTTTCGTCGCGTCGTCTTCCGTCATATTGCTGTTGGAATTCACCAATCGCACTCGCGATGGCCTGGTCGGTCTCGTCGTCCAAGTCGCCGGACTGATCCAGTTTCGTCCAGAGGTCATGCTTCTGCTCGTGGATGAATTGAAGGAATTCTTCCTCCCAGGTAGCGACCTGCTCAACAGGAATTGCATCCAAGTATCCGCGGGTACCGGCATAAATACTCAAAATCTGATCCACCACGTGCATCGGTTTGTATTGCCCTTGTTTGAGCAACTCGACCATCCGGTAACCGCGATCGAGCTGTGACTGGGTCGAGGCATCGAGGTCCGTACCGAGCTGAGCGAATGCCTCAAGCTCGCGGAATGCGGCCAGGTCGAGCCGCAAACCACCGGCTACCTTTTTCATCGCTTTGACCTGCGCGGCACCACCGACGCGAGATACCGAAATACCGGCATTCATGGCCGGACGCTGGCCAGCGAAGAATAGATCGGGTTGCAAATAAATCTGACCGTCGGTAATCGAAATCACGTTGGTTGGAATATAGGCGGAGACTTCTCCTTCAAGTGTTTCGATGATCGGCAGCGAGGTAAGCGATCCCCCACCGAGCTCCTCCGAAAGTTTACTCGAGCGCTCAAGCAAGCGACTGTGGCAGTAGAAGACGTCACCCGGATAGGCCTCACGACCCGGAGGTCGACGCATCAGCAGCGATAGCTCGCGATATGCTTGCGCCTGTTTCGAAAGATCATCATACACCACCAAGGCGTGTCCACCGCCGAACATGAAATGCTCTGCCATGGCAGTCCCGGAGTAGGGTGCCAGATATTGAAGTGACGCTGGAGAACTGGCACCGGAAACGATGACCGTGGTGTAATCCATCGCGCCGTTTTCTCGTAGGATTTCAATCACCTGGGCAACCGAGGACTCTTTCTGCCCGACCGCCACA
Source organism: Planctomycetota bacterium (assembly GCA_036153155.1). Classification (GTDB taxonomy): domain Bacteria; phylum Planctomycetota; class Planctomycetia; order Pirellulales; family UBA7805; genus UBA7805. Next base: position 1,841 of record JAYZMM010000108.1, read on the forward strand.
TAGAAGCACTTTACACCGGTGTCCTTCTGGTTAAGGATGGCATCGATCGCGATTGCCGTCTTTCCCGTTTTGCGATCGCCGATGATTAGTTCGCGTTGTCCGCGACCGATCGGTGTCATTGCATCGACCGCTTTGATTCCGGTTTGCATCGGTTCGCACACCGGTTGACGTTCTGAGACTCCCGGGGCAATGATTTCTACCGGGCGGGTGTCACTTGTCTGGAGCGGTCCTTTACCATCCAGCGGATTGCCGAGCGGATCCACCACACGGCCTAACGTCGCATCGCCCACTGGAACCGAAAGCAATTTACCCAGGCTTTTGACCTCATCTCCTTGATTGATGGCCAAGTAATCGCCCAGAATAATCACACCGACCGAATCTTCTTCGAGGTTGAACGCGAGGCCGATAATTCCACCCGGAAATTCGACCATTTCTCCGGCCATCACGCCCGATAAACCGTAGACGCGGGCAATGCCGTCACCCACTTGAAGAACTTGGCCAACCTCTCGCACGTCAATCTGTGCCTCGAATCCTTCAATTTCTTTCTGGATTACAGAGGCGATTTCATCAGCTTTGAATTTCATATTGTGTTACCGGAAATTATTCTTCTTGGTCTGTTGTTGTGACTGGTGAATATTTTTCTCAAGTTGTAAAAACGGATGTTTTAGCTCAATCTTCAAATTTTTGACGATCACCCTCAATCGCTTCGAGGACTCCTCGACTCATTTCCTTGCGGAGTTGCTCCAGCCTAACTGTAATCGAACCGTCATAAACGGTGTCCCCGATACGAAGGATGACACCACCGAGTATGGCTGGATCGACATTCGTCTCAAGTTGGACTCGGCACCCGAGAAGCGTCCCGGTCGACTCGCTGAGTCGCGCTGTCAATTCCGGACTCATGGGGTGTGCCGTTGTAGCACCGACTCGTCTCACGTTATCTGCCTGATCTCTGAGTTGGTGAACAGCATCAACGATCGAACGCAGGTATACTAACCGTTCATTTTTTGCTACCGCCTGCAAAAAACTGAGCACGATGGGCAGCGCACGCCCAGAAAAAATCGCCTGAATGATCGCCAGTTTTTGTTCAGCAGAGATCATTGGATTGCCAAACAATGCGTCAAGCTGAGGAGATGCATCGAGCACATCGGTAACTAGCGAATCGAGTTGCTCGATCACTTCGTCCCGGTTTCCTTCAGCAACCGCAGCATCAAACACAGCCTTTCCATAAATTGCCGCGATGCGCTGGCTGACCAGGTCTATGGCTTTATTGTTGGCGACCATGCTTATCTCTCATGCAAACCAGATTAGTTATCGCTTGGTGTCGTATCTGAAAACTTTGCCAGATCATTGCGGATTAGCGTGGCGTGGTCCTCAGGCCGAAGTTCCTTAGCAACAATTTTGCCAGCGAGTGAAATCGCAAGATCAGCACCTCGGTCAGATATCTCACGCAGTGCGGCACGCTTGGCTTGCTCCACCTCCTGGATCAATCGCTGACCTTCCTCGGTGGCCTTAGCCTGCGCTTTTTCAATGATCTGTTGACCAGTTCGCTCAGCATTTTGGCGAGCTTCGTCGATGATTGCTCGGACCTCATCTGCCGCACCAGCCAACTTCTCCTCGTAGTGCGAAGTCAGCTTGCGGGCTTCCTCGGCCGCATTTTCTGCTGTTGCAATGTTGTCGGCAATGGACTGCTCACGTTTTTCCAATCCGGAGGAAATCGGCCCCCACGCGAATTTGCGTAGTATAGCCATCGTCAATAGAAAAACGATTGCGGTACAAATTGCCAAATCCACATCGAACAGCAGCGGGTCCGGCGCAGCACCACTCGCGGCCATCGCCATGGTGGGCAATCCCACCAGAAGCCCGCCTGCAACGCACCTATATGCGCAGTGAGTCATCACCAACACTCCCTTTCCTTCAAGCGTTTCAACCCGCCCGCAATGAAAAATAATTCGCAGTGGGCGGAAGCGATTGCCTAATTGTTGAACAGCATACAAACGATGAGGCCAAAAAAGGTGGCACCCTCAATCAACGCTGCAGCAATAATCATGGCCGTTTGGATGCTTCCGGCGACTTCAGGTTGCCTTGCCATACTTTCAACGGCAGCAACGCCGATTTTTCCGATTCCCATACCAGCGCCTAAGATTACCAGGCCGGCACCAAAGGCACCGCCGAGATAGATCAAGGATTGATCCTTTCCCGAGGCACCGTCTTCGGCAGCCATACCAACCGATGGGGTCATCAAAATAACAACCGCAAGAACGATAAAACTTAATTTCGAAACAGTGCTCACTTTAAAAAACTCCTATCAAAACTTTTAAGGAAACTTGAATCCTCTGCGGCAGACGCCGCCCTTTTATGTCGTCCCACATTTAGTGGGGGTGAATTGCAGTGCCAATAAAAAGTGCGCTCAAGAAGGTGAAAATATAGGCTTGGAGGAAAGCCACAAGTAACTCTAATAAAGTCAGCGCACTTGCGCCCAGGACTGCGACAGGTGCGACCCCTAAAAACGCAATGTGGTGGGAACTGGCCAGAATAAAGGCCAGCAGCACAGCCAGTACTAAGTGGCCTGCTACCATATTTGCCAGTAAACGCACGGCCAATACAACGTGCTTGATGAGGAGCCCTGCTACCTCGATCAGAAAAATCATCGGCAAAAGGAAGATGGCGAGCGGTAGCGGCAGATCCATATGGGGCACAAGCGACTTCCAGAAACCAATAGGCCCCATCTTACGCATTCCCGCAGTCAGAACGACACTGAATGTGATCATGGCTAGCGTGAAGGTTGTACCAAGCGCACCGGTTGCCGAACCAGCCCAGGGAACCAAACCAATCAGGTTGCAAATCAACACGAAAAAGAACATCGTCCACAGAAACGGCAGAAAGCGATCGGCATCGTCTCTGCCAATGGCAGGACGTGCCACCTCATCCCGAATGAACACCAACATGGATTCCAGCATGTTCGCCCACTTGCCTCGAGCGGGAGTACCATCAGAAATTTTGCGGGCGAGGGCAATAAAAAAGAAAATAAGTAAGGCTGCCGCAACCACTTCGAGAAGCATGAATTTTGATACACGCAGATCGAACGGCGCCAGGTGAAAATCGGGATCTGCTTTCAGCAACACTTCGTCGACAAAAGGCTCAAACGGTTGCCAAATATGCAATTTGCCTTCGTCCGCGACCGCATGTGGCAGTTCAAAGTGATGCGCATCCTGTACGTGGCCAAAAAGGTGCCCCGGATCGAGGGGGTCATGGTGGCCCGTTTCTGACGACATAACAACGCCCTTAAGTTACAGGTTTCATCTTTAATGTCAGGACGATCTTGCTCACGTCGATCGTCAGGACAATGAGGTAGGATGCGATAAGGAAATAGCCAAAACCGGCTTTAAGCAACGGACTTTGCCACCAAGCAAGAGCACAGCATAGGCTTAATGGCAACGCCATGCGGAGGAGCATACCGCTCAGCGTGCAGTAGGCAGGCGCGAGGCGATTTTTAAAGACGAATAAAGTAAGCGCGCGATTTGCAATTACGGCTAACGCACAAATATTAAACGCCAAAAAAGCTGCGGCCAAGCTCTGATAGCCCCCAAACAGCGCTGCGGCACTCAACAGCCCCAGCAAGGAAATACATAGACATATCCCGACAAAGCCCCGGCGATGGCCGCGGTGGGGAAGGGGCCCAAGGGGCGATGGTGCATTCAGTTTCGCTTTCACCATTTTCGCTTCACCAACGAGTCCGTCTGGCTTTTGTTTCATCGATTCGTTTATTTCGTCTGCTTTTTACCGGTATCACTCCGGTGCGATGAGTCCCCACGCAGCCCCGAAGGCTGCTTTGTGAGCTTTAGTAGGTGCCACAACGCAACGGAAAAACCCAATCCAAAACCGGCGAGCGTGCATGCCGCTTTCCAGCCGAGCTTACGATCTATCCAGATACCGATTAAACCTGGCAGGACCATTTCTAAAGCCACCGTCATCACCCGAGAAGCCCAAGCGGCCGCTTGGGCAAGGGGCGGACGACGATCATCCGGAGCGACCTTTGTCACCGATGCTCACAGAATAGAAAAAGGGCTGAAGAAATTGGCTGGAATGGTACTGAAAACTCGTAGTTTTTAATGCACGTGACGCGATTTCCATGCGGCGTCTCTACCGCTGCCGCAGAGCCCGACAATCTAGCCGAACGCGAAAACAGGGTCAACCAATGGGGACGCGTAAAATTCTATTTTTAATGCCCTCAACCATTGGTCCTCACACGGTGGGGACACCGTGCCCCTTGGGAGTTGATCAACCACAGGGTGTTCCTGCGGGTGTTCCTGCGGGGCGATGTCTGTTCGGCACTCACTCGGGCGACCGCACTAATCGAAGATGCTGCCCGCGTTCGGGATTTCGACGTGATGTGCGGCTCTCGCCTGATGCCCCTCGCATGACTGGGAACCAGAAGCGATAAACGACGTAAAACCTTTTAAGGCATGTCTTTATGTAATTTTCTCTTAAGAAAATTTTTGCCTTTCCGCACTTACCCAATTAGAATCAGTACACATCAATACCTCCGCATGCGTTTCAGGGTGTTGCATTCCCTTTGGGGCTGCCGCTCGCTGCCGCGATGATTGGGGACTGTGACTTAAACGATAACCCGCCGCCTGTCACAAGGCGGAGAGGAGGACTCGGATGACGGCAAATGCGTTGCGTGCACTCACGTGTAAGGATCTGGCTCAACTCGCCAAAAAAGATGGTGTTGCGGGATGGCATGGCATGCGAAAGGAAGAGCTCATACGGGCTTTGCTGCTTGCCGCCCGACGCAAATCGCGACGCAAATCGGGCCGTCCTGCCGGGACGGTAAAACCCGTTTCACCCCCGGACTTGGTGGATAGAGAGTCAATAAAAAAGAAACGACTTCGTGATTTTCAGTCTACGCAGAAGCTTGTACAGTCGCTCGGGAGAGCAAACCGGACGACACCCTCTGGTTCGACGAAAGACACACTTGCCCTGCTGGTTCGCGATCCCTACTGGCTGCAGGCTACATGGGAGTTGGACCGTCGGAGCATTGAGCGGGCAGCGGCCGCCTTAGATCGCGATTGGCATCAGGCGCAACCGGTGTTGCGACTCTTGGCCGGTAATCAATCCGCATCGTCGAAGACGGTAGAAAAAGTCATTCGTGATATCCCCATTCATGGGAATGTGAATAACTGGTACATCGATGTCGCGGACCCTCCTCAGACGTTTCAAGTCAAGATTGGCTATCTCGCGGGAGAGCGTTTCCATTGTTTGGCCACCAGCAATGCAGTGACGACTCGGCCTCGTGAAGAGAGTGCGTCTCTCGATGAAAATTGGCAGGATGTCGCACGAGATTGCGATAAAATCTATGCGATGAGCGGCGGGCTAGAAGACAACGGAGCTGCTGACCATTTGCGTGAACTTTTTGAAGAGCGTCTTCGCCGACCGATGGGTTCGCCTTTGGTGACCCGCTACGGCATTGGAGCAGACGCACTTGAGGCAAAGAACCGGGAGCTACCGCTTGAGGTTGAATCGGAATTGTTGATCTATGGTACCACCGATCCTAAAGTGCAACTGACCTTTCGCGGGCAACCGATTGAACTTCGCGAAGACGGTAGTTTCACCGTTCGAGTGCGGCTTGAGGACGGTCGCCAGGTGATGCCGATATCGGCGACACGAACTGATGGCACAGAACAGCGAACCGTGGTCGTCGCTCTGGAGCGAAACACAAAATCTTTGGAACCGGTTGTCCGAGAAATCGAAGACATCGTCGGTTGACGATGTTGTCTTGTCGTTTTGGCAACTCTTTCATGCTTTCTGTCTCAATACGCTTTATGGGAAAGTCTTTTCCTGAAATACTTGGGATCCTGCAGTAAGTTGAAAGATTGCGCCTTGCAACGACCGACGAATTTGCGCCATTTGCTTGTTCTGTGCATAGCAGCGTGTTAGAGTGTCGCTAGCAAAGAATCTGCCATCGACCGTATGCTGTAGCGCTTAATGAGGTAAGCCGCTAAATCAGCTCGTTGGGAGCCTTAGCAAAGGGTTTGGGGGCCGTATAGCCAGCGCCCGATGTGCAAGCATCGGACCAAGCGTTTTGGATCACGAAACTCAGGCCCAAGGCGCCCCCTTGAAGACAAACGAGCTTGCCCACGGCTCTGCAGCATACGGTTGATGGCAGTTTCCGCCAAACTCGCGCAAAACCCGCGGTTGGCTCTGCTGCAACTGTGCTACAAGCTGCAGCTGTGGTGTGCTACAACCAGTGAATCATTCGCAGGGCATGGCATCTAGTGATAGTCGCCCATATTGCCTTGTCGTGTTTTCCACGGAGTGCGTCATTAGACGAGTATTTTTCGACGACGGCCTGAATTCAATTCCCGATGACCAGAATCGAAGCACATCGTGACCTTCTTCTTCGGTGTATCGAATCTTTAGAGAGCTGCGCGGTGGCCTTCAGTGGGGGCGTCGACAGTTCGGTGGTGGCTAAAGCTGCACACGTAGCGCTCGGGCAGCGTGCGTTGGCAGTGACAGGTGTCAGTGCGAGCCTCGCTGC
>JAYZMM010000109.1:0-12141 GCA_036153155.1 Planctomycetota bacterium
GTTACATTAAGGAAAGCAATCCATGTCTGGCGAATCAATGACCCCCAAAGGCATCCACCACGTTGAACTCCTGGTAGGAAATGCCAAGCAAGCGGCCTACTTTTACCGCAAGGCATTTGGTTTTTCTCAAATGGCATATGCTGGGCCGGAAACGGGCCTACAAGGACAAGCTTCGTATGTCATGTCGCAGGGAAATATTCGCCTAGTTTTAAGCACACCACTCACTCCGGAAGATCCGATGGGCGAGCGGCATCGTCTGCGCGGTGATAGTGTGCTTGATGTGGCATTTGTGGTTGATGACGTGGATCGTCAGTTTGAATATATCGTGGATCGAGGGGGAAAGGTCGCGCGGGAACCCTACGACATGACCGATGATCATGGTCGAGTACGAAGGGCAAAAATCTATGCCTATGGCGATACACTCCACTCGCTTATATCCCTACAAGATTATCGGGGACACTTTTTACCGGGTTATCAAATCAAGCGTGTGGCCGAACCGGACTTCGGTTTACGAGCTGTCGATCACATTGTAGGCAATGTTGAAGACGGAAAAATGGACGATTGGGTCCAATATTACGAACAGGTTTTTGGTTTTAATCAATTTCTTTCGTTCGATGACAAGGACATCTCCACAGAGTATTCTGCCTTGCGCAGTAAGGTGATGGCGAGCCCCACTGCAAATGTAAAATTTCCCATCAACGAACCTGCGGATGGTCTACGCAAAAGCCAAATCCAGGAATACCTTGAATCTCATCAGGGTCCAGGTGTACAGCATGTTGCTTTGATAACCGGTGACATTTTGCATACTGTTTCCGTTCTCCGACAGGCTGGCGTTGAATTCTTAAAAATTCCCTCTTCTTATTACGATTCCATCTGGGATCGAGTTGGAGACATCAATGAAGATTGTCGCGCAATTGAAGAACTAGATATTCTCGTCGATCGCGACGAAGAAGGCTATCTGCTGCAAATTTTTACACGTCCGGTAGAAGACCGTCCGACATTATTTTATGAAATCATCCAGCGCTGCGGATCACAGTCATTCGGTAAAGGGAATTTTAAATCTCTCTTCGAGGCGATTGAACGTGAACAGGCAGCTCGTGGCAACCTTTAAATTGTACTATGCCCTACTATCAGCAACGTGGTCAGTTACCTGCGAAACGACATACAGCCTACCGTAAGCCAGATGGAAGTTTGTATGCCGAGCACCTAATGGGCACCCTTGGTTTTGATGGCCCGGCCTCACTGCTTTATCACGTACATAGACCGACACAAATCCTAAGAAGTTCTCTTATTGCGCCTGTGGTGGTTGAAGAGGAGGCGGATCACAGTGTTCGAATGCGTCATTTTTGCACCTCCCAGATTGAAACCAGCGAGAGCATTACACTAAATCGGACCCCTTTTCTTTTTAATGAAGACGTCATTGTCTCACTTGTGCGCCCAACGGCTACCGACGATTTTTTCTTTCGAAATGGTCAGGCAGATCAGGTGCACTACATCAGTCAGGGTGAGGGTGTTTTAGAGACTGAATTCGGTGAACTGGCATATAGACAGGGTGATTATGTGGTGATACCCCGAGGAATTTTGCATCGATTTCGCCTCGGTAAGAACGAGCATACGGTATTAACTTTTGAGACGCCGAGCTATGTGCGATTTCCCTCACGCTATTTAACCCGTGAGGGACAACTCATGGAACATGCCCCTTTTTGTGAGCGCGATATTCGAGGTCCCGATGATCTCGTAGCCCACGACGAAATGGGTGAATTTAAAATTTTAGTTAAACACAACAATGTGCTGACTGAAATCACCCTCGACCATCACCCATGCGATGTTGTCGCTTGGGATGGTTGCTATTATCCCTGGGCACTTTCGATCCATGATTTTGAACCGATTACCGGATCATTGCATCAGCCTCCACCCGTGCATCAAACGTTTCAGGCCGATCAATTTGTACTATGCTCATTTACGCCACGGATGCTGGACTATCATCCGCAAGCGATACCTGCGCCGTACAATCACTCGAACGTGATGAGTGATGAAGTGATTTATTATGCGAATGATAAGTTCATCAGTCGCCGAGGCGCTGGTTTCGGATCGCTCACGCTGCATCCCGCAGGTTTGCCTCATGGACCGCAACCCGGTAAAGCGGAGCAATCCATCGGTGAAAAACGGACTGAGGAATTAGCCGTCATGATTGATACCTTTCGTCCACTCAAGGTCACCGCTTCGGCCCTCGATGTCGAAGACTCGACGTATGGCAAGAGTTGGATCACACCATGAGCGCTGCTATAGATTCCTTACTCCAACGCTGTATCGATTATGCGGGGCTGTTCCCACCCGCTAATTTAGATCTCAGTGAAGCAGTTGATCTATTTACTGCAGACCAGAGGGGTGAATATCAAAATTGGCTTCAACATTTTATTTTGCCTGCCGCGCAGATTCGAGAGTTTGATTCCCTGCGCGACAATCGGCGTCGTGATGCGCCCTGGACTCTTTCGTTGATCATGGGTGGTGCCGAAACGCTTCATGACTGGCAAACATCATTGGAAGATGTGCTGGAGCCTTTTGCATCGCGGGACGTGAAGAATACAGATGTCGTTCAAGTACTTGAAATTGGCCTGCCTCGGGCGATCGATGCGGATGTCGACTCATTCACGCAAGCCGTGGAGAGTTTGGAGCGCCAGCTTGCACCCACATCCCTGGTCGATTGTATGATTTTCTTTGAAACCACTTCTGCTGAACATCGGCGTGTCCTTGCTCAGGTGCTTGCTGCACGTAAGAGTCATACTCGAAAACTAGGGCTTAAATTACGAACCGGTGGACTTACACGGGATCACTTTCCATCTGTTCAACAGTTAGCCGATTGTATCCGGTTATGTCACTCTCTCGACATTCAATGGAAAGCAACCGCAGGTCTGCATCATCCTTTGCCATCCGATTGCAAACGCACAGATGCAAAGATGCACGGATTTCTAAATCTGCTGTGCGCGGTCATCCTCCTGGAGGGAAATAAACTACCCGTAAACCAGATCGAAGATTTATTAACAGATCGAAATCCGGATCATTTCGTATTTGATGATACTAGTCTGAAGTGGATGGGTATAACTGCGAATGTAGAGCAAATACGGTTGGGACGAGAGAGGTTCCTCTCCTTCGGAAGTTGTAGTTTCGCAGAACCGCTTGAGGATTTAACAGCCTTGGGATTGCTTAACTCCTAGCAACATAAACAGCTGAACAAAACCGGCGAGAGGAAGGACATTTTAATGGGCCCCGAAAGTAAAAGTTTTATTGAATTAGATCCGGAATGCCACTTTCCCATTCAAAATCTTCCTTATGGAATTTTTACTCATTCCAGTCAGCCTCAACCACGGGTGGGTGTGGCTATCGGGAATCTGGTTCTGGATTTGGCTGAACTTGAGCAGCTTGGTCTTCTGAGTGGTTACTCGGATGGCCCCTCGATTTTTTTACGGGATAATTTAAACGGACTAATGCAAAGCGGGCGGCCTACATGGACACGACTGCGAAAGCGGTTGCATGAGTTATTAGATTTCGATTGCTCCGAAATTAGAGACCATAAAACAATAAGAGATGCAGTATTTCATCCACAGACAGAATGCGAGATGCTTATGCCTGTGATGGTGCCCGATTACACCGACTTCTATTCATCACGCGATCATGCAACTAATGTGGGCACGATGCTTCGAGGAGCTGAAAACGCACTGCAACCAAATTGGCTGCATTTGCCCGTGGCTTATCACGGGAGATCCAGTTCACTGATTACCAGTGGAACCGATGTTCGGAGACCGATCGGTCAATTGGCCGAAAATAAATTCGGCCCGAGTCGTGCGATCGACTTCGAATTAGAAATGGGATTTTTTATTGGGGAGGAAACGAATTGGGGTGATGAAATTCAAATCAGCGAGACACCCCAACATATCTTCGGTATGGTGTTGGTCAATGATTGGAGTGCGCGAGATATCCAAAAGTGGGAATATGTTCCCCTCGGTCCATTTCTAGCAAAAAGTTTCGCCACCTCAATTTCACCCTGGGTAGTTACTACCGATGCTCTGATGCCGTTCCAACGGCCACTTCCGGCACAAGATCCACCGGTGCTTCCGTATTTGAGTTGGTCAGCAGATTACATATACGATATCGATTTACGCGTATCGCTCACTCCGGGCGATGCGAAGGAATCTGTCGAAATTACGCGTTCGAATTTTCAGAATTTATATTGGAGTATGCACCAACAATTGGCTCATCATACCGTGAATGGATGCAATGTTCGCGTGGGAGACCTGTTAGCATCCGGCACGATCAGTGGGTCTGACAAAGGCTCTCGCGGGTGCATGCTGGAGCTCTCTTGGCGCGGGGCCGAACCTCTTGAGTTACCTGGAGGGGATAAGCGAGTTTTTCTTGAAGATGGGGATCGGGTGACGATGACCGGTTGGTGTCAGGGGGCGGGTTACCGGGTCGGGTTTGGTGAGGTTACTGCCAAACTGTTGCCGGCCCGGAAAAATGTATGAGTTCAATTCTCTGGGAACCGCGTGCCGAACAGGTCATCAGCAGTCAAATGACTGCCTTCCAAGGGTTGGTAGAAGAAAAAACAGGCACGACGTTTTCGGATTATCAGGCTCTCTGGGAATGGTCGATCGCGGATCCGGCTCAGTTTTGGACCAGCATCTGGGAATTTTGTGACGTTAGAGCAAGTGCCTTATGGGATACTGCTCTCAAAAATCCAGAGTCGATGCGGACTGCCAAGTGGTTTCAAGGTGCGAGGCTCAACTACGCTGAAAACCTTCTTGAGCGGGGTCCGGATGATGCCATTGCTATCCTTTTCCGCAATGAAACGGGGCAATCACGAGAAATACGGCGGGACGAATTACGAGCAGAGGTAGCTCGCATTGCAGGTTGGCTCAGAAAAAATGGGGTCGGAAGCGGTGATCGTGTGGCAGCTTGGACGCCTAACGTGCCTGAAACGATCGTTATGATGTTGGCGACCGCTGCGGTGGGGGCCACCTTTTCCTCTTGCTCCCCCGACTTTGGGATTCAGGCCGTTACGGAGCGATTTGGACAGATTGAACCGACTATTCTTCTGGTCGCCGACGGTTACCAATATGGGGGTAAGTATTTCAATGTGCTACCGAAGATAAAGGAACTTTTAGAACTTGTTCCATCAATACAACACACACTGATGGTCCCGTATAGCGGACATCCAGTCGATCTAAAAAATCTCCGAAATGCAATTCTGTGGGAAGAGGTTGGTGACTGTACCGTGCCGATCGAGTATCCCCAATTTCCTTTTGACCACCCGCTCTACATTCTCTACTCCTCAGGAACAACCGGGAAACCGAAGTGCATCGTGCATGGGGCAGGAGGAACTCTCCTGCAACATTTGAAGGAGCACCGTTTGCACACGGACCTAAAATCAAATGAGCGTTTATTTTATTTCACCACGTGTGGGTGGATGATGTGGAATTGGCTAGTGGCTGGTTTAGCCAGTGGTGCATCGATTGTGCTTTATGATGGTTCGCCAATGGAACCGTGTGCCGAAAGTCTTTTTAAACTAGCCAATGAATTCGAAATCGATGTATTTGGTACCAGTGCGTCTTATCTGGCAGCTGTTGAAAAACTAGGCGTACGTCCGGCAGAGCAATTCGAACTTGGTCGATTGCGAATGATTCTTTCGACTGGTTCGCCACTGACCGATGACGGTTTTAAATATGTCTATCGTGATATTAAATCCGATCTTTGTTTATCGTCCATTTCTGGTGGTACGGATATCGTGTCTTGTTTTGCACTCGGAAATCCGAATTTGCCGGTTCGGACTGGCCAATTGCAGTGTCGGGGATTAGGAATGGCGGTTGATGTTTTTGATCGAGATGGGCTGGCGGTGACCGAGGAAAAAGGAGAGCTTGTCTGCACCAAACCCTTTCCTTCAATGCCATTGGGATTCTGGCGGGATGCAAAGGGGTTCGCTTACCATCAAGCCTACTTTGATCGTTATCCCGGAGTCTGGTGTCACGGTGATTTTGCAAAAATTACTGCGGAAGGAGGGATGGTTATATACGGACGCAGTGATGCAATTTTAAATCCTGGCGGAATCCGGATTGGTACAGCAGAAATTTATGCGCATGTGATCCCCATGAAGGAAATAGTCGATTGTGTGGCTGTTGGACAAGATTGGGAGGGAGACAGTCGAATCGTTCTTTTTATTCAGCTGCATCCACAAACGCTCATGGATGATCAACTTGCGGAGAAAATACGCAAACAAATTCGCGCAAACGCAAGTCCTAGACATGTTCCCCAAGTCATACTGGCAGTAAGCGATATCCCAAAAACTAGAAGCGGAAAGACGGCCGAGTTGGCTGTCCGCGACGTTATCCATCAGCGGAAAGTGGTTAACCGGGACGCACTGGCGAACCCGGATGCACTCGCTGAATTTTTTCCGCGGCAAGAACTGATGCCACCAGGTAGCGGTATCAAGTCGGGCTGATAGGATTTGAACCTACGACCTCTGCGTCCCGAACGCAGCGCTCTAGCCAAGCTGAGCTACAGCCCGATCTGTTTTCTATAGATCGGCCATTTTAGACCCCCACGGCCAGCCGGCAAAGGGTCAATGAAATCAATGCGGCAACTCATTCCTCGCTTTGCTCACCCGGATCCTCGGCTGACGATATTGATACATCAGCGCCCGATAAATCAGGGAGTCCATGTTCAATCGGTTCGTCCAGATTGACTTCCTCAAGTTCTACCCCATCGACATGCCGCCGCAGTAACAGATAAATGGCGGTCATACCGCTGAACAAAAAACCGACCGCAAACGATGTGGTAAGGGTTCGCAAAAATCCCTGCCAGAATCGAATCAGATTGCAGCCCCAACCAGCCGTACCTTCGCGGATATCTCCATAAAACAATTGAATGGATCTCTCTGACGAAAGTCCCCAATCGAAGGACCAATGGGTCGAGTAGACCAGGATATCAATAATGCCATGGATCATCACCCACCCCAGCGATCCAATAATTGTGGCCATTATCAAGTAAAACAAATAATGAAACGGGCGTTGAAAAACATAAGCATAACTTCGGCTAATGGCATCGAACGCATCTGTTCCCTCAGTACTAATGGTGGAGTACATCATCGGCCAACCAAAAATTAGACCGAGCAGCAGAATTGCCATCATAAATCCTATGCAAAGAACCAACGGCCAAAGAATTCCTGCAATCAGAACACCTAAATCAAAGTTGGAAACCAGGCCGAGAAATGCAATGGGAACTCCCAATCCAAAAACACCCAATAAAGGTATGAGCGGAGCCGAAATATATGACGCACATCTTTGACGGGCAAATTTGCCGGCCTTGTTGAAACTCACAATTTCATCTTGCGTGAGCTTTACAGCCACGATGCGGGTAATCATCGCACCGAAATATCCCCAGATGATCAGTGCCCACGCACAACAGACCAAAGCATAAGCCAGGCCGCGATATGTGAGATCTTGTCGAAAGAGCATCTGAAATGGAAGTGTCAGTTCGGCAGCAGTCGTGGCCGCCGTACCAATAATAGGTCCGATATAAGTCAAATTACTTAAGGATGCCAGCACACCTTGATCACCGAAGTTCCGATACGACAATTCCCAGGGCCAAGGTGGTACCGTCCCATCGTGACGGGCACCCAGTTGGATAAGAACGGGATCGGCCAGAACAGCGACCCCTGTATCATCCGGTACATATGCCACCAGATTCCAACAAAGCCGCCAACCGGCGACCATACCAACAAGTCCGAGTGCAGCGAGCAGCAGCAAGCGAAAGCCAATAGCTACACGCACTGAACGAAACAAAATAAGCCAGGGAAAAATGTCTTGCCAGTCGCGGACTGGTTTAGCTTCCGAAAGTGTTGACATACTCGGCCCACCTCCCTGCTATGTTCTAGCTATTGGGTCAATATTCTACCGACGGCAATTATGATCAATACGACCATACCGACGCAAGCAGAAAACAAATCCTACGGCAAATAGGACTTATGCCTGATCCGGCCCATCCAGCGCTTCCGGGTCCAATTCAATCGGTAGGGTGTAATCCTCTTCAAACCAGCGTCCCAGATCGATTTTACGACATCGCTCACTGCAAAAAGGCATCGACGAGGAGAGTGTCGCCTCGAACGAACTTTCACAGATGGGACAAACTAAACTAGACATTGACTGGATGGATTGCCGCGATCGGACATTTTTATTGGGATTAAATTATCTGACCGAAGTGTGACCCACTTTGTTAGCCACCACCTTTATCGCCAGAAGATTCTCCCTTGGTTTTTTTACCTTTTGATGTCGACTTCTTGTCATCAGCAGATTTTTTTTCCGTATTTTTTTTTGCTTCCGCTGCACCTTTTTTATAGGACTCGCTGCGGTAATCGGTTTCGTAAAATCCGGAACCCTTGAACACGATTGCTGCCCCGGTGCCGAATAACCGTCGGAGTTTCAATTTTTTGCACTTAGGACACTTTTTTTTCACACCTTCGGTGATCGATTGAAATAATTCAAACTTGTATCCGCAAGCCTCGCACTCGTAATCGTATGTCGGCATCGAATTTTCCTCTACGGAAATCACGTTACTCAGGCGGTCCAGTAGACACAATCACCTGACTGGGGCGAACAACACGATCATGGAGCTGGTATCCTACGGCGACTTCCATCACAATTTTTCCTGCTTCAATCTCTTCACTTGCAGTTTGCGATACGGCTTCATGTAGATTCGGATCAAACGTTTTTCCCAGGGCAGCAATTGGTTGACAATCGTGTTGCACAAGGATCGATTCCAGTTGCTGGGCCACCAGCTTAAATCCTTCCAGAAGAGATTGTGTGCCTTCGTTGTTTTCTGCCGCGTCAATCGCACGCTGAATGTTGTCGAGCAGTGGTAGTAAGTCCCGCAAAAGCGGCATTAGGGCATATCGGCTTTCTTGCTGCTGCTCCCGCTGTACACGCTTGCGATAATTTTCGAGGTCAGCCTGAGCTCGCAATGCCCGGTTGTTTGCGTCGAGCAACTCTAACTGCCGCCGTTCCGCCTCCGATAACGTCAGAGTCGCCTCCGGATCCAGGCCACCCAACATATCATCATTGGGTTGATCGGCTTGCTGATCATTATCGACGTCTAATTTTTCGTCGTTTGATTCGCTCACGAAAGAAACCCTTTAAACGCGATCTAAATACTGTTTATGTCTTGTGTCAGGATGATTGATCTTGGCTGACAAAGTATCCCTTCAGTGTATCTAAAAAACTTTTTCGATGCGGCGTGACATGCGAAAGTTCGATTTCAGCCAACTTTCGAATTGCCTCCTCCTGCTCACTCGACAATTTCTTAGGAACATCAATATCAATCTGAACATGTAAATCACCCGTACGGCGGCCCCTCGGATCAGGCATCCCGCGGCGGGAAAGTTTGACCACATCCCCGGCCTTCGTTCCACGTTTTATTTCAATCGATTCAGGTCCATCCAAGGTTGGAATGTCGACATTGCCACCCAAGACGGCTTGAGAATAGGTGATCGGGACCCGGCAAATAAGATGTGTACCTTGCCGTTGAAATAAGGGGTGCTCTTCCACATGAACCAGACAATAAAGATCACCAGGAGGTCCCCCGTGCCCACTGGGGTGACCCTGGCCGTTAAGACGGATTTGCATTTGATCGTCGATGCCAGCAGGCACCGCAACGTCACAGGTTACCGTATCTTCCTGATAACCATCACCGCGGCAGCTCTCACATTTTTCGCTGATCGTAGAGCCGCCGCCATGACATGATGGGCACGTCGTTTGCATCCGTAGGATTCCACTAGATTGGATCACCTGCCCATGTCCACCGCAATATTGGCACGGTTCAAGTGCCGTACCACCTGCCGCTCCATTACCCTTACAGTCCTCGCATCGTCGATGTCGCGAAAAGGAGACTTGTTTTTTTGTCCCCTTAGCAGCGGCAAAAAGATCGACCGTTAAATCCGTCTCAATATCTGCCCCTCGCCGTGGACGACGGCCGCGGCCGCCACCGCCGAAAATACCCCCACCGAACATGTCACCGAAGGCTTCGAATATATCGCTTAGGTCGTGGAACTGCTGACCGGAACCCTCCAAACCCGCATGTCCGTATCGATCATAGCGAGACCTTTTTTCGGTATCACTCAAAACCTCAAACGCCTCGGCTGCTTCTTTAAAGCGACCGATTGCCGCATCATCATCAGGGTTTTTATCTGGATGAAACTGGATCGCAAGCTTGCGATACGCTACGGAAATTTCATCCGCGGAGGCTGTCTGCGCGACTTTTAGCACTTCGTAGTAACAGCGTTTTTCTGTCATGCTCATGTCGAAATTATAGGCGGTTCTCGGAATCCAGGACTATCCCCATAGAGGTTAGCCTTTATTACACACGGATTTAAAGCGTCCTCCGAAACCTATAAACAAGGCCACTTCCAGCAACAAAGAAGTGGCCCTGCTTTCAAACTCGATAGCAACAGAGACGGAAGCTATTTGTTTATAGGATTTCAAAACAAGAATTGTATACGTACGTCAGGCGATTGATCCTTGGATACGCTTCTTGTCACCATCCTCTTCGTCAAAATTTGTCACCAATGCTTCAGTCGTCAGCATTAATGCAGCAATACTCGCCGCATTTGCCAAAGCCGTCCGAACCACCTTCACTGGATCAATGATCCCCGCCTTAAACATATCGGTATATTCAGCAGTCTTTGCATCGTAGCCTGAATTCACCGATTTTTGGATGACCTCATCAACTACGACTGACCCATCAATACCGCCATTGTCAGCGATTTGTCGCAATGGCGCGGCGAGTGCACCGAGGATAATATCAACGCCGATTTTTTCGTCACCCTTCACTTTACTTCGAACAGCCTGAACAGAGTCTGTGCAACGAAGTAAAGCGACACCACCACCAGGAAGAATACCTTCCTCCACGGCGGCCCGCGTTGCGTGCAACGCATCTTCCACTCGCGCCTTTTTCTGTTTCATCTCTGCCTCTGTGCCAGCACCAACCGACACCACGGCAACACCACCTGTTAGCTTTGCCATGCGTTCCTGTAGTTTTTCACGATCGTAATCGCTATCCGAGGCCTCGATCTGATTACGTAGCTGTGCAATACGCTTACTTACATCTTCTTGCTTTCCGGCCCCGCGCACGATTGTCGTATTGCTTTTATCAACCGTAATCTGTTTGGCACGACCCAATTGCTCCAATTCAAGATTCTCAAGCTTTAACCCCAAATCCTCGCTGATCATCGTACCACCCGTTAGGATCGCGATGTCACTGAGCATCGCCTTGCGACGATCGCCAAATCCAGGGGCTTTTACGGCACACACGTTCAGAACACCACGCAATTTATTTACCACTAGTGCTGCGAGGGCTTCACCCTCAACATCCTCTGCGATAATGAGTAGTGGTTTGCCTGATTGAGCAACCTTCTCAAGCACGGGAACCAACTCACGAAGATTACTAATTTTCTTCTCGAAAATTAAAATCAGTGCATCTTCTAATACACAGTCTCGTTCGGCGGGACGAGTGATGAAGTAAGGAGACACAAACCCCTTGTCAAATTGCATCCCATCCACGTATTCGACAGTGGTTTCCGCGGTTTTCCCTTCTTCCACCGTAATCACACCGTCTTGGCCAACCTTGTGAAGCGCATCGGCCAACAAGCTACCAATCGTCATATCATTATTCGCGCTAATCGCGCCAACATTTGCGACATCCTGCTTGCTGTCGACAGGTCGAGAAAGCTCGCCCAATTTTTCAACGGCAGCATCAACCGCTGTTTCGATACCGCGGCGAACAGCCATCGGATTGCTACCGGCAACAATATTTCGACGACCTTCCTTAAAAATCGCCCGAGCCAAAACAGTTGCGGTGGTGGTGCCGTCTCCTGCCAGATCAGATGTTTTGCTGGCCACTTCGTTTACCAGCTTGGCTCCCATGTTTTCGAAGGGATCCTCAAGCTCAACCTCTTTACTTACCGTCACACCATCTTTTGTGACAGTCGGCCCACCAAATGATTTATCAATGACCACATTTTTACCGGTCGGGCCCATGGTGATCGCAACTGCGTCGGCAAGTTTTTCTACACCGTCGAGCATCTTGGCCCGTGCCTGATCG
>JAYZMM010000110.1:0-7258 GCA_036153155.1 Planctomycetota bacterium
GTTCGCTTCTATTTAAATTTATCCGGCCGATAACCTTCAACGGCCCGATACTAAATCTTCAACCAGTGACTTTTTCCCGGGCCCGACGATGCCGGATGATTTCAATCCATACCATAAGTGGCTCGGTATCCCCCTGAATCAACAACCGGCCGATCATTATCGCTTGCTTGGGATCGTGCGCGGTGAGTGTGATCCCGATGTGATCACCCACGCTGCTGAACAACGGACATTGTATCTCAAGTCGATTTCAACAGGCCGGCACGGTGAACTTTCTCGATTATTACTTGATGAAATTTCTCGGGCATGTAATTGTCTGCTGGATGCGGAGCAAAAAACTGCTTACGACAAGCTGTTGGAGACAAAACAGAATACATCATCTTTTCCCGATCCACCCTCTTTTCATTCCTCCGTGTCCACAAGATTGCTTTCGGGCGATGACGGGGTTAATAGGATTAATGATGCTGAACAGCAGCACCCGAACGCGGAAGAAGACAATTCTGCGCCACTTGCAATCAATATTGACACAGGCAACGCGCAGAGAAAAAAGAGAAACTGGAGTCTCCAAGCGAACCAAAATAAACCCGATGACGACCTCGATGATCAGCTTGGCGATTTGCCGGGGAAACACTTGTCAGATCCCGATTTTACTGGCATTTCCGCAGCTGGAAAATACGAACAATTTAGTCCAACTGAACTTTCTCCGCCTGAATTCGGAGCCGATGAATCATCGCACATCGGGCCTGTCGATACTCCTGCTCTGCCATCGTTTCTCTCTGCTCCAAAAGCAGAAGAACCGCACACAGTCAGCCAGCTGAATAAAAATGCGGAGTCTTTTCCCGCCCCGCCACCGCTGCCGCTGGAAAATCATTCGGTGGATTCTTCATTTGCAGAGCAAAACCCCTTCGATATCGTCGACGATGGAGAGGGAGAGTTGGCTGACGGAATTAGCTTCCCAAAGACACAAGCCATTGGGACGCCTGAGCCGAAGAGTGACCTTGCAAAATCAAACCGTAAAAAAGAAAAGCGGATCCAGCTAATCGGCCATCTTGTGGCCCCTATCATGGGCCTTATTATCGGCTGGATTATCCTTCAGTACCTGAAAACCAAATGATAGGTGTTCGCGTCGCGGCGATACCTTCTAGCTAGCCGCCGAATCCAGGAAAGAGGCGCGGACGATCAGGAAAGACGCGGAAAAGGTTCGGAATAATGTGACGGTCGCGAAGGTGACCAACTTGCCAGTGGGGACTCACTTTACGCACGACCACCTCTACCGTGCTGTTGAAATTGCCTTCCATAGTCCAGACTTGACCGCGCTGCGCATCATAACTCAGAAGCATGAAACTGTGCCCTGGAACACGGACATAATCTCCATGAATCGGACCCTCACCACTGAGTTCCGGAATGTGGCTACCTAAATTATATGGATTTTGTTTGTCAAACAAATTGTGAAGCTGGGTCCTGCCATTCTGGCTCCCCACCGTGCAAAATCCGGTAGCCCACATATAGTAGGCATAACAATCCATCGGATATTTTTCACCGGTCCGCCATCCGTTCAGTCGGTAATAAAACTCCTTGAATGTACGCATCACGATGGTTTTTCTTGCGCGATCCAGACGAGTGGACCCCGATGTGGCCGTGTAATAGGGATAGGGCACCTGGCCTAATCGAGTGTGCGATCCCTGGCTTTCTGCCTTATGATGCAGATGGACAAACAAACGGTATACCCGAGCCGGCGCTAAAAGTGGAGTTTCCCAGCCCCGGTTATCCAGATCAAAATGCGCGTATCGCACAACACGAAATTGGTATTCTTCGTTGGCTGGTTCCCCATCGGCCGAATCGGTCGAGTCTGGTTGGGGGGATGAGGAAGATCTTGCAAAGTCTCCTCGAAAAACATCGCGGTCAATGACAAGTGGGACGTAGCGTACGTGAGTACGACCAGAATCTCGCAGATCGGTCAGTCGCACCTCTGCAACAAGTGGTCCGCGCAACGAATCAGCATGATCCAATCCGAGGCAAAGGTGTACTCGAAGCGAACCATCAAATAGTCGCTCTTCACGGATGACCGGATCATAATGAAAGCTGACCGGCAAAGGATCGGTAGTGGATACTTCTGGATCGATCTTCGTTGCGATCTGCTTGGTCAAAAGAACCGTTTCTTGAGCATCGGCAGATAATCCGCTGCAGAACGCAAGCGCGAGCAGAACGATCGCGATCCCTCGACGTTGTTGATTCATCGCTGTTCCTTTCGTGTCGTACGGCCGCCGGGCGGGAAGTCATAAAATGTCAATTTTCACAAGACACGGAATATCGGCAGCCTAGAGGTGTCTTGGAAAAAAGGCGTGACTTTAACGCCATATTTTCGTCACTTAGGCAAAAGGCGAAAGGGGGGGCGTTTTTGCTGAAATCGCCAAAAAAGATCGCATTGCCCGCAAGCCATGGGCAAGGCTTGGACGGAAGCAGTGCCTGTCGACCTGCAACGTTTAAAAAATTGTCCGACCAATTTTAACAGGGAACTATTGCTGCTCTGCCTGCTGTTTTTTTGGAGCTAAGCCGAGTGTTTGCTTCAATCCAAAGGGAGTGATGCGACTCCCGTGATGCTCTATCACGCGGAGATTTCCGAGTTGTGTCAGATACAACAGGCCGCGATCACTGATTGAGGTATGCGATAAACCGACCCCCTCCAGTGCATCCAACCCGGCTAAGTGCCGCAGATCCTGATCCACGACATTGCAACCGGCCAATTGTATCTGCTCCAGATTCGGCAATCCTTGTAGATGACCTAACACGGCAGGGTCAAATTTTTCCGGACTGAATTCAATCGCATAGATGGGACCCCCTTTTACCCGGGTCAACATGGTTGCGCCGTTTCCTTGCAGCGTAAATATACTGAGCGGATCGTCATGAAAGATACCTTTGACACCCGTTGGAGATTGGCGTGAAAATTCGCTGCGAGAGATTTCAAGTAGAGACCGATCCGGCCCCATTAAAAAAAATCGATCTTTCGACCAAGGACGACGATCAAATAGATGCAACTTATCACCGGAATCGCCTGTCTTGGAAAAAATGGTGCGAAAATGACGTTGTTCCCTCGGAAAGGGAACGCCCAGTTTATCCCAATCACTGAATAATTTTCTTCCATCTTTTCCTGTCATTGCAGCCCGTGGCACATTTCCCGAATAGAGTACGAATGCCAGACCACGGTCGACCCAGCCACCGTAAAATCCAAATGGCAATACTAAAAATACAGCAGCACACGCTTTTTCCCAGCGCGTTGCGAGAGTGATTTGTGTTGCATTCCAAAACAATGCGCACCCTACAATTGCGGTTGCCAGATTCCATGGAATAACCGATGCATTGAAGTCGAAAAAAAGCGGTGACATGAACAGCACGATTCCAACGTGGAGAAAAATGCAACCAATCGCTCCGGCGCGTGGACGAAGCAAAGCTAAAATCGCTACGCTGATTTCAACAAAGGCGATTAACCATGCAATAAAGAGGGCGATTCTGTCGGCAGAAAGGTTGGCCTGTTCGAGCAGACTCCGCGTAATCATTGGCCATTCGGGGGAAAAGATTTTATGCGCGCCAGCCCAGAACCACAGTGCGATCAGATACCATCGACACACTGTCCGTCGCTCTGAACTGCTGCACCCGAAAATCAATATTGCAATAGAAATGAATTGAGGCTGAATCCGATATTGATCTGCAATGCATGCGATCGTCAAAACCACGAGATGAACCACCGCCCCGCGCCGCGGGTCAAACAAAACATAAAACAACGATAACAGCATTAATGCGCCACAAGACATCCACGGCCACTCCAGCAGGGGAAGATTGAGCGGCGTTTCGCGGACCTGCCAAAGCGGCCACGTCAGTGATACGGTGACGATTTGTGCCAGCACACAAAGAGTAAGTAAGGTGTACCACCGAAATTCGATCCCGGAAGCTACGCTTCGCGATGCACGAACATTTTTGGCTTTTTGTCTTTCGTGCATGAAAATCACCACACGATGTATCTTCGCTTCACCAAATCGGGTGACTTGTTTGAATCATTGATCCAAATGGCTGGAATCAAAAGCATCTCGAACTTGATTTACCCGAGCGCGATTGACACCTAAATCTGAATAACCAACACGGGAGGCCGAGCGGACTTGTATCACTCGGGTATCAGGATCGATAAGAAATTCAAGGTCGTCAACGAAACGGAAGAGGCGGCTACGGCACTCAAAATGAAGATAATTTTGGTCTTCGGTGACGAGCGTTGTGCGGGGCATTTGACTCATTATCTCGATCAAACGATTTCGGGCATCCGCTACTGAGCCTGTGAATGCAATGCCTGGCGCATGATGCGACACGTCAACCGCTACGGTTGAGACGCAGTTGGGGGAATCAGGGCATCCTCTTAAATTCCCTTCAACGACTCCTAGGTTCTCAGGTCTTGAGGAAGACATCAGAAGAATTCCTAACCAAAACAGTAATGCGAGTGTCAAAAAAATGATCCGCCGGATGTACCTTCGCTTTGCTGGCTTCTTGTCTGACATCGTACAAAGGACTTCTGGGAAGACAGGCATACAAAATAACTTTTAAAACTCCGAGTATACTGCCATGCCATATTTTTAAGAATCCGTTCTCTGTTTAGCATTTACTTCTTGAATATCTAATTATTTTTGTAGTGCCGTAGGGTCCAACAACGGGACAATCGATTAAGATAATAGAATCGAGCGTCCGCCTTCATTGCAAGGCCATCGTTCTGATTCAGCACGGACACATTTTGCTTGCCCGATTGCCTGCCGGGAGATGCGATCTAATGCGGAATAATTCTAAACGTGGATTTACCCTGGTGGAGTTGTTGGTGGTGATTGCAATTATCGGTATTCTCGTCGCATTGTTACTGCCGGCACTTAACTCGGTTCGTGAAGCAGCACAGCGGGCAAGCTGTGTTAACCATCTGCGACAGATCGGACTTGCCACTCAGACCCATGTGGATGCTTTTTCCGCATATCCCTCGGGCGGTTGGGGATACCAATGGGTCGGAAGTCCTGAGGGGGGAAATGGCCCGGAGCAGCCGGGTGGTTGGATTTATAATCTGCTTCCTTTTATCGGTGAAGAAGCGATACATAGTATGGGTCGTGGGCTTCCAGAGGAAGAAATGTTGGCAGCCATTGCTGAGCGGAACCGTATCCCCATTGCCACGTTCACTTGTCCGTCACGTCGTGACTCAAAGGCATGGCCGATTACCGGCACGGCCCCGCATCTTTACCAACCGGTTAACTCGGGGCCGGTAACCAAGGTTGCCCGCGCGTGCTATGCCGTCAACGCGGGAAGTGTAATGGACGAATCTCCACCGGCGGGCCCAAATTCAGTGGAAGAGGCCAAAACATTTGCCTGGCAAGATATGAGTCGTTTCAACGGAATCAGTTATCAAAGGAGTCGCGTTCGGCCACGCCAGTTAGTTGACGGGCAAAGCAGTACGCTACTAGCCGCGGAAAAATATCTGTTCGCGGGCGATTACCAGACAGGTGCCGATAAGGGAGATAACGAAAGTATGTATGCCGGATATTGCATAGACATCAATCGCTTCGCAAGTCGTGATCTGCCACCTCTCAGGGATTCATTTGATAACGGCGATGGTTTAAATCGTCAGTTTGGGGGGCCTCACGAGGTCTGGAATGCCGTCTTTTGTGATGGTTCAACCCGTGGCATTTCTTTTGATATCGATCCACTCGTTCACGAGGGGCAAGCAAATCGGAACGACAGAGACCGATAACCTAAGAGTCACGCGATCGCACGATATCTCAAAATACAAGAATCCATATGATCGGCAGGTGCTGATGGAACCGCATGCGAAAGAAACTATCGGTGTAATCATTGTCGATCACGGATCGCGGAGAGAGGAAAGCAACCAACTGCTTTTAAAAATTGTCGATGGATTTAGGCAGTCTATCTCCTATTCGATTGTGGAACCTGCGCATATGGAACTAGCAGAGCCATCGATTTCTGCCGCTTATGATGCCTGTGCTCGGCAGGGTGCAACTCGGATTATCGTTCACCCTTTTTTTCTTCTCCCGGGAAGACATTGGGATAGCGATATCCCGCGACTGGCTGCCGAGGCAGCTGCGAAACACCCTCAAACATCGTTTCTGGTCACCAACCCTCTGGGATCCCATCCACTGATGACGCAAATTATCGCCGAAAGAATTTCCGAGTGTCTTGATCAAAATCAAGAAGAATAATTGGCTTTTTTCTCTCAGAATTCAACGGTAATCAGACTTTCCCTTAGGTAAAGCAATCCGGCAAATCCTCGGTGTCTAAAACCTTTTCGATTCGCCGGAGAACAAAGTCGGCTGCCTCGATTTGCCGCGATTCACGGGGAGACGCGGACAGTAGATGCTCATCTTCAATCAATGTGCGTGTATCCCTCGTGGTGGGGTCACGACACACAACCGCGACATACATCGTCCCATCGAGTTTCGTCGGTGCAGCCGGTCCGAGATGCCCGGTAACGGCTGCAGCGAGTGACGCCTCCGGTGTTTCGGCCAACACTGCACAAGCCATGGCAAGTGTCACTTCCGGGCTCACAGGGGAAAATGCTTGTAATTTGCTTGATGAAATACTCAGCCAATCTTGCTTGGCGTTTTCACGATAACTCACGACTGAACCACACAATACTTCTGAAACGCCCGGTACCGACGCCAAACGAGCTGCCACCAGGCCACCGGTACAACTCTCGGCCAGCGCAATTCGCTGCCCTTGAGATCGCAATTTATCGACAATCAGCTGAAGAGCACTTCCGCTATTGCCCCACTCCGAATGGTGGTGTTGCTCCCGAAAAAACTTGAAATACTTTCCCGTATTGTCAAACGGGCGAAGAGCCGATCCGGATTCCTCTCGCTCAAAATTTTGTGCCTGACTAAGTGCTGACGTCACAATTGCAGCCGGTACGGCTACGATTCCAATGCCTACCATTAAAACGACAATGGTGAAAAAACGACCCCCAATCGTGACGGGATAGATATCGCCATAGCCAACTGTTGTGAGCGTAATGACAGACCACCAGAGGCTGTGAAAGATTGAGACAAATTTATCCGGTTGCGCATCGCGCTCAAAGTAGTAGATTCCTACCGCTCCAATAAAAAGCAGAATGGTCGTTATGGAAAAGAACAGCGCAATCTGTTCTTTGGACAGCAAAAATGCGCTGTGAAAACGTTGAATTGCTTTACTGTAACGCCCCAATTTTAAAATTTGGAAGATGTGTACAAGC
>JAYZMM010000111.1:0-5746 GCA_036153155.1 Planctomycetota bacterium
ATCGCACGGGAACCGGAACCCGAAGTACTTTCGGCTACCAAATGCGATTCGACCTTGCCGAGGGTTTCCCTCTTTGTACTACAAAAAAATTACATCTACGGTCGATCATCTATGAATTACTCTGGTTTCTCCGTGGCGATACGAACGTTGCTTATTTGAACCAAAACGGAGTTTCTATTTGGGATGAATGGGCAGATGCGGATGGGGATCTAGGACCCGTTTATGGTCGGCAATGGAGAAGTTGGCCGACTTCAAACGGCGAATCGATCGACCAGCTTGCGGAACTGGTCGAACAGATTCAGAATAATCCCGATTCTCGTCGACTGTTGGTCTCTGCCTGGAATGTAGCGCAGATCCCACAAATGGCACTTGCACCCTGTCACGCACTTTTCCAGTTTTATGTGAGTGACGGGCGTCTGTCATGCCAACTATATCAGCGTAGCGCAGACATTTTTCTGGGGGTTCCTTTTAATATTGCCTCTTACGCGCTGCTAACACACATGCTGGCCCAAGTCACAAATCTAAAAGCGGGTGAATTTATTCACACCTTTGGCGATGCCCATCTCTATAACAATCATCTACAGGAAGCTGAACTCCAGTTAAGTCGTGAGCCAAGGCCACTCCCGCGATTGAAAATCAATCCGAATATCGAATCATTATTCGATTTTTCCTTTGAAGATTTTGAACTTACCGGATATGATCCCCACCCGCATATCAAAGCGCCGGTGAGTGTTTGATATTACATTTGTCTTTCGCGTTCAGAGAGAGTTGTCGATGCTATCGATTATCGTCGCCGCTGCAAAAAATGGTGTGATCGGCTGCAACGGGCAATTGCCTTGGCATATCTCAGCCGATTTGCGGCGGTTTCGAAAGCTTACCACCGGCCATTCGATTATTATGGGCCGAAAAACATATGTGTCGATCGGCCGTCCGCTCCCCGAACGACGATCGATTGTCTTAAGTCGCAATAGTGAATTTATGGCCGATGGAGTAGAAG
Organism: Planctomycetota bacterium; assembly: GCA_036153155.1. Lineage (GTDB taxonomy): Bacteria > Planctomycetota > Planctomycetia > Pirellulales > UBA7805 > UBA7805. The sequence goes on from JAYZMM010000111.1 coordinate 998, forward strand.
TAGTTGCAGATTTTAACGAGGCATTGAAGCGCACCGAAAAAGAACCAGAAGTTTTTATTATTGGAGGAGGACATCTTTATCAGGAGGCGGTTCCTTTCAGCACACGCATTTATCTCACAGAAATCGACGAGGAAGTGGAAGGGGATGTCTACTTCCCGCCAATTGATTGGACCGAGTGGCGACTTGAAGAGGAGCTACCAAGCGAGGTGGACCAGAAGAGTGGACTGTCGTTCTGCTTTAAGACATTCGCGCGACCGGCCAGTTCGTAGCAAATTTGCCCAGTACGATATGAAATCGTAGGCTGCTAAGCGCGATCAAATGTAAATGCGATCACCTCGTCCAGTTGTTTTTTTTTCGCGGCGAGCATTACGAGGCGATCGAATCCGAGGGCGACCCCAGTGCAAGGAGGTAATCCCGCCTCCATCGCTGCATGTAATTTTCCGCTTTGAGATAACGGCTGACGGCCTTGCAGTTTTCGCTTTGTATTGGCCTCTGCCGTGCGGCGTGTTAACTCATGGGGATCGCACAGCTCATGGTAACCGTTTGCCAGCTCTATACCCTGATAAAATAATTCGAATCGCTCAGCCACCGGGATCGCTGCCTGACGAATGTTCGCCAAAGCCGCCTGAGACGCTGGATAATCGTAAAGAATGACCGGTGTGTCGATTCCCAAATGGGGCATCACCATTTCCAGGAGCAGAAAGTCGAGCCAATCGTCCACATCATCTCCCAACTGCGAGGGGGCCGCCAATCCATTGGCGGTTGCGACTTGTGCAAATTCAGCCGCCTCGCTGGTGAAAGGATCGAGGCCAGTAAATTTTAAAAAGGCCTCCCGGTAGGTGTAACTATTTGCCCGCTCAGTTTTCATCAAGGCTTGGAAAAGGTCTGAGAGAAATTGGATTCCCTCCTGCATCGAATCGCCCACACGGTACCACTCAAGAATTGTAAATTCCGGATTATGCAGCACGCCACACTCGTCACCGCGAAAAGCGCGGGTGATTTGAAACAGAGCCTTTCCACCCGCAGCCACCAGTCGTTTCATGCATAACTCGGGGGAAGTTTGCCAAAAATATTTTTGTCCATCAGGACCCCAAGACAGACTAAGTGGGTCAATTTCTGCATCCACAACGGTGTCCGTGGAAAGCAGTGGTGTTTCCACTTCAAGAAAGTGATGCGTGTGAAAAAAATCCCGCGTTTCTCTGAGAAGTTCTGCTCGCAGACGCATCTCCGACCAGTCCGGGGAGGGTTTCCAGGCGGTGACAAGATCGGTTGGATTCATCGGGGAAGGGCGCTCTGGCGCCAAAGCATATCGGCTTGCGTGACTGCCGAGACCGCGTGTTTATTCCTTGACACGTTCGATATATTCGCCGGTTCGCGTGTCGACCCGAACCAATTCTCCCATTTCCACAAACGAGGGACATTGAATTTCTGCCCCGGTCTCCACCTTGACCGGTTTAGTTACGTTGGTTGCCGTATTTCCCTTGGCGCCCGGTTCACAATATTCGATTTTCAAAACCACATGATTCGGTGGCGTCACGGTAATCGGATTACTCTCAAAAAGCACCATTTGACAGAGGGTGCCATCTTTAAGGTATTTCCAGGCATCCCCGATTTGCTCAGAACTCAATTCATATTGTTCGTAGTTTGAGGTATCCATGAACACATAGTTATCACCTTGGCGATAAAGAAACTGGCCCTCAATTTCCTCCACGTCTGCCGCCTCGACCGACTCACCACCTTTATAATTGCGCTCAAGCACTGTGCCTCGCACCAGATTTCTCATTCTGAGGGTGTAGATTGCATTTCCTTTTCCCGGCTTTCGGAAATTCGATTCGATGACCATGTACGGCTCGCCTTCGATCTGAATTTTAAGACCTTTGCGAAAATCACTCGTGTTATAGCTTGCCACGATCGTGCCTTTGTTTTTTCTGGGTTGGAGATATCCTGGAGGGATGGACATTGTAACGGCCCCATCGCTGAATGTCGCCACCGATTCCGAATGCAGTGCCACCGATCGTTGGCAGCAGTCCCTGCGGAATGCCATCCGTACACCAGAGGAATTGTGCGAGATTCTTCAGCTTCCGGATGCGTACCGCATTGCGGCTCGGCGATCTGCTGCCACATTCCAGTTATTTGTCCCGCGGGAATATCTGGCGAAAATTCCTCCCGGTGATCCCGAACATCCGCTACTCCGACAAGTCCTTCCCCTTGCCGAGGAAACATCCACCGGTGGAGGATTTTCCCGTGACCCGGTGGGCGACGGTGATGCACTGATCACGCCGGGGCTACTCCAAAAATATGAGTCCCGAGCCCTGTTGGTTGTAACCGGTGCCTGTGCTGTACATTGTCGCTACTGTTTCCGTCGTTATTTCCCGTATGACAGCGTTCCCAAAGGTGAGGACGACTGGCAACCGGCCCTGAACAAGATTGCAGAGGATAGTTCTCTCGATGAAGTCATCCTAAGTGGAGGTGATCCGTGGATGCTGGTCGATTCGCGGTTGCAATCACTGACTGAACAGATCGCTCAGATTCCTCACATCCGGCGGTTACGGATTCACACTCGTTTGCCTTCGATGATTCCATCTCGAGTAACCGATGCCTTACTGCATACGCTTACCGCGACAAGGTTAACAACCATTCTTGTTGTCCATATCAACCATGCGTTGGAAATTGACGAGCAGGTGGCTCTTGCCGTGCGGAAACTTGTCGACTCGGGCACAATGGTTTTAAATCAATCGGTATTGCTGCGAGGTGTGAATGATTCGGTATTGGCGCTGGAGTCACTCTGTCGCGAACTGGTGAATTTGCGTGTCCTGCCGTATTACCTGCATCAACTCGACCGCGTCGAAGGGAGCATGCACTTTGAAGTGGACGATTCGCTGGCAAAGGAACTGATTTCCGCGCTGCGGAGTCGGTTGCCTGGTTACGCGGTTCCGCGCTTGGTGCGGGAACGCGCGGGTGGCACGAGCAAGGAAGTTTTAGCGTAGTGCGGCCTTAACGTGTGCTACTGCCTGGAAGCCCACTGCGATAGCGTTCCTGCTTGTGCCGAACCTCTTTCATGGTACGATTGGCAGCAGAATTATTACGCTCACGATCAACGAGGATTGCTTTGTCTCAGCAACAAATTGACATCCGCTGTGGTGATTGTCTGGAGGGCATGAAAAAGCTCGAGTCAGGCTCCATCGATTTGGCGTTTGCCGATCCTCCTTTTAATATCGGATTCGAATACGACCTTTATGAAGATCGGCTCGATGCGGACAAATACATTGCTTGGTGTCATGACTGGATTGCAGAAATCATTCGTTTGCTTAAAGATTCGGGAACCTTCTGGTTGGCGATCGGAGATGATTATGCGGCCGAACTGAAGGTGATGATGCAACGAGAACTGGGCCTGACCTGTCGCAGTTGGGTGATCTGGTACTACACTTTCGGTGTGAATTGCACGCGGAAATTCAATCGATCGCACGCACATCTCCTACAAATGGTGAAAGACCCCAATAATTTCACCTTCAATTCCGATTCGATTCGCGTTCCCTCCGCGCGACAATTGGTTTACGGTGATCGTCGAGCCAACCCCCAAGGGCGTTTGCCGGACGATACCTGGGTATTGCGACCACAAGATCTTCCGGAGGGATTCCGAAGCGATGGAGACACTTGGTACTTTGCCCGAGTCGCAGGCACCTTCAAGGAACGGGCCGGTTTTCATGGGTGCCAGATGCCGGAGCAGTTGCTCGCTCGCATTTTGCGGGCATCGAGTAACGAGGGTGAGTGGGTCCTAGATCCATTTCTGGGCAGCGGCACGACCGGAAGTGTGGCAAAAAAATTAAATCGCCACTTTATGGGTTTTGAATTATCGCCGGAATATGCGCAACAGTCTCGCAAAAGAATTGACGCGGTCTCTGTGGGGCAGTCACTCGATGGAGCCGCTGATCCAACCTTGAGTGCCCCAAGCACATCGCAAGGTAGACCACTGGATAAAACGAAAAAACGTCGAGGCAAAAAAGCAAAGAATCAGCCGGAACTGACGGGTGTTGAGGGCGAATCTTCTTAATAAAGCTATCCCTTGAACCGCAGTAAAAATTTTTGCTTTCCTTTGAGACCATTGCATTTTATTTTATTGAAATGAGATAAAAGAGTCGGCTGACTATGAAGTATGCAATTTGCAACGAAACCTTTGGTGATTGGACTCGCGAGAAAGCGTTTGCGTTTGCTAGTGAGTGTGGGTATAGCGGACTTGAGATTGCCCCTTTCACTTTGGCACCGGATGTGAATGAGGTTTCCAAATCGCTTCGAGATCAAGTTCGCGGCGAGGCCGAATCGACAGGATTGGAAATTATCGGGCTGCATTGGTTGCTTGCCAAAACCGAGGGATACCATCTGACCAGTTCGGATGCTTCGATACGAAGACGGACAGCGCTCTATTTGATTGAGCTGGCAAAACTATGCCGAGATCTTGGTGGCTCGATCATGGTCTTTGGCTCGCCCCCGCAGCGGAACCGAGAGCCCGATATGTCTCTGGAGGCAGCCACGGACAATGCCGTGGATGTATTAAGCGAGGCCCTCCCCGCGTTGGAAGATTTCAGTGTGACTTTGGCGATGGAGCCGCTAGCGCCCAAAGAAACTGATTTTTTAACCACTGCCGCAGAAACGGTCGCACTAATCGAACGGCTTGACTCACCGGCTTGCCGCTTGCATCTGGACGTGAAAGCGATGGCAAGTGAATCCGATTCGGCACCCGATTTAATCCGG
>JAYZMM010000112.1:0-9808 GCA_036153155.1 Planctomycetota bacterium
TTTAACCACTGCCGCAGAAACGGTCGCACTAATCGAACGGCTTGACTCACCGGCTTGCCGCTTGCATCTGGACGTGAAAGCGATGGCAAGTGAATCCGATTCGGCACCCGATTTAATCCGGCGCTATGCGGCGCATCTGGCTCACTTTCATGCGAATGATCCCAATCTCCAGGGACCCGGATTTGGCGATGAAGACTTTGTACCTATTTTTCAGGCGCTGCGTGAAGTGAATTACGGCGGCTGGGTATCGGTCGAAGTCTTCGATTACAAGCCAGGAATAGAAAGACTCGTTCGCGAGAGCATGCAATACATGAAAGAAGTCGAAGCACAGACTTGCAGATGAGCCTCGCGGTTGCTCAATTCATCGATTCGACACGAAGCGTGGCCAGATGGTGAGCGGTCGTCACAAGGCGCTCCCAATTTTCTTCAACATATTCGGGGGGCCCGCCAATCTGTGCAACGACATCGTGCAAGTTCTCGGTAGGCACCATCTCGATGGCGTCCCAAGGGCAAACCGTAAGCTCATATGGGTTGGTCTTTTTCTGCGGAATGTGCACACACACTTCACAGCCAACGCACCGTTCGAGGTCAATCTCACACCACTGTTCTGAGCCCTGAACCAAGCCACGGCTATTACCTGGATCAAGTCGCTTGAGCTCGATGCAGTCGACTGGGCAAACCTCCAAACATGATTCACAGCCTGTGCAGTTATCCGCATTAATGACCGCCAATTCCTTGGGGACCTTTTTCCGCGGTGCCTTTTTGCCTTCTTTTTTGGCCATAACTGTTCACCTGTTTTTAGAATACTCTTTATTCTAGGTGCATCTTGCACCATGACTACCCGCCTCAGAGGGGAGGCTGTGTCCCGGATAATGCCTCACATTATACGGAGCACGGACAATCATCGGACGTTCGCCTAGGAGTCTTCCAGATCATCGGAATTTCCTCCCTCGTCGTCTCCTTCCATTCGAGCGACATGTTCCTGCAAAATTTGCTCGGCATGCGCCAAATCTTTTTGGGGAACGAGAACGCGAATTTGGAATACCCCGGTCAATCCGGCCTGATGTTCACCTTCAATCACACATTCAATTTCCTCATCAGCCAGTGCCAACTTGAGGATTTCCGCAAGATTGCTGTCGGTCAATTTTATGAGCGTCGTCAGATTGAGAGGATCTTCTTGATTCATCATCGAATGTTCCACCAGGATTGATTTGATCTTTCCTTCTTTTTGTACCAACTCAGGCCCGAGAAATGTACTGGGCGGTACGGGAATCGACTTTAATCCGCTCGCCGGTTTTTAAATATTCAGGCACCTGGACAATAAGCCCCGTCTGCAGCGTTGCAGGTTTGGTACGTTTGGTTGCCGAATCTCCTTTGACGGCCGGGTCCGTTTCAGCGATTTCCAATTCAATCGTGGTCGGTATCTGAAGGCCGACACACTCTCCATTATAGACCAGCGCGAGCATGCCCTCCAAACTTTCAGTGATATAAGGCTGCTCTAACTCAACGTCCTCGAGCGGCACCGCGTACTGATTGTAATCGGCCCCGTCAAGCAGATGCATCTCCGTTGCATCGGTGTACATCAAGGTTACTGCGCGGCGCTCAAAATCCGCTTCATCAATCGTTTCAGTGCCTTTGAGCGTCAGATCTTGCTTCTGTTTGGTGACAAGGTTTCGTCCTCGGAATTTGTAAAGCGTCGAGGCGCCACGGGCTGACGGACTCTGCACATTGATGGTTTGAATTAGCACAGGGGATCCCTGATAGTTGACGACACTCCCCGTTTTCACCTCTTTTGCCAACATTGAAATTACTTACTCCTCTGAGTTGCTTGCGGATGCGTGGTTTACTTTTACTCGATACCGTAGGCCCCTGCCGGTGGCACAACAATTCCCTCAATTTGATTTTGTCCCGCCTTGCGGAAAAGTCTGGGCTCCACTGTCAGGGCCACACCTAGATTATTTTTACTTAGATCGTAACGTAGACCTGCCCTGACCAAGAACGATTCGCCAATCCGTGTGAATGCAAGACGTTGACCCACATTGGCTGTGCCTGCCAAATCAATGCTTGCTTCGTATGCAGCGATGTATTTGGGACTCATTCGGTATTTGATGTTAGTCAGAGCCACCTGGCTGCCGAGATCGGGAGTTGCCGTGTTGCGGCCACCGTCAAATGAGCGAACCCCTAGATACGCGCTGCCGACGTCTGGGCGATTCAGATAGCCGCCTAGATTGATTAATTTTTGACCCTCACTAAAGGTATCAAATAGACCGTCTGAAAGTAACGTGAACCGATCCCCGATATGCCAGCGTGCTTCATAGTTGATCAGACCCACATACTGTCCAAAGTTCTGCTGGTCCTGCGGAAAGAGAGTCAGGCCCGTATCGAAAGACAGCCAATCGATAATCCGTCGATTCCCCGGAATCCCGCGTTTGGTCTGCCAACGCTGACGAGCTTCAAACCGCACAGCGGTGAGGCTGTCGACCACTTCGGTAGAAGGAGAGGAAACCCAACCGCTGATTCCATTTCGGATCAAGTAGTACCGGGGATCAAAGGGAGAAATGTTATTGAAATTGTTCGTCAAATAGGGTCCACCCAAAGGCGGAGACTGAAGTCGATTGAGGAAGTTTTCCATGACGTCATCATTGATGGCATCATAAAGTGGAAATTCAGTCACGTTTCGACTGGAATCGGTATAGCTGAACTCCGTATCGAAGACGACTTTGTGTGCAAGTCCATTTAAATTAAACAGATCGCTTTGCACCATCGGATTGATTGACCACATGGCAAGGCTGGTGCGTAGACCGACTTGCCCATAAGCGCGGCTGATCGGGTTGCCGTTAATATCGGCATCCCAGTGTGCCAACTCACCCATCGCGTAAGGAACCATTTTGACCGGTCCGACCGGCACTGGCAGATCCACTTCTTGTCGCGTGGCGTAACGGCCACCAGAATTGGTCACCTGCCAGGGAAGTACACGCCACTGACTGGCATTAGGCTGAACCGTGGGTGCCGCTGCGATGCGGTATTTTCCATACGCTACATTGGAATGCTCATACCACGTGAATCGATCGCCGAGGAAGGATTCACCCAACCAGAAGTGATCACCCCGTGGTAGCCATTCCACCTGGGTAAAGAAATTATTTAAACGATAGTTCCCCCGGACCTCCCACATACGGTTTTCAGTCCGTTTGGATAAACGAAGCCGGGTGACTTGGTCTGGATAGGTATTCCATTCCTCAAGAAAATATTCCTGCAGAAAGTTATTGTCACTGATTACCCCGCCTTGGCCGACAAATTTATAACCATCTCCGAATCGTTGCTGATGATCCAGTCGGATCCTTCCTCGAAAGGTCGCTTCGGGTGTAAGCGCTCTTCGGTCACGTCCCAAATTATCGAGACCATGATCTTTGATGAACCATGCCTCGAAATCACCCATCGTGTCGTCGGTCATCCAGGGCAAAAACCCTTGGTCGTATTCAAAAGCGGTTCCGTAGCCGATGCCACGATAGGTCAGCAGATCGGCATTCAGATCCCACTCGGTGCCTGGTGGTTGATTCTCTATGCCGAGCAGTTCGTATGCGTTCCAATTCGTCTGAACCTGGAATCCAAAAATGTCGTCGTCGCTCACGCGAATATTATTGAGGTAAAAGGTCGGATCCTCTAAGTCGGTTTTCCAACTCGGCCAGTAAAATACGGGCAGTCCCTCGATATAGACTGAGTTTCCTGTTCCTTGCACTATCTGCGTCGTGTCAGCCATGCGCTGCCCGGTCAGAGGATCGACCACTGTGGTGGGCACCTCTTCCAGCGTAAGCTCGTCGGCTTGGAGCCAGTATCCCGGTTCACCGAGGCGGCTGGTGGTAAACTTGGCGCCGTTCGCTTGGAAACGACTTTTGGAGAGTTGTCGCATCCGTTCTGCTTGAATCCGGATTTTTCCTTCATATTCCGGCACCGGGGATAGCAACTCTGCATCGAGAATTTCGCCTCGATTTTCACCCGCGTTGTAATACATTCGGGAGGCCTGCAGGATTCGCTCTTGTTGACGAAATTCGATATTGCCCTCCATGTATAACTCAAGCGGAGTCGTTTCATCGATCGCGCTCATCCCTGAAAGGTCGAGCGGTTTGTCTCCACCGACCCACACCACCACCCGATCGGTGGAAATATCTACGGTCCCGATTGTGGGGTCAGCACCTTCAATGAGAATGTTGATGCCACCGGTGATCACGGCGATCGATTCCCGCCCATCGGCTGAGGGGAACCATTGTGCGTTGACAGCACCCGGCTCTCCTCGCGGCCAGACTCGAACCTTTCGCATGGCAGGTTTCATCGCTGCCATTGCTTCAGGTAGTGGCTCAATTTCAGGCAACGGCTGTACCGGCGGGAGAGGTACTTGAGATATAGCGAGCGTGGGAAACAACAAGATTGCAGTCAAAAAGAAGAGACCACATCGCCACATGTAGCAGTCCCTGTTGGAATCCGCACGCGAGGAGCGCAGACCGATCGCTCTGCCGCGCAGCGGTCTCGCTGCACGGACCCATCGAGGTTCCTTGCGTGTCTGGCTTCGAATAATCAGATCGGCATCCTTGCCTGCAAGAGGGTACGGCGGAACCCGCGATCCACCGTAAAGGTAAAACAAACACCCGCTTACGTAGAATGTCGCTCCAGATGAGCGGCGGGATTATAGGAGTGTCCACGACAACGGGTCAAGGCACTTTCACGACGCAGGAAGGCGTCACAAACTCTTATTTCAATGAATGTTACAGCCTGCCCCTTTTGGCTGCTTGCCGCGCTGGCAACGCTAGTAAACAGGATTCTACTCATGCAACGAGTAGAGGATCACGTTGATTGCGATTCGCGCGGCATCTTCCGAGGTGTAGCCATTGCAGTCGGGTGAGGCATGATTTTCAAGCGCGCAGCTTAAATCGAGTGGTGAAAACACAACGGCATAGCGGCCATCCATGCGGATTGCCTCCAGCTGCGGAGGGCCTACTTTGGTCCGAATTTCCCATCCCACTCTTTCACCTTCACCCGTCGAACCATTGCTCGGCGAAGCTTCGCGTCGAGACACTTGCTGAAGATCCGAACCGCCATAAGCGACTGAAAAGAGAGAATCGTCGGTAGGGATTTTCTTTAAGGGTTGATTGAAGGTAGCTCGCATTTCCCTTCGAAACGCTTGTGTAAATCGCGGACTACCACAAATGGCATCAGCGAGAATCGTTCCTCCACGCTGCACAAACAATCGAAGCTGCCGTTTTTCTTTTGCACTCAAGCGAAAATCGTGTCGACCGTGCATCGTCACAAATTGATAATCAAACAGCGCAGGGTCATTCAGCGAAATCAGAGGACTCTCGTTGGAAGTCTGCATGCCGAGCGAATAGTTGACCGCTTCCATCAGATTGGTCATTGCCCGCGGGGCAACGTCGCAGCCACCGGCGTGCTGCAATTTGGCAACCGCAAAGTGTCCCCGCTGCTGCGGATCTTCACGGCTGCGATCAGGTGTTTCCACCGGAATAGCATCCTTCGGTTTAAGGTTTTTATTCGTGGCGTATGCCAAGACATTTACTCCCAACGCACGACACGTATCGATCTCTCCCTGCTTGGTGGTGTTTATTTTTTCCGATCCTAGTTTGCCGGTTCCCGACAAGCCGCCAAGTTCCCAGAAGCAGGATAGATTTCCCGGGCAATAGACAACACTCGTCTTGCAGGCAAAGTTGATTCCCCAGAGCCACCTTCCATCCTGATCGAGATATTGCGGGTCGACCTTTTCATCGATTGACCAGATCGGATGCTCCGCAGTGAGTCGCTCGAGATTGTAGTCAGATTCAGGGAACATGTCGGCAAGTTCACGACGCACAGAAGTATCAAATCCGTCGTCACCACAACAACCGTCGATAAAGATAAATCCGCCACGCTCGACATAGCGCCGCATTGCTGCGCGCTGCTGGGGTGTCAATGTAAAGGCATCACTTCCTGAAATGAAAAGCACTGGTGTTTGCGCATAATCCTCTGCAGTCGCTTTTTGTAAATTGTTAACTTGCCAAGTGAGCGGCATTTTCCACTTCCGCTCCACATACTGTGTGAGATTGGTAAGATTCTCAGGGGCTTGGTTCCAATCCTCGCCCGGACGTTCTAGCTTGGAAATCAATACGGGGCGCCGACCTTTGGCTAAAAATAGTAAGACCATACTGGTGGCAACGCTGGGATTTGATTCCCCGATTCCACCCCCACTCCAACTCCCGTTCCGTTGTTGGATTGAGGTGAGAAATGCTGCGCCTTCGCGATACCAGTCATATTTGGGACGCTCATTATCAACGTTGTTGGGTGGTCCGTAGAAAAAACGTTGCCCGGTGATACGTCCCACGCGCTCCATCGCATAAAGGTAATAGAAGTTTTTTTCACTGCGACGACTCATCAAATTCATACCTGCGATCGGGTTATAACGGACCGAAAAGTTCCGTCCTAACCAGTTGAGCCCAGCGGCGATCACCGCATCACTCGGTGGATTCCCGCACACACATTCGCCGTTTACGAATTTCGCCCCGCCCCCACGGATTTGTCGCGCGGCGATCACCACCGAGGCGATTCCCGCACAAGTCATGCTTCCACGAGCAACATTACCGCTGTAACTCCAACCCCCCGCTTTCAATTGTCGCTTCTCCCAATACTCAAGCGCTGCTTTCCAGGTTGTCTGCTTGACCTCCAAGCCTGCCAAACTTGCCTCATAGAGGGCGAGGATTGCAAACTGGGCGTTCGAGGGATCTCCGCCACCCTGGTCGTAACCCCAACTGCCTTTCCGCTGTCCTTTTTCGATCTGCCGATTCTCTAGCCAAGCGACGTTTTTCCGAATCAGTGGACGATCGGCAGCATTCGCGGCGCGGCAAAATACCATGGTTGCCAGAGCCACACTGTAGGTTCGCCGCGGCGCGGAAGTATGAAATCTCCGCAGGGCACGCAATCCTTGCTCAACGGTGGGATCATCCGCAGGAACACCCGCCTCCAGAAGTGCAAGTGTGCAAAGTGCGGTTACCCCCCCCAAAAAATTCGGATGGGCTGTCCAGGTTCCCTTTGTACTCTGCTGTTCTTTGAGAAAACGGATGCCCCGATCGATCGAATCGCGAACTTGTTCTGCGCGAATTTCAGCCCACACAGGACGCGCGACTGTTGCCGAAAGGGCACACAGTATAAGGAGCGATTTGAGCAGCATTCGATTTGATCGGATCATAAAATTAGCCGTTACGGTCGATCGTACTCTCCCATCTTAAAGGGCCCAACCGGATGCGGCAATCTGAACCGGTTTGCGTTGCTGTTAACACGCAGCCCAGATAGAATAAGGGCGGGATACAGCAGAGAAGGGGGAGGGTTCTGATGAACCAGCAAACAGCAACCGGCAAACAAAAGAGCCTCGGCGATGTGCTGCAGGAGTTCAGCCACCATCGGAAGGTGATGCAGGACGAACTCCAAAAGGTGATTGTGGGCCAGCATGAGGTGATCGAGCAAATATTTGCCGCCATTTTTACGCGAGGACACTGCCTTCTGGAAGGTGTTCCTGGTCTTGCAAAAACTCTGATGGTCAGCACACTCGCGAGAATTCTGGATATCCAGTTTCAGCGAATTCAATTCACACCTGATTTGATGCCCTCCGACATTACGGGCACGAACGTCCTGGAAGAAGATGAAGCCGGACGTCGTAACTTTCGCTTTGTGGAAGGACCAATTTTTACCAATATCCTGTTGGCCGACGAAATCAACCGTACCCCCCCGAAAACCCAGGCGGCACTCTTGCAGGCGATGCAAGAGCGTGAGGTCACGGTGGGGCAAAAAACGTATGAGCTACCGGCACCCTTTTTTACAATCGCAACACAAAACCCCATCGAACAAGAGGGAACCTATCCATTGCCCGAGGCGCAACTGGATCGCTTCATGTTCAATATCAAGGTGGGTTACCCGACTGCGGAGGAAGAAGAAAAAATTCTTGCTCAGACCACCCGCCATGAGAATCCCGATGTGCGAAAGATTTTATCGGCAAAGGCAATCCTAAATGTGCAGAAGTTGGTCTTCTCGGTTGCGGTCAGCGAATACATCATCCAATACGTTTCCCGTTTGGTCCGTGCCACACGACCGCACGACCCATCATCGCCTGAGTATGTCCGCGATCTGGTGGATTGGGGCGCTGGACCGCGTGCCGGTCAGTTTCTTATTCAGGGCGGCAAAGCAATTGCTGCAATGAATGGTCGCTTTTCAGTCGCCGTGGAAGATATTCAAAAAGTTGCAATTCCTGTGTTGCGCCATCGCGTGAGCACGAATTTTCAAGCGCAGGCGGAGGGAATGTCGACCGAGGATTTATTGAATCGTTTGCTTGCAGACGTGGCGACGCCGGAAATTCCCAAATTTGATAAGGGAACGAACGCTTCTCAGTAATGCGCCTGGAAGCGTCTAGCACAATTTGTTCTGTTTCGATCGGATTGCGAGGCAAGATTGTCCAACGCCGAACAATATCTGAAACCGGAAGTGATCCGACAGATCAGTCGTCTTGACCTACGCGCGCAGTTCATTGTCAAAGGTTTTCTGCAAGGTATGCACGCCAGCCCATTTCAGGGTTTTTCGGTCGAGTTCAGCGAGCATCGGAAATATACCGCGGGTGATAATCCGGCCGACATCGACTGGTCGCTCTATGCTAAAACCGACAAATATTACGTGAAAAAATTTGAAGCCGAGACGAATATTCTCGGCTATCTGGTAATGGATTTGAGTCGGTCCATGGCTTACACGTATCGCCAGGAACTCAATAAATTTGAATATGCGATTTGTCTCGCGGCGGCCATGGCTTACCTTATGATCCACCAACAGGATCCGGTCGGGCTGATTACATTTGACGAAAAAATACGCGATAGCCTTCCGCCCCGCTCTAAGCGGGCACAACTCGGCAATATTCTTTCTGTGCTTGCCCGATTAAAACCCACGGGCCGAACCGATATTGCACAGAGTGTGGAGCAGATTGCAGCGATGCTCAAACAACGGAGTCTAGTCATGCTGTTCACCGATCTATTCGGTGAACCGGAGCGGATTATGAAAGCACTCCACCGCTTACGGCATGGAGGTCACGATGTGATTTTGTTTCATGTCATGGATGAGGCGGAGGTCGCATTTCCCTTTGACGGGATGATCGAATTCGAAGAGCCTGAGACAGCCGAGCGGATGGAGGTAAATGCCACCGGTTTCCGGCAGGACTATCTGGCAGAAGTCGAAGCTTTTCGCGACCAGTTTCGCGAGCAGTTGACTCAAGCTGGAGTCGATTATGTGCCGCTCGATACAAGTATGGCCTTTGACAAGGCGCTCACGGAGTATCTCACGCAGCGCCGCGCCCGTTGTTAATCTCGCCAACGTGTGGTAACCCTTTTCTAGCCTCGTTGGGCGACCTCTGTAATTTAATATCATCAGGTGACAACAAATCCTTTTTAGAAACGGCGATCGACCATGCAAAATCCGCTCTATCTTTTTTTGCTCGCTCTCAGTGCGACGACTTGTTTACCGATTGCCGTTTCTGCGGAATGGGTGGAACTCTTTGATGGAAACTCGCTCAATGGATGGCGGCAGCGGGGCGGAAAAGCGACTTACCGGGTTGAAGACGGCCAGATTGTGGGCACGAGTGCGCCGAACACACCGAACACGTTTCTTTGCACAGAAAAAGATTGGGACGATTTTGAATTGGAACTCGAATTTAAAGTCGATCCGTTGCTCAACAGCGGTGTGCAAATACGCAGTAATAGTTTGCCCGAATATCATGACGGTCGTGTCCACGGTTATCAGG
>JAYZMM010000113.1:0-6638 GCA_036153155.1 Planctomycetota bacterium
ATTCCAATTCAAAATCGCCGTAATCTTTAGTCGTGCATAAAAATGAATTAGGACTACCGTCGGTGGTTTTACCTACGATCGCTCCATTTTCAATGCGATAGTGCGCCGTGCCATTCTTTTGCTCCCACCCATTGAGCGTGGTGCCATCGAATAATGGCATCCAAGCGGAATCCTGCTGCTCGTCGGCAGTGACGCACGCAACGACACCTGCGAAAAGAGCGATCGCAATTATCCCGACATGTGTTTTGTAAGATTGGGTTTGCATACTAATTTTCCTCGCCTGGCTGATTTAGTTCGGTTTCCGGTTTTACGATATTTAAACGTTGGCCAAGGATCACCTTGGCAACGTCCTGCATATAGGAATCTTTCAAGTTCTCTGTGGAGGCGATCCTCAGGTGCTTCATCGCCTCATCGGTATTCCCCTCAACATCCTCACAAAGCCCTAGATACAGGTGCGCATACATCCGCGAAAGCGGTGTATCTGCCTGTTCTGCGGCGCGTAACACATCGTCTTCGCTCGCTGTGCCAGCGAGATACTCATAGATCTCTTTCATTGGTGCTCGACGATCAAATTCGGTTTTGATGGGAATGAGTGATTGGCGGGCCACATCCTGGCCATCAGTTTTCACGACACATAAATAATGCCACGCCGCATTTTCTACGTCATTCGGATTGACTTTCCGGTGAATTTCGAATTGTTGCCTGCCCCCCGCAAAGTCACCCAGGCAATATTGGCTAATGCCCCGTTGCCAAAGATAGGGCTTCACGCGCTGATCGACTTCAATCGCTCGATCGAATTGGGCGAGCGATTCCGCAACACGACCTTGACGGAAACGTTCCATGCCTTGCTGAATCAAATGCGATGTCTGATCAGATGCTAGGCAAACCAAAAAAATGATGGCAGATACGGTGTTCATTGATCATCCTTTGCATCCAACGCCTCATTGTCTGATTTCCCCGTCAAATCGTTTTCATTTGCTGAGACGAATAGACGTAGTTGCGGGTGTGGCGTGTAAAGTCGATACCCGCCTTGCTCGGGCACGAGTTGCCCGCTGGAGTAATCCCCTTTGAGAATTGGGTTCTGAGGACATTTTTTCCAATGCACCAGATCGTCAGAGGCCGCGATACACATTCGCCAGTCGCCTCGCCACTTCGGATCGGCGTTCGCATGATACAATGCATAGTATCGATCGTTGATTTTGATTATCTGATTTAGCGCAATCGCATAGCGGTCGTATTCGGCCGGTCCAAGAGAAATTACCGGATCATCCTGGACGTTGGTCCAGACTTCACGATCAGCTGACGTTGCAAGCCACACGCCACGATCACCCCGCTCGTAAAATAGATACCACAGACCATCCTCATGCCAAAGCGTGGGAGTGCCATAGGGTCCGTCGGATATCGGCTTACCATTAGTCTGACGTACATCCAACCGACGGTACCCGTTCCAATGAATCCCATCCTTCGAGGTCAGCATATGCGCGATGTCTCCACGACCTTCGGCAACCATAATATATTGCCCGTCGTGTTTGACCACATGCATGTCCTCAACCCACTCATCCTTTAATAGCGGCTCTAAACTCTGACGCTGCCAATGAATTCCGTCCTGGCTGGTCGCATAACCGAGGCGGCGTAGATCGCTCTCCGCCAGATTGTAGCCGGTGTACCAAAAATGCCACGTGTCACCTTCACGCAGAATGGTACCGCGTTCACGAATGCGTTCATCCCAAGCGCCCGACCCGCCACCGACAAACACCGGATTCTGCGAATGAGGTTTCCATTGCCGCAAGGCAGGCGGAAAAGGCCGCGCATCGACTTCGGGGTCTAAAGCAACAGCAACGGTGGGCCAAAGAAATGGGCTAAGTGACACGATCAGCAAGCACCATCGGGCAGTATTGAGCCCGAGTGTTCGCTTGGTATTTGACGCGCAGTATCTCAAAGATTTCATCACGACAGTATAAAAGCCGCTCCCCGCCAGTCGCAATCACCCGTTTTGGCGGTTCCGAGGAGGGGAGGTGTTGTTTACCTCTTTGGGGATGGCAGGTTAAAATGATCTCATGCGATGTTTTCCGCGATTTTGTCTCCCATCCCTTACGGCACTGGTGGTGGCCATCCTGCCCCAGAGTGGGATATTCGATCGCACAGCGGCAGCCGAGTCGCCGACTGTGGATCAGGAATTTGTGCAGCAGAAGGTCATACCGCTGCTGGAGTCCCGCTGTTATAGCTGCCATGGCCCCGAATCGAAGCGGCAGGAAGAGATCCCTGGCGGTGGATTGCTCCTCACTTCTAGGGCCGCAATGCTTCAGGGCGGCGATACCGGACCGGCCATTGAGCCCGGAGATCCGGACGCAAGCCTATTGATCTCCGCAACAAATTGGGATGATCTGGAAATGCCTCCCGATACAAAAATGCCGACAGAAGAGGTTGCGATCCTCGAGCATTGGATCCGCGGTGGTGCGCCCTGGTACGGACCAGCGGACGAAACCGAATTGAAGCGAGAGCCATTCCCCCTGGAGGAAAGAAAACAGGCACACTGGTGCTGGCAACCGCTTGCCAAACCCGATGTCCCGCCATCGTCCGACCCACGCTGGGATCGTAATGCCGTCGATGCTTTTATCAGCCGCGCACGTGCGAAGCAAAATCTCTCTTATGCCCCAGACGCTGATCGCAAGACAATCGCACGCCGACTTTATTTTGCGATCATCGGATTACCTCCCACTCCCGAGCAGGTGGACGCATTTACCCGCGATCCACGCAATGACGATCAGGCTATTGCCGCCTTGACACTCCAACTCCTCGATTCACCCCATTTCGGCGAGCGTTGGGGCCGCCATTGGCTCGACTTAGTTCGATATGCAGAGTCACGAGGGCACGAATACGATCACACGACACCGAACCCGTGGCACTATCGCGATTATGTGATACGCGCACTTAATGACGATCTTCCTTTCAATGATTTCTTTATCGAGCACGTGGCCGGTGACCTGCTGTCTCATCCGAGAACAGAAGGTGATCGTCCTTCAAATGAGTCAATCCTGGGAACTGGCTTCTGGTATCTGGGGGATTGGATTCATTCACCCACCGATATTCGCACCGACGAAATGGATCGTATCGATAATCAAATCGATGTCTTCGGTCGAGCATTCCTGGGGCTAACGATTGCCTGCGCCCGCTGCCACGATCACAAATTTGACGCCATTTCAACACAAGATTATTACGCCTTAGCAGGATTTTTACAAAGCTCGTCATATCGGCAGGTCCGCTTTGACACGATGATTGAGAACCGCCGGATCGCCGAGCAGATCTGGAAAGACAGGCAAGAGGCAATCGAAAACGTCACTTCCATCCTTCAACAAAAGTGGCCAGAAACAAAACAACTTATCGCCGAAGAGATCAGATCAGGATTAACCGCTCCGGAAAATTCACTCGATCCGGTCGGATGGACGAAAATCTTATACGACGCCAAAATCGATCCCAATCACCCGCTCCACGCCATTGCGAAAGCGGCGTCATCTGCTCCCGGTAAACAAGATGCCGCGTGGGAACAAACGCTGAAACATGCCAAAGAAAAACAGGCAAACCTTTCGCACGCTGATCCGAGCTTCGAATATGCTAAGCGGGAATTGTTGCGGCAAGACGGATTTGCGTTCGGCAAAGAACCACTCTGGGCAGGTCAATGGTGGATCGATGATCAAGAGGGTGCACCGCGATTGCAGATTGCCACTAGGACCGTGGCACATCACGATCAACGCTGGCCCGCGCTTTCGCTGACGCGTGGGACACAAAAAGACCAAGGCTTTCTGGAAAAACTCGATCGGCCTGGCAGAACGTTAAAAACAAATACGTTTGAATTAGATAATACTGTCCATTTTCTTGTCCGTGGCACGGCAGCATTTCAAATTGTGGTTGCTTCCCATCGGATGATTCAGGGTCCGCTGCACAACGATCTGGTACAAAAACTAGATACGCAGGGAGAATGGAAGTGGGTGACCTTTAAAACAGGGCGTTACAAGGGTGAGCGGGCTCACGTTGAGTTTGTTCCCGAACCTGGCAAGCCATTCGAATTGGAAAAAATTGCGACAGGGGATAAAACACCGTCGCTTTTGCCGGTCGGTGAGTCAATCGCACTTCGCGTGGATGACCAGAGCGGAGCCTCATTCGATCAACACGTTGAGGCGTATATCGAAATGACACTCCGAGGTCTGGAGGCGAGTCTATTCGGCAAACCGAATCCAGAGATCGACCCGTTCGACCTGGAACTTGCCAATTGGACACTGAGCCATCCCCACATCACGGAAAATTTGACTGGACCAGTTCAATCGCTATTGCTTGATTACTGCGACCGCGAGGACCAACGACTTGAACAGGTGCAGACGCACTCCCGGACTGCATTGGCCATCTGGGATGGTGATCCAGAGAACGAACATCTATTGATCCGGGGTTCAGCAAACAATCCGGGTGCCCAGGTACCGCGTCGAAATCTTGCTGCTCTTGGCAGTCATACCGCGGCGGAGGATGCCACCGGGAGTGGACGGCTCGAGCTCGCCCGCACGCTCTCCGATCCGGAACAAAATCCGCTATTGAGCCGGGTGATGGTGAATCGAATATGGCATCATCTGTTTGGCAAGGGCATCGTTAAATCAGTCGATAATTTCGGACACCTAGGTAGCCCTCCTTCGCATCCTGAATTACTGGATTACCTTGCCACCGACTTCATTGAAAATGACTGGAGCATTAAGAAACTCATCTACAAAATTGTTACCAGCCGTACGTTTCGACAGCAAAGTCGACCAGCCGGTAGCCAAGCTGCTCTGCAAGACCCAGAAAACATTTATCTCTCACACATGCCCATGCGGCGACTTGAGGGTGAAATCATTCGCGACGCCATTCTCTCGGTAAGCGGTCAATTGGACACGACACTCGGTGGACGAAGCGTACCGATTCACTTGACGAAATTCACGAGTGGTCGTGGGCGCCCCGCTAGCGGTCCGCTCGACGGCGACGGTCGACGCAGCATTTATCTCGCCGTGAGGCGGAATTTCCTCTCACCCTGGATGCTGGTATTTGATACGCCGATTCCGCTCGGACCGGTGGGCCGACGCAACCAATCGAATGTACCGGCACAACCGCTAGCACTATTAAATGATCCATTTGTGCTTGAGCAGGCACAGCTATGGGCCGAGAAGATTCTCGCATCCCATGGTGATTCGCCGGAAGCAATCATCACTGGCTTTTACCTGGATGCATTCGCACGCGCGCCGACCAAAGCGGAACTTCGTGCTGCGAATGACTTCATGATCCAGCTTGGCATCGAACACGGGCTGGAAGGTGGGGCATGGGAAAAAGATGTCAATTTGTGGGCCGATTATGCTCATGTACTTATCAATACAAAAGAATTTATCTTTTTGCCCTGATTGAGACTATCATAAGAGAAACCTCAGGAGTTCAGGCCTGTGTATCCCTGTCAAAAAATAGCTGCGATTCCCACCAATCGACGGGAAATGCTTCGTCGTACCGCCACCGGATTCGGTGCCTTAGCGGCGGCGGCGCTCTTTGCAGAGGAATCTTCGCCGCATGTCGCAGCGGGCACAAGCGTGGAACCATTTGCTCCTCGAGATCCTCACTTCCTCCCGAAGGCGCGGAACGTGATTTTTCTGTACATGGATGGCGGACCCAGCCAGGTTGATTCATTCGACCCCAAGCCGACCCTGGACAGAGAGCACGGCAAACCATTTCCTTTAGACATCGACAAAAAGACACTGCAGTTCGATAACATGGGGCTCACGCTCAAGAGCCTGTGGCCATTTAAGCAGCATGGAGAAAGTGGTCTTCCGGTCAGCGGGCTCTTTCCTGAAATTGCCAAGCACGTGGACAAGATTGCTTTCGTTCGATCGATGACGTCAAAGTTTTCTGAGCACACGTTTGCAAATTACTTCCTGCACACCGGCCACGGAATTCAAGGCCGCCCGAGCGCTGGTTCGTGGGTAACCTATGCGCTGGGAAGTGAATGCCGCAACCTGCCCGGATTTATCGTGCTCAATGGTGGGCTAACGCCACCCGGAGGCTTAGATAATTTTAACAGTGGATATTTGCCGGCAACCTATCAGGCCTCAGTGTTTCAACCCGGCGATTCCCCGGTGGCTAACATTCCAGCTGCGTCACATGATCGCGATCTTCAGCGCCGGAAGCTGCGACTCATCCGCGATCTTGACCAAAGATATCTCGACCAATCCGGAGACACGAATGCACTGGAATCGGCAATCGCCAATTATGAAATGGCCGCTCGCATGCAAACGGCGGTTCCGGATCTGGCGGACTTGAGTGGTGAGACACAGGCAACCCAGCAGATGTACGGACTGGATGCACCGTTTGCAAATACGCGACGTTACGGGCGGATTTGCCTGCTTGCTCGGCGACTCATCGAGCGGGGCGTTCGTTTCATTGAGTTAACATGCACCGACGGGAATGGGGACCGGTGGGATCAACATAGTGGCTTAAAAGAGGGGCACACCAAAAATGCACTTGCAGTAGACCAGCCGATTGCAGCACTGATCACTGACCTGGAGGCCCGCGGCCTGTTGGATGAGACCCTCATTCTGTGGGCAGGTGAGTTCGGGCGCACACCATTTGCACAGGGC
>JAYZMM010000114.1:0-9184 GCA_036153155.1 Planctomycetota bacterium
CTTTCCCTGGATCCACTGACCGACCTCGGCATTGGTGTCACTAAGACGGCCACCCACGACGGCCTTCCAGAGCCCCTCGAAGAAAGGCTGTGCATTGAGCCAGGAGGCGATAAGCGACCAGGGACGCTCCACATTGCTCACGAGTCGACTCGATTCGGTCGGATCGGTCGCCACCAGCAAGCTCCAGCCACTTCCAATCCGCGATAAAACCAGCAAGGGATCTCCGGTATCCAGCCATAGTATCGTGCTTGCGTTTGATCCCTCAGGAAACTCCAACTGAAAATATTGCAACACCGGCACTCCGGTTAATCCAGTTCTTGGATTGCCTTTCCAAGGCGACAAGAACGGATGTGCATACGTTCTGGGATCTGGGAAATGATATTCACCATCGTAAAAAATATCCTTAATTTTAGCCGGAAGAAACCCTCGAGGCTCGGACGGCATCTTCGGTTTGCTCGGGCCATCACTCCCCTGGAATGCGTTGGCATTGTAACGCTCGGCTAGCACTTGATCACCGAGGATCGTAACGAGCCCCCCTCCACGCTTAACGTATTGAGTGAGACGGGATGCTTCCTGTCGAGTCCACTGAGCAACGTTACAGAGAAAAATGCAGTCGTAGTCGCTCAGTTCCAGTTCCGCGAGCTGACTTTCATCCACAACTTCAACGTCCGTGAAATTGACTTGCTGATCCGCAGCATTCATTGCGGCCCGCAGCGGCAGTGTTGCACCCGGCTTTCCCCGCACGAGTAAGATACGAACTTTCTCCCTCACATCGAGCGCCAGATCACGTCGGTCATCGAGCGGAAGACGATCGCCGGTCGTCTGCACGCGGACCGCATGGGGACCCGCCTCGGAAAACGCGTGCGTGAAGGCAACCTGCGTGTCGGTGCCAGCCGGCAAGTCTATTGTTTTTCGATCGACACGCATGCCATCGACCCAAAATTCAATGCGTTGTCCCGACAAAGGCTGTGTGCGGAACGTGCGCAATGTGGCGACAAATCGCGTGGGCGTTCCCACGGTGGCAAGCGGCCCGTCAACAGCCAGATCCACGACTGCCGTGTTGGGGCGGCTTGCGTCTCCGTTTTCGACGGCAACGACTTCAATACTGCCGGCCTTCGTGAGTCGGACCAACTGTGCATCCCGGTCGGCGATGGAAGTATCACCTGTTAGTCCGTCACCCCAGGTCGTGCGGCCAAGATCGCTGAAAATCGTGATTGCATGCTGACCGAATGCCTCTCGATCAGTTGCCGCCTGAATCAACTGCTCCGCCGCTGTAAGTGAGGCGCTCAACTCGGCCCCTGCTTGGCCCGCCGGCACCGCTTCGAGTGCGGTAATCAGTTGCTGACGATCATAACTTGGCTCCCCCACGATTACTTCCGCCTGGGGTCCCATTAGAATCAGCGAATAGGCGTCCCCCCCCTGCCCTGCCTCAATCCGCTCGATGATCTGCTGTTTGGCTCGCTCAAAATCGGTTTCATTCGCTTCGCGGTAGCCCATCGAATAGGACGCATCTAGCAAGAAAATATGGTGCGTGCCACCGGCGGAAAATGGAAGGGTAGAAAGCTTGCTTACCAGAGGCTCTGCCATCGCCAGAAGCATAAGCAACAACAAGAGCATTCGCAGAAGTAATAAAAGCCATTGCTGAACACGCATCCGCCGCGCGCTCTTTTCAATTGCGGCTAGCAAATACTCCATCGCTGCCCAAGAAATTTCACGATATCGCTGCCGATATAACAAATGGATCACAAGCGGAGCGATCACTGCCGGCAACCAGAGCAGCATCCAGGGTGATGCGAACAGACCATTCAACCAGAGGGGCATATTGCCAAGACCACTCATCCGGTGGCCGCTCCGCGGGGACTACGTTTTCTGCACCATGCGACCGGCCAGGTAACTGGAGAGCGCGATATCAAGCGATTGATTTGTGAGCAGTGGCACATAATCGACCTGTTGTCCGCGACATCCGGTTTGAATCTTACGCAAAAAATCCTCCATTTCGCGCAGATAGATTTGACGCAGTTGACGCGGATCGGTGGTGCGATCTGGCCAATGCTCTAATCCGCGGAACCGAGTCATCTGCTGAAAGGGGAATTCGCGTTCATCAGCGTCGAGAATCTGGAACACAATCACGTCATGCTGTCGATGACGCAAGTGTTTGATACCAGCAAGGATTTTTTCAGGATCGTCGAAAAGATCACTCAAGATAATCACGACACCTCGCTTCCGAAATCTCTCAGCAAGGTCGTGAAAGAGTGGGCCGATCGATGTCTTTTTTTCTCCTGGCGATTGCTCCAGCACGTGGAGCAGTTGCTTCAGATGTGACGGTTGGCCACTCGGCTGCACGTAATGACGGATTTCCGCATCAAACGTGGCAAGTCCGACGCTATCTTGCTGCTGCAACACGAGGTAAGAGAGTGATGCCGCAATGCATTTTGCATATTCCAATTTGGAGAGCGGGCTCTGCGCTCCCTGATATAACATGCTTTCGCTCGTGTCGAGCAACAGGTAAGAAACCAGGTTTGTCTCTTCCTCATATTGCTTGAGATAAACTTTATCGGTCCGACCAAAGACTTTCCAATCGACATAACGTAGATCGTCCCCCGGCACGTACTGGCGATGCTGGGTGAACTCGATCGAAAACCCGTGGTAGGGGCTTCGATGCGGACCGGAAACATAACCCTCAATGATCTTTCGAGCCCGCAGTTGCAGGCCCTCTAGCTTAGAGAGCGTCTGCGGATCTAAATATTTTTTCTTCGTGTCCACCATCAGTGGAAACCTCGTGGCTGACAGGAACGATTTCGATTAACTTCTGCACGATTGTGTCCGGCGTGATCCCTTCGGCCTCGGCATTGAAATTCGTGAGAATACGGTGCCTCAGAACAGCAGGGGCTACAGCACGGATATCCTCCACATCCACATAATACCGACCATGCAAAATGGCCCGGGCCTTGCCTCCCAGCACAAGATATTGCGTCGCACGGGGCCCGGCACCCCAACTGACATAGTCTTTAACGAAAGCGGGCACCGAGCCTTTCTCGCGTCGAGTGCTTCTTACTAACTGCAGTGCATATCGGGCAACATGGTCGGCAATCGGCACACGTCGTACAACTTCGGCGAGTTGATGAATCTCTTCTCCGGTGAGCGTCGCATTGACCTCAGCGGAGTGATCGGTTGTCGTGCGTCGCACAATTTCCAGCTCATCTTCTTCATCAGGATAATCCACCAGCACGTTGAACATGAAACGATCTAACTGTGCCTCCGGAAGTGGATAGGTGCCTTCCTGCTCGATCGGATTTTGCGTCGCAAGAACAAAGAAGGGTTCTTGCAGCACCCGACGTTGCCCACCGATGGTGACTTGATGTTCCTGCATGGCCTCGAGCAGGGCTGCCTGTGTTTTCGGAGGTGTACGATTGATCTCATCTGCGAGAATGACATTCGCAAAGATCGGGCCCTCGAGAAATCGCAACTCGCGGACTCCCGAAGCTTTATCCTCCTGGATAACTTCTGTCCCTGTAATATCAGAGGGCATCAGGTCAGGGGTAAATTGGATGCGATTGAATTTCAAAGAGAGTGTGTCTGCCAGCGTGTGGATCAACAAAGTTTTCGCTAGCCCCGGAACCCCCACCAGCAGACAATGCCCGCGGGCAAAAAGTGCGATCAACAATTCTTCGATCACCGCCTCTTGGCCGACAATCACCTTTGAAAGCTCGGAGGTAATCCGTCGATATGCTTGACTGAGTTGTTCGGCAGCTTGAAGATCTTCGTGCTCTGACATCAATCACTTCCCAATAAAAAATTAAACTAGTTTCTATCTTCCCGATCCGATTCTGTTCGCAATGGCGGTAAAGGAAATGCCTGAAGACGATTTTTACCCGCAATCAGACAAAACCCACCACCGGCGACCAAATTGCCACTCTCCGCTTGATTTCCCTCAGGCAGATCAGGCCGCTTCAAACGAATAATACCACGTTGCACCGGGTGGCTTCGATCACCATTATTCATCAACCTTTGATCAAACACAAAGACTGCATCCCGCGTCGGCCAATAAACGCGACCACCTGCCAAAATTCCTTTCCCGTAGCCGCGTGGACCGCCACGATTGCCCGGTTGAGGCCAGACAGCGTGGGCCCTCCCGGTGACCATATTGAACCACCAGAGATTTTCACCGGTCGCCAATACCATATCGCCTGCGACGCCCAATATATGAATCGGGGAAGAAGTCAGTGGCGCGCTTTTCCAAAGCAAGTGTCCCGTGTGAGCGTCAAATGCCATCAGCGCTGCGCTGTCACGCGGCGCAACAACCACCACTCCCCTTACCACCACACAGGGATTCAGTCCACGGCGGAAATGCGAGGGCAAACTCGTGCCCGCATCTGCCTGAGCACGCACATAACGATATGCCCACCGCAATTTTCCATCTCGCGTGCGAAGTGATGCGACCGCACCAAGATTTGTATTGAGATAGAGGTGCCCTTCTGCAAGTGTCAGCAACGTGTGTGTAATTTCATTTCGCACTCCACCTGCCGGTGTGTTCGCGCGGCAAACTTCTTGACGCCACCGCAGCTTACCGGTTTGCAAATCGAGACAAGCCACGTAACTGATCGCCTGCATCGCGCCGCGGCGCATCACGACATAGACGCCATCACGATCCGCCAGTGGCGGTCCCTCAAACGACCATTTTTCACGGTCAAACTTTCCCTCTTCATCCTTCGAAGGAAAATTCCACTCCAGCGCACCCTCACGATCAAGATTAAGGCATGTGATACGATTGCCTGCGTAACCCGAATCAAAACCGACCGCTCGGCTTGTGAGCTGTGTCCCCATACGTGCGAAGAGTCGACCCTCGAAGAAAGTCATGGAATATTGCGGCGGCAACCACCGGTCGGCAGCTAGATGGTTCCGCGCATCGCGTTTGACCTCGCGTGAAACGAGTTCGCCACGCGGATAAATCTGGCCGAGTTGACTCCCCTCAAACGCAGGCTGACCATTACTGATGTTTAAGGCAAAAACCTGACTGCTATTTTTAAGCAAGGCCCAATTCCGAACAATCAGCGGGTAAAAGTACAACTCGTCCGAACGAGTCGTTGCCGCGCGAGCGTTCTGAGAGGTTTGCTTTTCCCGGTTTTCGCGATGCGGCAGTTCGACAGCGGGCATCACACGGGCATAGGACCATTCCCAAAGAGGTACCGGGGAGAAATCAAGAGTGCGATAGAACAATCGATTGCGCGTCGGCGAGCCTGCAAACGTGGGCCATGTCTCCTGCTCTTCTATCGGCTGTTCTATTTTTTTTTGTCGAACGATCTGCTCTCGCTCCAACTGGTCTGTGAGGAGTTGCTCGAGAGTATCGGCATAAACGTTATCCTTACCCGCAAGCCAACCGTGTGCCTCAGGAAACAACCCTCGAAATACGCCGAGCTCCCACTGCGCCCGCGGAAAATCTCGCTGCAGAATTGAAGCCAGCACCAAGCGTGCACCGATAGTGGCTAGATCGAGGTCGGAGTCTGGATAAACCAGGTCGTGACGGTCGTGCGATGCATCCTGCGATGTCGGCCTTTTACTCTGCAGCGATTCGATCAACTGCTCTGGCGGGATTCCCTGGTAGGCGTGCCAGAAGCCAAGACCTCCTTCGGCCGTCCATGACGCATCGATCCGCTGCCAATACTCCCGCGCCTGATCAAAATGACCACGCTCCAGCGCCCGATCGCCCAAAAGAAGCAATGCATCATCACCGTATCGACTACAGAAAAATTGATCGAGCTGATCCGCCTGCTCCGAGGTCGGATTCGTCGCAGTTCGCAGACCGCGATACCAATTCTCCGCCGCGGCATCCACGCGGTCACGATAAAGGGCAAGCGCCTCAGGTGGTAAGTCCGCCAGCAGCATATGTCCGTAGGTCGCAACACTCAGATACCGATTACTGTCTTCACCGATCGCGATCGGCAGATCGCCATAACGGTCAATCAGTTTAAAAAACGTTGCTATCGCCTCTTCCCAGTTTTTCTCTTCAATCAGCGCAGCCAGACGCATTTGCATCAGGGTTGCTTCGCCTGGAAGGTCACCAACCTGAGCCGGTTGCAGCTGGATCCCGCTGGCCGGCGTTGTTCGTAAGATCGGCCAATCGGCAGTTAGCTCAAAAGCATGGCCATAGACCAAACTCAACACGAGCGCAAGAATGGGGAACCGCAGATTCAAAACGGCCTCTTGTCTGTTTTTCAGGGTTGCCCCGAGGCTGGCCAAAGCGGTGCCCGAAGTGGCACCGAGACGAAGGGCCATCGGTGCATCAAAGGTGCATCAAACCGCTGCTTCCCAGTATAAACCGCCGAGATTTGCTGGGAAAGAGAGAGTGCACTCGCACTCTAACGGGCATAGCCTTCGATAAAACGGCCTAGCACAAAGGCAGCCGCTCCCGCAACCAGCATCAGCAATAACTCGGCAACGCCGCGTCGGCCGAGTTGACCGGATAACTCCATGAACATGGCCAGAGGCAACAGAATCAGGCCTCCGATCTGCAGAAGACGACCCAAAGATTTCAACATACCGATGCCCAGACTCGAAAAAGGATAGTCGGCGTTTCCAATTGACGACTAAGTATAGGTGAGCAGGCCGGCGGTGGCCACTGCCCGACCCTTTCGCCCCTGCATACCAACTCCTACAATCGGCAGCGGGCAGGACATCCGGTGAGCTTCGGTCGACTCGCAGCAACTCGCAGCAACTCGCAGCAAGGAAATGCCCACCTCTGTGCCGAGACGCCGAACGGTATGGATTAGGTTGACGTAAAGAGAACAATGAACTGCAAGCATTAGGAACTGATGCGATGAACGAACGAGTGTTTAATTTTTCTGCCGGACCTGCTGTTTTGCCGGAAGAGGTTTTACGCAACGCGCAGCAGGAACTAATGTGCCTTCCCGGTGCAGGTGCTTCGATCTTGGAAATCAGCCATCGTGGCAAAGCGTTTACGGCCATACTCGAAGCGGCGGAAGCTAACCTGAGAGAGCTCTTGGGACTAGCAGATCATTTCCGCGTTATTTTTCTTCAGGGCGGCTCTCGTCTGCAGTTTTCAATGATTCCCATGAACTTCTTGAAGGGTCGATCAGCAGATTATATCACTACGGGAAGTTGGGGAGAGAAAGCGCTTGTCGAGGCGCGTCGCGAAGGCTCAGTCCGTGAAGCCTGGAGTGGGGAAGCAACGCAATACAAACGAATCCCCTCAAGCGATGAACTAGAACTCGATGCCAATGCGGCCTATGCCTATTTCACGTCGAACGAGACAATTCAGGGGGTGCAATTCCAAAAAGAACCTGATACTGGAAATGTCCCGCTGGTTGCCGATGCCTCGAGTGATTTTCTATATCGGCCACTCGCAATGGAACGCTATGGTCTAGTCTACGCCTGTGCTCAGAAAAATGCTGGGCCTGCCGGTGTCACCGTGGTGATTATTCGAGACGATTTGCTCGGCGAAGTCGATGCAACCAAACCGGGCATGCTTTGCTACGAAAATCACGTTAAAAATAACTCGTGCTACAACACGCCTCCCACCTTTGGGATTTACATCGTGAAACTGGTAACCGACTGGTTGATCCACACGATAGGTGGGCTCGAAAAAATGCATCAGCTAAACCAACAGAAGGCGGCACTGCTTTATGAGGTGGTCGATGCCTCTTCGGGATTTTATCGGCCCCACGCCGAAATCGATTCCCGTAGTTTAATGAACGTTACCTTTCAGCTGCCGAATGACGCGCTGCAAGCCGAGTTTATCGCGCAGGCAGCAGAGCAATCGCTTTGCAACCTCAAGGGGCACCGTAGCGTAGGCGGCATTCGCGCTTCAATATACAACGCTATGCCACGCGAAGGCGTGGAACGCTTAGCGGAGTTTATGCATTCCTTTTTTAAAGAAAACAGCTAGACCCTGAGTTTTGAACAAGCCATGAAGAGGAGTTGCCTGTGCCGAGCATTTGCGTACTAGATAATCTTGCTGCTGAGGGAATCGAACTGTTGAAGTCGGACGCCCGCATCCAGTTTGATGTGCGGACCGGGCTGGCAGACACAGAACTCCGTCAGGCGCTTGATCAGTATGACGGAGTGATCTTGCGCAGCGGAGTTAAAATTACTGCTGAATCCCTTGAGGGGAATACGCGACTCAAGGCCATCGTGCGGGCAGGTGTGGGAACCGACAACATCGACAAGCAGGCCGCCACTCGCAGAGGGATTGTGGTGATGAATACCCCGACCGGCAATACCCTCAGCACGGCTGAACACGCGGTGACCTTGATGCTTGCCTTATCGAGGAATGTAGCACCTGCATATCAGTCGCTTCGAGAGGGTCGTTGGGACCGAAAAAAATTTACCGGGGCGCAGGTCGCCGGGAAAACGCTCGGCATCGTCGGCATGGGTCGTATCGGTCAGGCAGTGGCGGAGCGAGCCCAAGCGCTTGAAATGCGCGTGTTGGGCTACGACCCGTTTTTTTCGGCGTCCCGGGCGGCTGAAATCGGCGTTGAGATGTTTGACGACGTGGATGCCATGCTCCCTGAAATTGATTACTTAACGGTTCATACGCCGCTGACAGACCAGACGCGGGGCCTGATCGGCAGTGGACAACTTCAAAAAATCAAACCGGGAGCCCGGTTAATCAATTGCGCCCGGGGTGGCATTTATGATGAGCAGGCGCTGGTCGAGGGTCTGCAGAGCGGTGTGCTCGCGGGGGTGGCGCTCGATGTCTATGCAGAGGAACCATGCACGGATCACCCACTATTTGAGATGCCAGGGGTCCTTTGCACACCCCACCTTGGTGCCAGCACGGAAGAGGCTCAGACGCAGGTAGCGGTTGAGGGCGTGCAACTACTGATCGACTTTCTTACCAGCGGCAATATCCGACATGCGGTTAATATGACACCACTTGATGCGCAAACAGTTGAAAGCATGCGAGGGTATCTTGATCTTGCCTATCGGCTGGGCCGGATGGTGGGACAACTCGATGCTTCCAAGGCCGAAAGTTGTCGTCTGGAATATCGTGGGGATGTGGCAGAACGTCAGACGTCGCTTTTGAGTAGCAGTTTCGCTTGCGGATTACTTTCGGGCGTATTGGACGACGAACCCAACATTGTCAGTGCTGAACTTCTATTGCGCGAACGCGGAATTGAGTTGATTGAGGATAAACGGCCGGGTCGCGGCGCGTTTGCCTCCTCAA